>PLGF01000184.1:1229-14154 GCA_003138485.1 Verrucomicrobiales bacterium | reverse complement strand
CCGCGGGAGCGTCGCCCTGCCGGGCCGTTTATGGCAGGGCGAGGCGTTCTCCGAGCCGGGCGTGTCTGAAAACTGGGATGAGGCTTTGGAACATGTTGCAAAGGCGCGGGCGCTGCCGTAACTTTCTCGCGCTCTGATTCGGCGGGCCGGATTCGAGCGGGAATTTTGCTCATGAACACTCCGAACCTTATCCTGGCGTCCGCGTCGCCCCGGCGAGCGGACTTGTTGCGGCAACTGGGACTGGTATTTCAAATCGCGCCTGCGGCGCTCCAGGAGGTGGAGGGGGAGCATCTGAGCGCCGGGGAGGTGGCTCAAATCAACGCCTATCGCAAGGCGCGCGCGGTTTCCAAGAAACATCCCGACGCCCTCATCCTGGGCGTCGATACGGTGGTGGCGCTGGGCGGCGTCATTTTCGGCAAGCCGGCCACGCTGGCGGAAGCGGAGAAAATGCTCTTGACGCTGTCGGGAAAGACGCACGTGGTGGTGACGGGTGTGTGTTTGATCCAGTTGCGGTCGCATCGGCAAAGGACGTTTTTCGAGCAAACGGAGGTGACGTTTCGGCTGCTGACGCTGGAGCAAATCCGGCATTATCACACGCAGGTCAGTCCGCTGGATAAAGCCGGCGGTTACGGCATTCAGGAGAAGGGCGACGTGCTGGCGGCGTCGGTATCGGGGTCGTTCAGCAACGTCATCGGGCTGCCGCTGGAACGGTTGGAAGAGGAATTGGCGGCGTTCGGGGATCCCGCGCGGCCGGGATAGCCGGTGATCGCATCGCCATGCAAAAGTACTGGCACGTCATCAAGATCGGCTTCGCCAACACCCTGGTTTACCGCGTGAATTTTTTCGCGCGCGCGGCGTTCAGTTTGATACCGCTGCTGGCGACGATTTACCTCTGGCGCGCGGTGTATCGGGGACAAAGCGCCGGGGTGGGCGGTTACAGTCTGGCAGGGATGACCTCCTATTATCTGCTGGTGACGATGGTGGACACGTTGACGGCGGTGAATGAGGACGACTGGCAAATCGCGGCGGACATCAAGGACGGGAACATCAGCCAGTTCTTGCTCAAGCCGATCAATTACCTGGGCTACCGGCTGTGCCTGTTTGTGTCCGGGAGGATGATTTTTACCGCGGTGTCGCTGCTGCCGGTGGGCCTGTTTGTATTTTGCATGCGCCGCTACGTGGTCGCGCCGCCGGACGGAATGGCGCTGGGATGCGCGGCGCTGGCGACGGTGTTGACGGGGCTGCTGCAGTTTTTCATGTCCTATACGATGGCACTGGCGGCATTCTGGCTGTTGGAAGTCTCGACGTTGATTTTTATTGTGTTCGCGTTTGAGTACATCGCCGGCGGGCATTTATTTCCGCTGAACATCCTGCCGCCCGCGGTGGAAGCGGCGCTGAACTTCACGCCCTTTCCGTATCTGCTGTATTTTCCGGTGAGCGTGTATCTTGGGCAGGTGAAAGGGGCGGCGCTGTGGAAGGGACTGGGGATGGAGGCTGGCTGGACGCTGGTGTTTTACCTGCTGGCGCTGGCGGTGTGGGAACGGGGCATCCGGAAGTATTCGGCCGTTGGAGGATGAAACCAATGCGGGCGCCTTTCCAGCAACTGACGCGGCTGCGGCGCTACGCGGTCATTTATGAGGCGCTCTGGCGCAACTCGGTGGTGAGGGAAATGAGTTTCAAGGGGAATTTCCTGCTTTGGATCGTGGTGGAGGTGTTGTGGTTTGCGCTGCAACTGTGCTTCATCGGCGTCATCTACCTGCACACCGATCACATTGCGACGTGGACGAAATGGGAGGTGGTGCTGCTGGTGGGAGCGAGTCATTTCATTCAGCAGATTTTCCAGGCCTTTTTCCTGACCAATTGCACGCAGCTCTCCGAGTTGATCCGCACCGGGCGGCTGGATTTCATGCTGCTGCTGCCCGTCAACACGCGCTTTCTGGTTTCGCTGCGACAAGTGGACCTGGGGGGATTTGTCAACGCGGCGACCGGGCTGGCGGTGATGGGCTACGCGGCGCGGCAATTGCACGCGACCCCATCGGCGGCGCAGGCCGTGTGCTTCGCGCTGTTGTGCGGGGCGGGCGTCCTGATCCACTATTCGCTGATGTTCCTGCTGGCGAGCGTGGCGTTTTGGACCGTGCGGGCGCAGGGGATCGTGTGGGGCTACTACAGCCTCTTCAACATCGCGCGGCTGCCGGACGCGGCGTTCCAGGGATTTTTCCGGGCCTTCTTCACCTTCGCCATGCCGATGCTGCTGGTGGCCAACGTGCCCGCCAAGCTCTTGCTCAACCGTCTGACATCGCCGGGGCCGGTGCTGTTATTGTTCGGGATGGCGGGAGTTTGTTTTTTCGTGTCGGAAGTTTTTTGGCGGCGCTCCATCCGCCGCTACACCAGCGCCAGCGCTTGAGCCGACGCCACATTGAATAAGCTTGACAAATTATGCTCTCTCTGAGAGCGTCGGGCTGTCGCACAAGAGTGGCGGGAATTGCGGAGGGTCAACTGAATTGGTTATCAATCAAAAGCTAAACGATCTGTCAAACATGAGAATGTCATCTGTTCTCCCTCGAATCATGGCGGCCATCGCGCTTTGCGTGTGGTTTCCTGTCAACCTCAAGGCCGCTCCCCCAAGTACGTGGTGGTGGGATGGCGCCACGCAACCCGCGCCCACTGGCGCGAGCCTCAATGTCACCACCAATGTCCAGAATTGGCTTGGGGATGGCTACTGGGACAACGGTTCGTCGGTGGAGGCTCTCATCGGGTGGAATGACGGAGACTCCGCCATTTTCGGCGGCACGGCTTCCAGCCAGACAATTGGCGCGGATGGGATTACTATTGGCAACATGACCTTCGGAGAGGGGCCGCAGGGCGCGGGCAACAGCGGAACCGCTTACACCCTTTCCGGCGGCACGATTACACTCTCGGCCAATACTGGCATCACGAATAATACCGACACGGTCATATCCGCCCTGTTGGCAGGTTCGGGCAGTTTGACCAAGTGGGGGACGTCCGCGCTGACGCTCACGGCCGAGAACCCCTACACCGGCGGAACGACCGTCAATGCCGGGACGCTCTGTGCCTGGGCCGGCAACACCCCAACCGGCGCCATCGGCGGCGGCGATGTCACGGTCAACAATGGCGGCACGATCAGCGTGGGAAACGACAATTCGTTTGTCGGCGGCTCACACGCGCCATCCAGCGTCATCACCATCAACGCTGGTGGTTTGATCATCTCCACCAACGGCGCCACTTGCCACCTGCAACCCATGGTTTTAGACGGCGGGATATTGAACGCGACCATTGAGAATGACGTCTATGGGAATTGGAATTTCGACTACGGAGTCTCAACGCCCGGCGACGGCAGTTCCTCCTTCATCTTGGGCGGCAATGCCACGCTGACCCAGGGGGGGGGATCGGTGTTCGACATTGGCGCAAACGATACACTGACGGTTTCGACCGCTCTCCAGGATACTTACAATATCCTGAGCCAGGGCTTAATAAAGACCGGCGACGGCACACTGACGCTTACCGCCGCCAATAGCTATTCCGGCGGAACGACGGTCAATAGCGGGACGGTTTTTGCCAACGCCGCCAACAGCGAAATCGGCGCCATGGGCGGCGATGTCGCGGTCAACGGCGGCGGCACGATCAGCGTGGGAGGCGACAATTCGCTTGTCGGCTACTTACCCTCGTCCTACAGCGCCATCACCATCAACGCTGGTGGTTTGATCATCTCCACCAACGGCGCCGCCTGCCACTTGGAACCCCTGGTGTTGAACGGCGGGACCTTGAGTGCGACCATTGAGAATGCCTCCTATGGGAATTGGGAATTCGACTACGGAGTTTCCACGCCAGGCAACGGCACTTCCTCCTTCATCTCGGGCGGCAATGCGGGGTTAACCCAGGTGGGAGGGACGGTATTCAACGTTGGCGCGGGCGACACGTTGATGGTTTCGACCGTGCTCGCGGGTTCTTCGTCCTTCACAGATCAAGGGTTGATCGAGAGCGGCGGCGGCACGCTGACAATCCTCGCCACCAACACCTCCACAGCGCAGTGGATGGTCGCCGCGGGCACCCTCAACGGCACCGGCACCATTGCCGCCCCGGTGTGGGTTCAACCCGGCGGCACACTGGCGGCGGGCACCGCCTCCTCCCTCGGCACCCTTTCCCTCTCCGGCGGTTTGACGCTGGCGGGCAATGTCAGTTTGCGAATCAACAGCATCACGCGGACGAGTGATTCGCTTTCGCAAATGGCCGGTTTCATCTACGGAGGCACCCTGACAGTGACGGATTTGGGCGCCTCGCTGGCGAAGGGCGAAACATTCACCCTTTTCAAACTCGGTGGCGGCGCCTATGGCGGGGGCTTTACCAGTTTCGTCCTGCCGGCGCTGACGCCCGGCTTGAGCTGGGATCTCTCCCAGTTGACGGTAAATGGCTCGATCTCAGTAACCAACGCCACTGGCACGCCGATCTTCAGTCCGTCTCCAGGCACATGTTTAGGGGCGCAAACGGTGACCATCAGTTCCCTCACGCCGGGAGCGATCATCTACTATACGACCAATGGCTCCACGCCGTCCGCCACTTCTTTGCAGGGCGCCGCGCCTGTCGCGGTCTATGTGCCGGAAAACACGACGCTGACGATCAGCGCGTACGCACAGGTCAGTGGCGGATTGGACAGCGCGGTGGTGGCCGGAACTTACACGACGGTGTCGGAGGCAATTTGGACTGATACGAACGGCGGCAACTGGCTTGAGTCGGACAATTGGCAGCACGGCCTAGTCGGGCAGGGCAGCGGAGTGACGGCGGATTTCAGCCAGTTGACTTTGTCTGATGATGTAAGTGTGACATTGAATGTCCCAATCACGGTCGGCCAGTTGATTTTTGGCGATGTGGGGAATAACTATTCCTGGAATGTCAATCCAGGCGCGGCCGACACGCTGACGATGGACGCCACCAATACTCCCGCCATCACGGTGAGCAATCAGTCGGCGACCATCACGGTGAACATTGCCGGCACCAATGGTCTGGCCAAGCTCGGCCCTGGCACTCTCACGCTCACGGGCGCCAACACTTACAGCGGCGGCACCACGATAGACAATGGCACGATCTCCACGTCCGACTTTGCCTCGCTCGGCTCGGGACCGATCCAGATCGGCGCCGATGGAACCAATTCGTTTGGCACCGATGGTTACAATCAGCCGGCCTTTGCCAACGCGGTCAGCGGCAGCGGCGCGTTCAACGTTTGGGGCAGCCCTGGTAATCAGTCCTTTTGGAGCGGGGATTGGTCTGGGTTCTCGGGAACACTGACCCTCGCCGCGGGGGACACCGGGTGGTGGGCGCGGTCGGCCAACACGGGCGGCACCGCGATGCAAGTCAACATGATCGGCGGCTCGCCAGGATGTTTTCTCGGCCTCTACGACAACGAATCGAGCATCACGCGCACCTATAACATTGGCGAACTCACCGGCGGCGTGGGGGCTGTCATTTTCGGTCAACCCAATACCGCAGACAACATTACAGTGTCCGTGGGCGCGCTGGACGCCTCGACCACCTTTGCGGGCTTAATCCAGGACAACTGGAATGGCCCCACCGACGCGTCTTCCACCATAAACTTGACCAAAGTCGGCTCCGGCACGCTGACATTGAGCGGCGCGAACACCTACACCGGCGCGACCACCGTGAGCAGCGGCACGTTGCAGGTGGACGGCGCCATTGCGAGCGGCGCTGTTGCCGTGCAGAGCGGCGGAACACTCGACGGCGCCGGTGTGATCGCAGGGCCGGTGATGGTCAATAGCGGCGGCACGCTCAACGCGGGCGACCTCTCCGGCCCCGGCATGTTGACAATTTCCAACGCGCTGACCTTGAATCCCGGCAGCGCCACAATGATGAGACTCAACCAAGCCGCAGCCACGAACGATTCCGTGTCGGGCATCACCATGCTCACCTGCGGCGGCACGCTCACGGTTACCAACCTCGGCGGGACACTGGCGGCTGGGAACTCCTTCCAGTTGTTCAATGCCGCGACTTATGCCGGCAGCTTCTCGGCTACAAACCTGCCCGCGCTGGGCGCCGGGCTTGCCTGGAACTGGCTTCCGACCAACGGCACACTCGCCGTGATTTCGACGGCGCTCCCCGCGCCCAAGATCACCGGTTTCAGCCACCTGGCCGACGGCTGGTTCAGCCTCACTTTCAGCGGCTCGCCGGGCGCCGATTACAGCGTGTACGCCACCACCAATCTGGCGCTGCCCATTTCAAACTGGATGGTGCTGACCACCGGTTCATTTAACGGAGCGCCCGTGCCCTTCCAGGACACCAATGCCACGAAGTATAAAGCCCGGTTTTACGAAGTGGTTCTGCCGTGACCAGAGTCCTCCGTACTTGATTCAGGAGCGGGAGCCGGGGCCTTGACCCTTGCGGGCAAGGACGGCGATGGCGGCCAGGACCGCGGCCAGCGCGACGGTCGCGCCGCAGAAGAGTTCTGTTTTCCACGAAACGGGGCGCGGGCTTCTGTAAATGGTGATCAGCGCCAGGGCGACCAGCAACACGTCGCCGGCAAAGAGATACCAGCGCGGGAAGTTCCCCTTGGGCGCGGCTTCGGAGGGCGGGGGGCAATGACCCCGGAGCAGAGAGTCAACGCCCGCGCCCACCGGCGCCTCGGTCGGCGTCGTCGGCGCGGCGTCCTTGGGCTTGCGGCCCAGGAGGTGGCCCAAACCCCGGCCCAGAACTGGCTTTGGCATGGGCATCAGCGTGTGAAAAGAAGGCGGGGGAAACAATCTTTTTCTGATGAAATTGACTTTGAGCTTGCGTCCGGGCAAAAAGAGTGGCCAGTTTTGCCGATGAAAGAGCAGATTCTCATTTTGGATTTTGGAGCGCAATACACGCAGGTCATCGCCCGGCGTGTGCGCGAATGCCGGGTCTATTCAACCATTGTGCGCTTTGACATGAGGGCGGAGGAAATCGCGGCCCTCAATCCCAAGGGCCTGATCCTTTCCGGCGGCCCGGCCAGTGTCTATGCGCCCCAAGCGCCCCTGCCGGATCGCGGCATCTTCGAGCTGGGCATTCCGATCCTGGGGATTTGCTACGGCGCGCAGATCATGGCGCATTTCCTGGACGGCAAGGTGGAGCGGGGGCAGAAGCGGGAGTACGGCAAGGGGACCCTGCTGGTGACCGATCCGTTTTCCGCGCTCTTCGCCAACCTGCCCGATTCGCTCCAAGTGTGGAATTCGCACGGGGACAAGCTGACCGCCCCGCCGGCGGGGTTCAAGGCCGTGGCAACGTCGGACAATTCGGAGTTCGCGGCGATCGAGGACCGGGAGCGGAAGTTTTTCGGGTTGCAGTTCCATCCGGAGGTGGCGCACACGCCCAACGGCCGGGAGATCATCTCCAATTTTGTTCATGGGGTGTGCGGGTGCGGGAAGGACTGGACGATGGGGCGTTACATTGACGAGGCGGTCGAGGAAATCCGGGCGGAGGTGGGGCGGGAGCGCGTGCTGCTGGGGTTGAGCGGCGGGGTGGACTCCAGCGTGGCGGCGGCGCTCATCCACAAGGCCATCGGAGACCGGCTGACCTGCATTTTTGTCAATAATGGTTTGCTGCGCGGCGGCGAGGCGCGCGTCGTGCGCGAGGTGTTCGGGCGCAACTTCAAAATCAAGCTCCAATACGAGGACGCCTCCAAGCTGTTCCTGCGCCGCCTCAAGGGCGTGACCGACCCCGAACGCAAACGGAAGATCATCGGCAAGACTTTCATCGAAGTTTTTCAGGCGGCGACCAAGCGGGCCGGCGCGGCGCGCTTTCTGGGCCAGGGCACGCTCTATCCCGACGTGATCGAATCGGTGCCCATCGCGGGCAATCCGGCCGCGTTGATCAAGAGCCATCACAACGTCGGCGGGCTGCCGCGCAAGATGAAGTTCAAATTGATCGAGCCGTTGAAATGCCTCTTCAAGGACGAGGTGCGGCAATTGGGGATGGAATTGGGGCTGCCGCACGAAATCGTCATGCGCCAGCCCTTCCCCGGCCCCGGCCTGGCGGTGCGCATGGTGGGGGAAGTGACCTTCAGACGTTGCGAGATGCTCCGCGCCGCCGACAGCATCGTGGTGGAGGAAATGAAAGCCAGCGGCTGGTACTACCGCATCTGGCAAAGCTTCGCGGTCCTCCTGCCCGTGCGCAGCGTCGGCGTGATGGGCGACGAGAGGACCTACGACTTCACCATCGCCATCCGCGCGGTCGAATCGCAGGACGGCATGACGGCCGATTGGGTGAAGCTCCCCTACGAACTGCTGGAGAAACTCTCCAACCGCATCATCAACGAAGTCAAGGGCGTCAACCGCGTCTGCTTCGACATTTCCAGCAAACCGCCGGCGACCATCGAGTGGGAGTGACTGCGCCCATGCCCCTGGACCGATCCACCGCCAAGAAGAACTTCGCCAAGTTTCTTCAGCGCCGCAAATTGCGGGTGACGGGCCAGCGCCGGGCGATCATCGAGGAGGTCTTTGGGACCGAGGAGCACTTCTCGGCGGAGCAACTGCTGCGCTGGGCGCGGAAGCGCGACAAATCGGTCTCGCGGGCGACGGTGTACCGGACACTGCCGCTGCTGACGGCCAGCGGGCTGGTGCGAGAGATGGATTTTGGCGGCGACCGCAAATTTTACGATCCGAATTACGCCGACCACCCCAACCACAGCCACATCATCTGCCAGGAATGCGGCGCGATTGTGGAATTTGACAGCGAGCGGATCAAGAAGCTGGAGGGGGAGTTGTGCCGCAAGCTGGGTTTTTCCGTCAAAGCGCACCGCCTGCAAATCACCGGCAATTGCCAGGAGTTCAAGCGCCTGGGAACCTGCGCCCGGATGAATCCGATGGCCGAAGTCTGGCACGCGCAAAAAAGCGTCAAGCCCGGCGAGCGTGTTCCCAACCCGGTTTTGGAAGAACGGCAACGCCGGCGGCGATGAAGAATTATTAACTAACCCCAAACTGACCGATGGGTCGTCGCTCCTTCACGTTCAGCGCGTATCCATGATCGCCATAGACCACGCAGGAGGTTCCCTGATCGGTTTCGCGGAATTGCACGACCATCCAGACTTTCCGCACCATGCCATCCTGATAACGAAACCAACTTGGAACCAACGCAAGCGGGCCGAGCTTGGAGCGACCGGTCCTTTCGATGCCGCAGGTGACGATGACCCGTTTCTGTCCTGTGGCCGGATCATCGCCTTCAAACGTCCTATAATCCTTCATTGTGGTCAGCACGGTCAGTAGCTTCGGCCCGGGCCACGGGTTCAAACCAAAAGTGATACCCAACTCGACGAACACCGCGTGGTGCGTCTGGTCATAGGTGTAGGTCTTGTTGTCCCTGGTCCAAACCGTAAAATCTCCCCATTTCGCCAGACCGGCTTCGACCAGGTTGCCGGTCACGTCAGCCCGCGCCCAAACGTCGAGCGGGACGGTTTTGCCGCCTCTGGCGACGGAACCGGTAATCTGAAGGGCTTTATATTTTTTGATGGCTTCGATTGCCTGTTCCATGGCCCAGGCCGAAGATGTCGAATGAATAAAAGCCAGCACCGCCAACACTGCGATTCCCACTGTGGTGGCGAGCGTGTAACGGGTGGCTTGTTTTTTCAGAAACAGAGCGAACATTTGTCTGAGGGAGCGTTGTGAGCCGGCGGGCGCTGTGGCTGCCGGCGTCACTGCGTTGGCAATTTCACCGTGAACGCGTTCGTCGAGTTTCGAACTGGCCGGCACGCGCAGTTGCCGGAAGATTTGCGGAATATCCTTTCTCTTTTTCATAGGATTGACCGCCACTCCGCGGTGCGCGGCCCTTCCGGCTCATCCAATTTAGCGCGCGAGATTACTTGCCGCGCAACGCCGCCGACCGCTGCTCCAAGAAGGCCAGCCACTCCTTCATCCCGGCCCCGGTTTTGGCTGACACCTCGAAGATGGTGGCGTGATGGCTCACCCGTTTGAGATTGGCAATCGCTTGTTCCCGGTTGAAGTCCGCCGCCGCCGCCAGATCGTTCTTGGTCACCACCACCACGCCAGCCGAGTGAAACATCGGCGGGTACTTCAGCGGCTTGTCTTCGCCTTCGGTCACGGAGAACAGCACCACGCGCAAATCCTCTCCCAGATCATAATCGGCCGGACAAACCAGATTGCCGACGTTCTCGATGAACAGCACGTCGAGCTGATCGAGGTCCAGCCGGCTCGCCGCTTTGGAAACCATTTCCGCGTCCAGATGACAAATCGTGCCCGTGGTGATTTGGATGACGGGAATCCCCGCCGTGCGCAGGCGCGCGGCGTCATTGTCGGTGGCCAGATCGCCCACGATGACCCCCGCCCGCAGTCGCCCCGCCAGCAAGGCCCCTGTTTCGCGCAGGAACGAGGTCTTGCCCGAACCGGGCGCCGAAACCACGTTGAGCGTCAGCAATTTCTTGGCGTGGAAAAACCCCCGATTCCGCTCTGCCAGCCGGTCGTTCTTTTCCAGCAACGAACGGTTGACGCTGATCGTCTGCCCGCCATGCCCGTGATCATGCCCGTGATCGCCGGGCGTGTGAGGGTGATGATGTTCCGGTTCGCGCGCCTCGCCGCCGATTTGCGCTCCGCCGCTGTCCAGACCGCATCCGCATTCTTTGCACATATCAAGAAACTCCGCCCACGCATCGCGTGAACTTCGGTTGTCCCGGCAAACTACCCTCGCATCCGCGGGAAAGCAACCCGGAACGGGCGCTTTGCGGCGGCCTCAACAGGGTCAACGAAGCAATTCCAACTTGACGAGTCCGCAATAGATGGCAGGTGAAATTGTCCAGAAATTACTGGCTTGATGCGGCGGCGGGCTTCTACTCTCTGCCTTTATGAAAGCAGCCGTTCTTTATGGGCGCGAGAACATCCGGGTCGAAGACGTTGAGCCGGCGGCGTTGCGGCGCGGCGAAGTCCGGGTCGCCATTGGCGCCGCGCTGACCTGCGGCACGGACTTGAAGGTCTTCAAACGCGGTTACCATGCCCGGATGATCGTGCCGCCCGCACTCTTCGGACACGAGTTCGCCGGCACGATTTGCGAGGTGGGCGCCGGCGTCAAAGACTGGCAGACGGGGGACCGCGTGGTGGCGGCCAATTCCGCGCCGTGCGGCGACTGCTTTTACTGCAAGAACAGCCAGGAGAATCTCTGCGACGATCTGATGTTCCTGAACGGGGCCTACGCCGAGTCAATCGTCATCCCGGCGCGGCTGGCGCAAAAGAACCTGCTGCGGATGCAGCCCAAAACCGGCTTTGCCGATGCCGCTTTGACCGAGCCGCTGGCATGTGTCGTGCAGGGCTGGCGGGAAATCAACCCGCTCCCCGGCCAACATGTGCTCATCCTGGGCTGCGGCCCGATCGGGCTGATGTTTGCGGCGCTGGCCCGGCATGGCCAATGCCACACGACGCTGGCGGGCCGCGGGGCGCGGCTGGCCGCCGCCCGGACGCTGGGCGCCGATCATATCATTGACATTGGCACCGGACACGATTTGGCGGCAACCATCAAGTCTGCAAACCAGACTGTTTTCGACATCGTCATTGAAGCCGTCGGCAAACCCGAAGCCTGGCAGGCGGCGACCCGCCTGGCGCGCAAAGGCGGGAAGATCAATCTCTTCGGCGGCTGCCCGGCTGACACGACAGTTGAGCTGAACACCAACCTGCTGCACTATTCCAACCTGACCCTTTTGTCCAGTTTTCATCACACTCCGCGCGCCATTCGCAGGGCGTTTGAACTGATCGAAAGCGGCGTCATCCGCGTTGGCAATTTCATCGATGGCGAAGCGCCGCTGGACCACTTGCCAGCCCTCTTCCGCTCAATGGCGGCCGGCAATCGCGCGGTCAAGACTTTGATTCGGGCGCATTCGTAGGCGCCGATGTCATTTCGGCTTCGCCCAGCTCATGGGCGTTTGCCTCTTGAATGTCGCCAGGACCGCGTTTTTGTCGCTGAGCAATTGGACCACGATGGTGTCGGCGCTAAACACGTCCGGCGACTTCGATTCTTTGGGGACGCCAATCTTGACCAATTGCTGGCCGGGCCCCTCTTTTACCGGGATGTCGTCGGAAGCAAAGTAGCCGGCGACGGCCGGGTCGGAGGAGTCCTGGATGCGGAGGCGGAGTTTGCCGGAGGGAATGGCAAGGTTATATTTGACAATGATATAGCCGCTGAAGTAGTCGTTCTGTTTGAAATTGTCGATCTCCAGCGTGTTGCCGGGGCTGGCGGCGGGAGCGGGCGCGGCGCCGGGCACGTGCCAGTTCAACAGCATGGTTCCCTGGAATATGTAGGATTTCTGGCCGGAGTCGTCCAGGAGGTAAATCCAGACTTTGTCGGTCGGCAGCGTGGATTGCTTGAAGTTCTGCGCCGCGGCGGCGTTGAGTTTGACCGGGAGCATGACGAAATTGCGGCTTCCTTTGCCAATATCGACGGGAACGCAAGTGAAACAATCGGCGGCCAGCGGTTCGTCCGTGCTCGCCAGATCGACGCCCAGTTTCGGCATCGCATCTTCCTTGTTGTATTGATACTCGACCGCCACGGTCATCTCGGTTCGATCGATATTCCGGTTGACCACGTCTATATTGGTGACTTTGCTCCGCGCTTTTGCGGAAATGGCGAATGGAGCTTTCCTGGGCGCGGGAGCGACTTGCGACGGCGGGGCCGTCGCCGGCGGCTTGGCGCTCTCTGTGGCAAGGCGCTTTTCTTCTTGGGCTTTTGCCTCTTTGGCCTGCTCCTCAGCCTGATGCTTGAGTTCGGCTTCCTGACGGGCTTTTTCCTCCGCCGCCGCTTTGAGACGGGCCTGACGGGCTTCTTCTTCCGCCTTGACGCGCTCGGCGGCGATACGTTTTTCCTCTTCCGCCTTGGCGCGGGCTTCCTCTGCGGCTTTGGCCGCTTTGGCTTGTTCCTCGGCTTGCCGCCTGGCTTCGGCTTCCTG
>PLGF01000184.1:267-1186 GCA_003138485.1 Verrucomicrobiales bacterium | reverse complement strand
TCCGCCTTGGCGCGCTCGGCGGCGAGACGCTTCTCCTCTTCGGCTTTGGCGCGGGCTTCCTCCGCAGCTTTGGCTGCCTTGGCTTGTTCTTCGGCCTGCCGCCTGGCTTCGGCTTCTTGACGGGCTTTTTCCTCCTCTGCCGCCTTGAGGCGGGCCTGCCGGGCTTCTTCCTCCGCCTTGGCGCGCTCGGCGGCGATACGTTTTTCCTCTTCCGCTTTGGCGCGGGCTTCCTCCGCGGCTTTGGCCGCTTTGGCTTGTTCATCGGCCTGCCGCCTGGCTTCGGCTTCCTGACGGGCTTTCTCCTCCTCCGCTGCTTTGAGGCGGGCCTGACGGGCTTCTTCCTCCGCCTTGGCGCGCTCGGCGGCGATACGTTTTTCCTCTTCCGCCTTGGCGCGGGCTTCCTCCGCGGCTTTGGCCGCTTTGGCTTGTTCTTCGGCCTGCCGCCTGGCTTCGGCTTCCTGACGGGCTTTCTCCTCCTCCGCCGCTTTGAGCCGGGCCTGCCGGGCTTCTTCCTCCGCCTTGGCGCGCTCGGCGGCGATACGTTTTTCCTCTTCCGCCTTGGCGCGAGCCTCCTCTGCGGCTTTGGCCGCTTTGGCTTGNNCGGGCTTCCTCCGCGGCTTTGGCTGCCTTGGCTTGTTCTTCGGCCAGGCGCTTGGCCTCGGCTTCCTGGCGCGCTTTTTCTTCCGCTTGAACCTGCGCCTGGCGGGCTGCTTCTTCCGCCTTGGCGCGTTCTGCCGCAAGACGTTTCTCCTCTTCGGCTTTGACGCGCGCTTCCTCCGCCGACTTGGCGATGGCCGCTTGTTCCTCGGCCTGCCGCTTGAGTTCGGCTTCCTGACGCGCCTTCTCCTCTGCCGCAGCTTTGAGTCGGGCTTGGCGGGCATCTTCTTCCGCCTTGACGCGCTCGGCGGCGAGGCGCTTT
>PLGF01000184.1:0-126 GCA_003138485.1 Verrucomicrobiales bacterium | reverse complement strand
GCTTGAGTTCGGCTTCCTGACGGGCTTTTTCCTCGGCTTCGGCTTTGAGGCGGGCTTGACGGGCGTCTTCTTCCGCCTTGGCGCGCTCGGCGGCAAGGCGTTCTTCCTCTTCGGCTTTGACACGGG
>PLGF01000147.1 GCA_003138485.1 Verrucomicrobiales bacterium | reverse complement strand
CGCGCCAACAGCCTTTCAAAGAACAATCCTGCATCCGAAATGTAACACAACAAAGAGGGATTGCAAGAGTTTTTTGCACAAGTGAACAAATTATTGGGCAGACGCTTGCGCGTGGAGTGAACAAATTACTGGAAAGACGCTCGCGCGCGGGCCGGAACACGCAGAATGACGCAGAAAGGGGAGTCTGGCGCTTCTTCTCATCTTTCCGCGTGTTCTGCGTGATCCGCGGGGAAAGATTTCCCCTTCGCCGATTTCAACTCTCATAAGAGCGCTTCCGCCGTGTAATGTTCCAGCCATAATCGCTCGCGCGTTGCGGTGGCCCATTCGTTCGGTTCAGTGCCATAGACCCGATCAATCGCGCGGATGCTCTCCAATTTCTCCGCCATCGCCTCGCTCATCTGCCGCTCCGCACCCGGCGCACCGCGCAATGCGGTGACGGAGCGCGCCACGAACGCCGCATCCACCAGGCCCCGTCGCGCCCAATCGCCGGGCGGAACGTGAAAAGGGCCGCGCGCCGATGACGCGGCAAAGAGTTCGGGTTGCACGGTGTTCAGGGTTTCCATGCGAACGTCTGCTCTTTCACGCGCAGATAGTTGGCGTCCAATTCGGGTTGGCGAAGAATGAGCGCGGCGATGCGGCGGGCCATGTGCGTGACTTCGCGCGCCTCGTCGGGCGTGAGCGGGCGACCGAGCAATTCAAATTCCCGGTAGCTCAACCACTTCTTGATGACCTGATAACCGCCGATGGTGTAAACCCAAACTTTCTCCGGCACATTCTGCCAGCAAGCGGAGTTGTTGAGATAAATGTCATGAGTGGATTGACCCAGGGCGGCGGCTGTTTCGCCGGGGGCATAGGCGCGCGTTTCCAATTTGCCCTTGCCGGGCATCGTCACGCCGCCTTTGCCCCCGTGACCCCAGCCGGCGGTGAGGGACAGATTCAACGTCTCTTCTGTCAACGGCTTCACAACAGCGATCTCAATCAGCTCCGGTCGAATCTTTCCAGCCGTCACGCCTTGAACCGGTGTCTCGGTGTCGAGCAATGTGGCAACTTGTCCGCCCAACTTGGCGGAGGCGAGCAAAGCCAGGCGTGTTTTTGGCAGTGGAACTCGCGGCCAATTCTCTCGAATACCATCAGCATGTTCGGCGAGATAAGCAGGGGCGTAGCCGATGGCGAGCGCGTGCATCCAAATCAATGTCGCCGTGTCCTCGTCCGCGTCAGGATTCTTAATGCCAAGTTTGGCGAGATAGGCGCGGGCGGCGGGAGAAAGATTGGCGGTGGTTTTGTCATCGCTCACTTCATAGGCTGGGGCTGCCTCTTGCAAAATGCTGCCGAAGTGGCCGTTGCCATCGTCTCTCTCTTCTGGTTTTTCCTTCGCTGCCGAGCGCAGACGCAAAGGAAAATAGTAAGCATGGCCGCGAAGAAAATCATTGTCGCCAAGCAGCGGCGTGTAAAACAGCGGAAAGCCTTCGGGGTTCGCCACACCAGCAGGACGGCTCATCAAGAACTTATTACCTTTCCAACATTGCTGCCAAAGCGTCGGACGGCATCGATTCCATAACGGGCTGACATTGCTGAAATAACACCAACGAGAATCGAACGCCCGGAGCGCATACGGGCGCAGATGTTCCGGTTCAAATTCTTCTTTTGCCTGAACTCCAAGACGAACCTTCTTGGCGTCAAATCCGGCGGCATTTTCCGTCAGTCCTGTTTTCAATGCCATCAACTGCTCCCAGGAAACAGTCGGGTCGTAATAATCCCGCATCCGCGTTTGCAAAGCGCGCACGTCAATGTCCATGAGCGCGCCGCCGCGCTTTTCCATCAGCCCGTTGCTGGGGGCCGCGGCGCAAAGATCGGTGAGAGCCGGCCATTTGTAGTAATGTCCGGCAACGTCTGAAGGGCGGAACGAAAAGCGATTTTCTCCGGCAGGCGCGACCTTCGCATACTGCCTGGAGAATTGTTTTGTCTTCAAGCTTGCGAGAATCTCCGCGCGCTTGCCTGCGCCCCAGAACTCGCGAAAGAAGACGCGCGGCTTTCTGGAGCGGGCCGGACGCCGCACCATCATGGCAATCGCCGTGCCGACGCGGATTCCTTCGTGGTTGTATTCGGTGGAAAACACGGACGGATCGGGTCCGCCTTCGGGCGTGAGTTTGCCCGTCTCGCGGCTGTCGCCGTTCAAGCAGTCGAACCAAAGGGTGTCGAACTCCTGCAGGAACCGCCGGCGCATGACGACAAACGACGGGTCTCCCAAGCAGGAGAAATTCGAGATGAAACTGACGATGCCTTTGCCGGTTTTTTCCGCGATGCGTCGCTCCGCCAATCGAAAGAAGCGCACATAAAGTTCATCAAGGTTAAACTTCTTGATTCCCCATCCGCCCTTGCTGACGGGATCGGACAATTTGTAGTGGCGTTCCATCACCGGCTGGCCTTCGTCGTCAAATAAGTCTTCACCCTTCTTGTTTCTCTTTCGAGTCCAATAGACGCCCTTGTAGATTTCCACCAAACCTTGTTCCTCCCGCGGGCTGATGCCCGCGTATGCGTTGTAAGGCGGATTGCCAAGGATGACGAGAATAGGCTTTTCCTGTTTTATCATTCCAGCGCCTTTGCGCTCGGCTTCCAGCTCCGGCCAGTTGGCGAGATACGGGTTTGCCGTGTTCTCATCCCAGCCTGTCAGTGAATTGGTCAGAAAAATTCCGGCGCGTTCTCCTTTGGCATCGTCCAGCGGCACGGCGAGGTTTTGCAGAAGCAAGCCCATTTGCAAATGCGCCACGACGAACGGCGCAGGCATGATTTCAAACCCGAAGACGCGCTTCATTGCGGCTTCTTTCAATTCGGCAGCCGCCAACGCATCTTCGCCTTTGTTTTCCTTCAACGTCTTTTCAATTTTCCGCAGCACCTCGACGAGATACGCGCCGGTGCCGCAGCAGGGGTCGAGCACGAACACGCGCGGATCGGCGAGGCCGTCGGGAATGTCCAGTTCCTCGCGCAACGCGGCATCCACGCGGGCGACCTGATATTGCACGATCTCCGGCGGCGTGTACCAGACGCCGAGTTCCTTGCGGAGATCGGGGTCAAATTCCTCAAGGAACGGTTCGTAAAAATACTGGACGGCGTGATCTTCGACAAAGCGGGCGAAGAATTCCTCGCGGACGACGCGGTTGAGCGCTGCGGCGGTCCAGTCGAGTATTTCATCCAAGCCAAGCGGCCGGAGTTTTTGCGGGTCGGCGACTTGGTGAAAGAGCGCGGAGATGATCGGCACATGGAGCGTCCACGCGGCGGATTTCCAGTCGAAAGCGTCTTGGCGCCGCGGTTTTTCCTTGTGCCAGAGAACCCAGGCCGAGAACACGCCGTAGAAAAGCGTTTGGACAAGAGTGGAACGGAAGAAGTGTTCGCCCTTGCCCGCCGTGAACTTCATGCCCAGCGCCTCCTCCAACGCGCCGCGCACGGCGTTGAGCGCGGGCAGGTCGCCAGCGGTTTCCACGCGCGAGCGGGCGTCGCGCGCATACGACGCGAGGAAAAAGGCAACGTCTTTTGGATTGTTCAGCGGCGCGGCGTGGAGCATCACGCGCTTGAGGTATTCAAGAAAGCGTTCGCCGAGTTCGTCCGCGGCTTTGCGCGGATGCGCGGTGGCGAGCCAGAAAGATTTCTCGTCGGGCGCAAGTTGGAAAGATTCGAGCCGGATGGGTATGCCGTTGTTGCCGCGTCTCAGGAGCAGAAAACTCCGGTAGTTTGTCAGCAAGACCAGACCGTAGTGTTCGAGGTATTCTTTTACCTGTGGTGTTTCGGCGATGCCGGCAATTTCATCGCGGGCGGATTTGACTTCAATGACACCGCGCGCGGGTTTCTGGTCATTGAAAGATTCTTCCTCGCTCCGGTTTTTCAACTGGTCGGGCAAAAACAACCCGCCGTCGGGAATGCCCGCGCCGCTGTTCCTGGGATGGATGACGCACTTGACCTGGGGCTTGAGCGTGTGGCCGATGGCATTGAGGAGATTAGCCAGCGCCGGGTAGCCGGAAGTTTCCTTCGTCGCGCCGCTCAACGTGGCGATTTCTGAAAGATAAGTTTCCAGCGGGTGCATGACATTTAACGCGGCGAGTGTGCGCTGGAAAGCCGGCGGCGTCAATGTCATCTGACATTCAAGCTGATGATCGCTCGTAATTGAGATTGGGGGCGAGCCATTTCTCGATGGTGGGAACGTCGATGGCCTTGCGCCGGGCGTAATCCTCCACCTGGTCCCGCTCGATTTTCCCCACGCCGAAATACTTCGAGCGCGCGCCCGCAAAATAGAGGCCGCTGACGCTGCTGGCCGGCCACATCGCGGCGCTTTCCGTCAGCCGGATGCCGGCTTTGTTCTCGACATCCAGCAGCTTCCACAGCGTCCATTTCTCCGTGTGGTCCGGGCAGGCCGGATAGCCCGCCGCCGGGCGGATGCCGCGATATTGCTCCTCGATCAATTGCTCCGTTGAAAGATTCTCGCTCTTGCCGTAACCCCATTGCGCCCGGACGCGCTTGTGCAGGAATTCGGCGAACGCTTCCGCCAGGCGGTCCGCCAGCGCCTCCGCCATGATCGCGCTGTAATCGTCGTGGTCCGCCTTGAACGCCTGCGCCAGCTTCTCCGCTCCCAGGCCCGTCGTCACCGCGAAGGCGCCGATGAAATCGCCGGCCGGCGCGATAAAATCCGCCAGGCACAAATTGGGCTGGCCGTCGGGCTTTTCCATCTGCTGGCGCAGGAAATGGAACGAGGCCAGGACCTCGCGCCGCTCGGGGCCGGTGAAGAGCGTGACGTCGTCGCCGTCCGAAATGGCCGGGAAAAATCCATGAACGCCGCGCGCCCTCAACAATTTCTCATTGACAATCCGGCCCAGCAGCGCCTGGGCGTCGGCGAAGAGCTTGCGCGCCTCTTCGCCGTACTTTTCGTGTTTCAGAATCGACGGGTAACGGCCCCGCAATTCCCAGGTGTGGAAGAAGGGGGACCAATCGATGAACGGGACCAGCTCGCCCAGCGAGAGCGTCCCGTCCTGCGTGTCCAGCGCGCGCGTGCCGGTCCATTCAGGCGTGGCGATGTCGGCCGGGGTCCAATCCTGCTTCGGACGGCGCCGGCGCGCTTCGTCAAGGGAAAGGAGTTTGGCGCGCGGGCCGGCGTGTTGCTGGCGCAGCTTCTCCTGTTCGCCGCGGTTCTTCTGAGCGAACGCCGCCTGCGACTGCGGGTTGATCAAATTCCCCGCCACGCCGACGGCCCGCGAGGCGTCCAGGACGTGGACGACCGCTCCGTGGTAATGCGGCGCAATTTTCACTGACGTGTGCGCCTTGCTCGTGGTCGCGCCGCCGATGAGCAAGGGCAGGGCAAACCCCTCCCGCTGCAACTCCCGCGCCACATGCGCCATTTCCTCAAGCGACGGCGTGATCAGGCCGCTCAGCCCGATCATGTCCACCTTCTGCTCGCGGGCGGTTTCCAGAATCTTCTCGCACGGCGTCATCACGCCCAGGTCGATGATCTCGTAGTTGTTGCAGGCCAGGACCACTCCGACGATGTTCTTGCCGATGTCGTGAACGTCGCCCTTGACGGTTGCCATCAGGATTTTCCCCTGCGCCCGTCCCTGGCCCGTCGTCTTCTTTTCCTCCTCCATGAAGGGCAGCAGATAGGCGACGGCTTTCTTCATGACGCGCGCGCTTTTGACGACTTGCGGCAGAAACATTTTGCCCGAGCCAAAAAGGTCGCCGACGACGCTCATGCCGGCCATGAGCGGGCCTTCGATGACGGAGAGAGGGCGGCCCAATTTTTGGCGGGCCTCCTCGGTGTCCGTTTCGATGAAATCGACAATGCCCTTGACCAGGGCGTGTTCCAGGCGTTGCTCGACTGCGCCCTGGCGCCATGCGTCCTCAACGGCCTCGGTCTTATCCTTGGACTTGACGTTCTCGGCGAACTTCACCAGCCGCTCGGTGGCGTCGGGCCGCCGGTTGAGCAGAACGTCCTCGGCCAATTCGAGCAGGTCCTTGGGGATTTCCTCGTAAATGCCCAGCAGCCCGGCGTTGACGATGCCCATGTCCAGCCCCGCCTTGATGGCGTGGTACAGGAACGCCGTGTGCAGCGCCTCGCGCACGACGTTGTTGCCCCGGAACGAAAACGAAATGTTGCTGATCCCGCCGCTGACCTTGGCCCGCGGCAGGTTCCGCTTGATCCAGCGGACGGTCTCGATGAAATCGACGGCGTAATTGTTGTGCTCCTCCAACCCCGTGCCGACCGTCAGCACGTTGGGATCGAAGATGATGTCTTCCGGCGGGAAGCCGCACTCCTCGGTCAGTATCCGGTAAGTCCGCCCGCAAATCTGCCGGCGCCGCTCCAAAGTGTCGGCCTGCCCCTTTTCGTCAAAGGCCATCACCACCACGGCGGCGCCGTAACGCCGCGCCAGCCGAGCCAGGCGCTTGAATTTCTCCCCGCCTTCCTTGAGGCTGATCGAATTCACCACGCCCTTTCCCTGGACGCACTTCAACCCCGCCTCAATCACCGGCCATCTCGAACTGTCAATCATCACGGGCACGCGCGCGATGTCCGGCTCCGACGCCGCCAGATTCAGGAAATGGGTCATGGCCTGGACGCCGTCCAGCATCCCCTCGTCCATGTTGACGTCGATGATCTGCGCGCCGTTTTCCACCTGCTGCCGGGCGACGGCGATGGCTTCCTCGTATTGACCGGCCAGGATGAGCTTCGCGAACTTAGGCGAGCCTGTCACGTTGGTCCGCTCCCCGATGTTGACGAAATTGGCGTCCGGCCGGACGGTCAGCGCTTCCAGGCCGCTGAGGCGCAGGCAAGGCTCGGCTTTGGGCGGCACGCGCGGGGCGAACGTCCGCGCGGCTTGCGCCACCGCCCGGATGTGGGCCGGCGTCGTGCCGCAGCAGCCGCCGACGATGTTCAGCCAGCCCGACGCGGCCCAGTCGGCCAATTGCGGCGCGAGCGATTCGGGCGTTTCCGGGAATCCGGTGGGCAGCAGGGGATTGGGCAGGCCGGCGTTGGGATGGGCGCTGACGTAAATGGGGGCCAGGGCCGCGAGTTCCCCGATCAGCGGGCGCATCTCCTTTGGCCCCAGCGCGCAGTTCATTCCCACGCTCAAGAGCGGCACGTGCGAAATCGAATTCCAAAACGCCTCCACCGTCTGGCCCGTGACGCCCCGATTGCCGCCCGCCTGGATGAACGTGACGGACGCCAGGATCGGGACGGGTTGGGGATCGGCCGCCGGCTGCCCGGGGTCCAGCGCGGCGGAATAGGGGAAAGGCGCCAGCCCGAGTTCGTCCAGGACATTTTGAATCGCGAAGAACGCGGCCTTGGCGTTGAGCGTGTCAAATATGGTTTCCACCAGCAGCATGTCCGCTCCGCCCTCCAGCAACCCGCGCGCCTGGTCCGAGTAGGCCGCCACCAGCTCGTCGAACGTGCAGCCGCGCGCCGCCGGATTGTTCGCGTCGGTCGAGAAGGACGATGTCTTGGTCGTCGGTCCGATCGACCCGGCCACGAAGCAGACGCGCCCCGGCTGCGTTCGTTCCACCTGGTCCGCCATGCGCCGCGCGCATTGCGCCCCGGCTCGCGACAGCTCCCGGGCGAGCGATTCCATCCCGTAATCCGCCAGCGAGACGGCCTGGGAGTTGAACGTGTTGGTCCCGATGATGTCCGCGCCGGCTTCCAGGTATTGCCGGTGAAATTCCTCGATGATGTCCGGGCGCGTCACGTTGAGCAGATCGTTCAGCCCTTTGAGGTCCTTCCCCTTCCAATCTTTGAATCGCTCCCCGCGAAAGCCGGCTTCCGTCAGGTTGCGCTGCTGGATCATCGTGCCCTTGGGGCCGTCGAGAATGACGATGCGCTCGCGCAGGAGCCGCGCCAGCGCTCTCACCCGATTGGCCCTTTGACTCGGATTCTCGTTCATGATGCCACGATCATAAGCGCGTCCACGGGCCGTTGCAAGTTTAAAATCAATATATCCTGATATGAAGATATGTCTTTGTTCCAATGGAGGCTTCTCACGGATTGGTTTTCACCACCCCGGTATCGGTCAGGTTTCTCAACGGGAGGCGGACTGTGACGGTTGTCAACTGGCCCGGTTGGGAGACGAACTCGATGGCGCCGCCGTGGGCGTGAACGATCCATTGGGCGATGCTCAAGCCCAGGCCGCAGCCTTCCACGTCGCGGTTGTGGCTGGCGTCGCCGCGGAAAAAGCGCTCGAAGACGTGCGGTTGCAACGCGACGGCCAGTCCCGGCCCGGTGTTGGCGACGCGCAACTCGGCGGACGGCCCGCGCTGTTTCAGTGAAATGGTCACCGTGCCGCCCGGGTTATTGTACTTGATTGCGTTGTCCGTCAAATTGAGCAGCAACTGGCGCAGGCGATGGCGGTCGCCCTGGATGGCCGCGGCCTCGCAGTCGGAAAGGCTGACGCGCACGGCTGAGGGTTGCGCCAGAATGTTGGCGTCAGCGAAACATTCGCGCACCAGCTCGTCCAAATGGACCTCTTCGCGGCGCAGGATGACCTGCCCGGCGTCGGCCTTGGTCAGGAGCGTGAGTCCGTCCACAATTTTTGTGAGCCGGTCAATCTCATCCAACTGGCTCAAGAGGCGGGCGGAGGGCGCGGGAGCGCCGCTTGTCTCCTCGTGGAGGGCGGTCTCCAACTCGCCGCGGATGACGGTGAGCGGAGTCTTTAGTTCGTGGGAGGCGTGCAGGGTGAACTCGCGCACGCGCTCAAAGGAGCCTTCCAGGCGCGCGGTCATGGCGTTGAACACTTCGGTCAGGCGGTCCAGTTCGTCGCCGTTGCCTGAACGGGGCAATTTGTCATGGAGACTGCGCTCGTTGATGCGTTCAGCCGCCTGGGTAAGAGCGGCGACGGGAGCCAGAGCTTTGCGGGTGAGCCACCAGCCGCCGCCCAGGGCGAGCAGCAGAGCCGGCGTCCCGCTCCACAACACGATTTCCCGGACCTCCCGGAAATCCATCGCCTGGTCGGCCACTTCATCCTCCGACTCGCGTCCGTGGCTGGCGCGGCGGGCCGGGATCGACACAAAATGGCGGTAGGAAAGGACCCCCATCGCCAGCAGGGAGGCCAGAAGGACGCCGGCGTGCCAGATAGTCAGGCGGGCGCGGATGGTCATGGGCTTGAACTCACTTCCCCTCCTTTAACACGTAACCGGACCCGCGAACGGTGTGGAGCAGTTTGCGCTCGAAATCCGCGTCAATTTTCTCCCGCAGCCGCCGCACGTAAACGTCAACTATATTGGTTCCCGGATCGAAATTGTAATCCCATACCTTCTCGAGAATCGTCATCCGCCCGCAAACGCGGCCGGCCGAACGCATGAGGAATTCGAGCAACCGGTATTCGCGGGCGGCCAGGTCGAACGCGGTTGCGCCGCGGCGCGCCTGCCGCGTGATCGTGTCCAGCGTCAGGTCGGCCACGCGCAGGAGGCGGGGCGTGGGTTCGTTGCCGCGCCGGACCAGGGCGCGGAGCCGCGCCACCAATTCCGCCAGCACGAACGGCTTGGCCAGATAATCGTCGGCCCCGATGTTCAATCCTTCCACCCGGTCGTTGACCTCGCCGCGCGCCGAGAGCAGCAAGACCGGCGTGCGGTTGCGCCGCTGGCGCATTTGCCGAAGCACGCTCAACCCGTCCTGCCCGGGCAGCATGATGTCCAGGACGATGGCGTCGAAGGAGACGCCCATGGCGCCGGCCAGCGCCTGCGGGCCGTCGTGGCAGACATCGACGGCGATGTGTTCGGCTTCGAGGGCCGAGCGGATGAACGACGCCGTTTTTCTTTCGTCTTCGGCGACTAATACGCGCATGTGCAAAACCTAACGAAAAGCAAAGGAACATTGAAGCTAATTCTTAGATGACAGAACTGTAATCATTCGGGTCTTGTCAACGTTGCGCCACCTCCCGCATTTTCCGCCCGGAACAAAAACTGGAAATTCCTTTATGAAAAGAAATCAAGTCTTCCCACTGCTGGTTCTGGGTGGCGCCCTGGCTGCCCAGGCGCCGCTGGGCGCCGCCGAGTACCATTTCTTCACGGTGCTGGTGTACGAAATGCAGAAGCCTTAGACTCTTGTAATTGTTGATTCCGATACAAAGACTCTGTCTGGTTCCACTTGCGTGCGCGCTGGCGGCCGGCTGCGCCCACTTCGAGGCGAAACCCATTTCCCCCGCCCAGACCGCCGCCGCGCTCGAAAGCCGCGCCCTGGACGATCCGGGCCTGAAGAGTTTCCTGGATAATAACCTCCACCGCGATCCCGCCGCCAGCCCGCCTACCGTCTGGGATTTTGAAATGCTCGTTCTGGCAGCCTTCTATTTTCACCCGGATCTGGATGTCGCGCGCGCGCAATGGGACGTCGCGCGGGCCGCGATCCAAACCGCCGGCGGACGACCCAATCCCGTTTTGAGCGCGACGCCTGGCCTCAATCTCAGCCACATCAATGCCGCCCCGGGTCTGAGCCCGTGGATTCCGGTGGTCAGCTTTGATCTGCCCCTGGAGACCGCCGGCAAACGGGGCCATCGAATCGCCCAAGCCCGGCAGTTGTCCGAATCCGCGCGCCTGAACATCGCCTCCACGGCCTGGCGGGTGCGCGCCAATGTGCGCGCGAGCCTGCTGGGTTACTCCGCGGCCCGGCAGCGAGCGGCTCTCCTGCGCAACCAGCTTGCCATTCGCGAGCAGATCGTCGCGCTCCTGGATCAGCAAATCCAGGCCGGCGCCCTGGCCGCGCCGGAGGCGGCAGTCTTCCGCATCGCCCTCCAAAGAACCCGGCTTGAACTCGCCGACGCTCAACGCGAGAGCGCCGAGTCTCGCCCGCGCCTTGCCCAGTCCATCGGTGTTCCCGTGCGCGCGCTGGATGACGTTGAAGTGTCGGTTGCTTTTCCAGACAACGCCGCCGCCGGCCTGAACACCCCGGAAATCCGGCGACAGGCGTTGTTGGGCCGCGCCGACATTCTGGCGGGATTGGCCGCTTACGCGGCGGCCCAGTCCGCCTTGCAACTGGAGATCGCGCGGCAATATCCCGATGTTCATCTCAGTCCCAGCTATCAGTTTGACCAGGGTGACAACAAGTGGAGCCTCGGCCTCACCGTCGAGTTGCCCGTGCTCAATCGCAACCAAGGCCCCATTGCCGAGGCCGTCGCCCGCCGCGCTGAAGCCGCCGCCGAGTTCAACGCGCTGCAGGCCAAGGTGCTAGCGGACGTTGACTCCGCGATGGAAAGTTTGCGCGCGACGGAAACCAGCGCGGCCCTGCTGCGGGATTTGACGGACGCCCAGGCCAGGTCCCGCGACGCCCTCGCCGCGCAGGTCAGCGCGGGAGCGGCCACCCCGCTTGATCTGTTAAGCGCCCAACTTGAATTGGCCGAAGCCGAAGCCGGGCAGTTGGAGGCGCGGGTTAAAAGGCAGCAGGCCCTGGCCGCCATCGAAGACGCCGTGCAATTTCCCATGGAAATGCTGGCGCCAGCCGTCATCGAGCAAAGTCCGGCGCCCTCAAAGGAAAGACGACCATGAAGCGAGCCATTGTCATAATCATTATTATTGCCGTCGCGATTGGCGCCGGCGTCTGGCGGTTCAAGCTTCGCGCCCCCGCCGATGCCGCCCACACCTCTGACAAGCCGGCCGAACAGGCCCAGGGCGCCCACGTCACCCATGACGAACAAGGCAACACCGTCGTCGAGATGAGTGACGACGAGCAGGGAGACGCGGGGATAGTCGTTGGCAATCCCCTGCCCGGACAGTGGAGTCAGGAGGTCAAGGGCCATGGGCGGGTGATGGATCCGTCGCCGCTGGCGGCTCTGGTCAACGAATTGGTGTCGGCGCGGGCCGCCGCCTCAGCCACGGCCGCGGAATGGGAACGGCAAAAAACATTGAGCGCCCAAAACAATACATCGGCCCGCGCCGCGCAAGCAGCCGAAGCCGCGGCCCAACGCGACCGGTTGGCCGAGCAGTCCGTGCGGGACCGTCTGACGCTGGCTTGGGGCGTCGGCCTGGCTGGACGCGGGGATCTGGCGGATTTTGTTCAATTGTTGGTGGCACGCCAGGCCGCGCTCGTCCGCGTTGACTTGCCGGGAGGCGAAAGTCTGGCGGCTCAGCCCGCCGCCGCGCGCGTGGTCGCGTTGTCCGGCGCCACATCGGAGGCCAAGTTCCTCAGCCGCGCGGTGGAGGTGGACCCGCAAACGCAAGGCGAGGGATTCATTTTCTTCGTCCAGTCTCAGACCAACGCGCTGGCCCCCGGCCAGTCCGTCACCGCGTGGTTGGAAATGCCAGGCGAGGCTCTGGCGGGAGTCATCCTCCCGCGCGACAGCGTCGTGCGGGTCGAAGGCGCGGGCTGGGTTTATATCATGAAAAAAGACAAGGGCGGCGAAGCGTTCACGCGGACAAGGATCCAGTTGGACCGCCCGACCGGCGGGGGGTGGTTCGTGACGGAGAAAGTCAAGTCGGACGATTACGTGGTCGTCCGAGGCGCGCAGACCCTCCTATCGGAAGAACTCAAAGCGGCGCTTTCGCCTGACTGAACGCACGTATGCTCAATTGGATCGTTCACTTCTCATTGCGATTTCGCGGCGTCGTGGTTGCGCTTGCCATCGTGCTGACCGGCTACGGCGTTTACACCGCCGCGCACGCCAAGCTTGATGTGCTGCCCAATTTCGTCCCTCCGGAAGTGTCGGTGGAAACCGAGGCGCCGGGGTTGTCGCCCGAACAGGTGGAGGTCCTTGTCACACGCCCGATAGAAAACACCATCAACGGCTTGGGCAACATGGCCTCGCTGCGCTCCGAATCCATTTCCGGTTTGTCCACCATCACGGCCGTTTTCAAGGATGGGACGGACATATTCATCGCGCGCCAGATGCTCAACGAGCGGCTGGTGGAAACGGCCGGCCAGTTGCCCGCCGGCGTCGAAAGGCCGGTGATGTCCCCCATGACCTCCGCAACCATGGACCTGCTGAAGATCGGGCTGGTCTCCACCAACCTTTCCCCCATGGAATTGAGGTCGCTGGCCGATTGGGTTGTCAAACCTAGAATACTCTCCATCCCCGGCGTCGCGCGCTGCATCGTTTTTGGCGGCGAGGTCCGCCAGCTCCAAATCCAGATACAGCCCGACCGCCTCATGGCCCGCGGCCTGGCCATTGCCGATGTGCTCAACGCGGCGCGCGCCTCCACCGGAGTGGTCGGGGCGGGCTTTGTCGAGAACGCCAACCAGCGCATCCTCATCCTTGCCGAGGGGCAGACGGTCACGCCGGAGGAACTCGGCCAGGTCGTTGTCGCCCAAAGCCAGGGCCAGAGCGTCCGCCTCAAAGACGTTGCGACGGTGGCCCAGGCCGGCGCTCCCAAATTTGGCGACACCCTCATCATGGGCCGCCCCGGCGTCTTCCTGTCCATGGGCAGCCAATACGGCGCCAACACCATGGACGTCACGCTTGCCGTGGAAGCCGCCTTGAAGGCAATGCGGCCGCTCTTCGAGCGGGAACAGGTGACATTGTATGACCGTCTTCACCGCCCCGCCACCTTCATCGAGAATTCGCTCCACAACATCAATCATTCCCTCTATCTGGGCGCCATCATGGTCGCGGTCGTGCTCTTTCTCTTTCTCGGCCATTTCCGCACCGCCTTCATCTCTCTGACCGCCATCCCCCTCTCCCTGCTCACCGCCATCATCCTGCTGGATAAATTCGGGGTGACCCTCAACACCATTACCATCGGCGGCCTGGCGATCGCGATCGGGGCGGTGGTGGATGACGCTATTATTGACGTGGAGAACATTTTCCGGCGTCTGCGCGAAAACCAGGCGCTGGGCCGTCCGCGTTCCACCTTCAAAGTGACCCTGGACGCCTGCACCGAGGTTTACAGCGCCGTGGTTTACGCCACGTTCATCGTGGCCCTGATCTTCCTGCCTGTGCTCACTCTGACCGGGTTGGTGGGCAGTTTTTTTGCGCCGCTGGCCTTGAGTTACATTCTGGCGATCATGGCCTCCCTGGCGGTGGCGCTGACCGTCACCCCGGCCCTGTCCCTCCTGTTCTTCTCCAACGGAGTCCGAAACACCGCCGATCCGCTCCTGCAGCGCTGGGTGAAATCGGCCTACGGCAAAATCCTCGGCTTCGTTTCCCTCCGGCCCCGCACCCTCCTGGCGGCCGGAGTGGCCCTTTGCGCCGGCTCCTTCTTTCTCCTGCCCAAACCCGGCGGTGAGTATCTTCCTGACTTTCGCGAAGGACACTTTGTCCTCCAGATCCAGGCCATTCCCGGAACTTCGCTGCCGGAGATGTTGCGGATCGGCGGCGAGATCACCAAGCTGCTCCTGGCCAGGAAGGAGATCGACACGGCCGAGATGCAGGTAGGCCGCGCCGAGCAAGGCGAGGACACTTGGGAGCCGAACCGTTGCGAGTTCCACGTCGAGTTGAAACCAAACATCCCCGGCAAGGCGCAGGCGAAGCTGATGGACGATCTTCGCGAAATGCTCGACGGCTTCCCCGGCATCCAGGGCGAAGTGGTGACGTTCCTGGGCGACCGCATCAGCGAAACCATCACGGGCGAATCCGCCCCGGTGGTCGTCAACGTCTATGGCGACGATCTGGACGTGATCGACGACAAGGCCAGGGAAATCGCGCGCGTTCTCCAGTCCCTGCCCGGCGGCAAAAATGCGCAGGTCAAATCCCCCCCCGGCGCGCCGCGCATGGCCGTGCGCCTGCGGACGGAGCGTTTGACGCAACTGGGCTTCCGCCCCTTGGAAGTCCTCCAAACCATCCAGACCGCCTTCGCGGGGTCCGTGGTGGCTCAAGTTCACGAGGGCAGCCGGGTGACCGATGTCAATGTGATCGCGGACCCCGCCGAGCGCCGCGAACCCGAGCAAATCGGCTCGCTGCTGCTCAAGAGCGAGGCCGGGCTGGTGATGCCGCTGCGGGAGCTTGCCGACATATACTTGACGACTGGCCGGTATTCCATCCTGCACGACGGCGCCAGCCGGCGCCAGGTGGTGACCTGCACCCCGACCCGCAACGACATCACGAGTTTTGTGAACGAGGCCAAAAAGGAGGTGGCGGCCCGGGTCAACTTTCCCAAGGGTGTCTATCCGGTTTTTGGCGGCAATGCCGAAGCGTCCGCGCGGGCGCGACAGGAATTGCTCATTCATTCGGCCATCGCCGCCGCGGGCATACTCTTGCTGCTCATCGTGGTGACGCGGAACTGGCGCAATTTGCTTCTGGTGCTGGCCAACGTGCCTTTCGCGCTCGTCGGCGGGGTGCTGGCGATATGGGCCACCACCCGGTTTGGCGAGCCGGGCGCCAACGCGCTGACAATCGGCTCGCTGGTTGGCTTTGTCACGTTGTTTGGGATCACCATGCGCAATTCCATCATGATGGTTTCCCACTTTGAGCACCTGGTCAACGTGGAGGGCGTCGCCTGGGGCCAAGCCGCGGCCATTCGCGGCGCCTCCGAGCGCGTCGTTCCCATTCTGATGACGGCATTGGTGACGGCGCTGGGCCTGTTGCCGCTGGCGTTGGGCACAGGGGAAGCTGGCCAGGAAATCGAAGGCCCGATGGCGCTGGTCATTCTCGGCGGCCTCATCACTTCCACCTGCCTCAACTTGCTTATCCTTCCGACGCTGGCCCTGCGCCACGGAAGATTTGGGGCGGAGAACAGGAACGAGGAGTGAGCAGCCCTGGATTCCCGGCCGCCTATGCCAGACCAGAATGCCGTTTTTGATGACAAAACTGTAATGTTCAATTCATTGCTTCTTAGTACTCGGAAGTTAGATTGTTCCCCTATGAAGATTCAAAATCACCTGTCGCCCGTTTTCTTCGCCGCGGGAGCCGCCCTGCTCGCCTCCCTGGCTTTGAGCCAGACCGCCTCCTCCGCCGAGCCTTACAAGATCGTCAACTCCACCCAGACCATGGGCGCTGGCGGAATTGATTATGTTTACGCCGACAACGATGGCCGCCGCCTTTATGTGCCCCGCGGCTCGCAAATCCTTGCCTTCGACCTGGACACCCTCAAACCGGCCGGCGCCATTTCAAACGCGGGCGGCCACGGCGTCGCCGTTGACCCCAAATCCCACCACGGCTTCAGCAGCAGCGGCCCCGTCTGCATGTTTGACACACAGACCCTGGAACTGATCAAGAAAATCACAGTCACGGGCAGGCCTGACGGCATTCTGTTTGAACCCGCCTCGGAGCGCGTCTATGTCTTCAGCCACAGTCAGCCCAACGCCACGCTGCTCGATCCCAAGGACGGCTCCATCGTCGGCACCATCGACCTGGGCGGCGCGCCCGAACAGGCGGCAAGCGACGAAAAAGGACATCTTTATGTCGATCTTGAGGACAAGGACAACATCGCCGTCGTTGACGTCAAGACTCTCAAGGTGACAGCACACTTCGACCTGGCGGGCAAAGGCGGCGGTCCGGGCGGGCTTGGCCTGGACGCCAAGAACCACATTCTTTTCGCCATGTGCCACGAGCCGGCCACCTGCGTTGTCCTCAGCGCCGACGACGGCAAAATCCTGGCCACCCTGCCGATCGGCAACGGCACCGATGCCGGCGGATTCAATCCCAACACGATGGAAGCCTTCAGTTCGCAGCGGGACGGCACGCTGACCATCATCAAGGAAAACAGCCCAAGCAGCTTTGAGGTGGAACAGACCGTTCAAACCAAGCAGGGCGGCAAGACCTGCACGCTGGACACAAAGAACAATCGCATCATCGTGATCGCCACCGAGCGCGCGCCGGCTCCGGCGGGCGCGGAAACCCCCGCTCCGGCCGCTCCCGCTCCGCAGGCCGGGGAGCGCGGACCGCGCGGCGGACGCGGCGGCGGTCCGGGATTCCTTGATATATTGGCCGTTGGCCGCTAGGAATTAGCTTGGGATTCTATTTGGGCTTATGCCGGGCTGGAGCGGAAGCGTCCGCATGGATGAAACGCGGCACGATGGGGATGTAACGGACATCCCGGGTGTAGCCGCACATGCGGCGCAGACGGGCTTCCTCAGTTTCGATTAACAGATCGTGCATGGTTTGCAGGAGCTGCGCCGCATCCAGCGGTTTTTCCATCAAAGCGCCCACGCCCGCCGCCATCGCTATTTCAAATTGGCCGGCTCGACCCGTGATAATGATGATGGGCAGCGTGGGATTCCGGCTGGTGAAACCCTCAAACATGTCCCACCCGCTCCTGTTCGGAAGACCGAGGTCCAGCAGGACCAGATCAATCTGCTTCGAGTCAAATTGTGTCATCGCCTCCTGCTCATCCCGCGCCTGCGACACTTCGTAGCCGGCGTCCTTCAACACCCTGCTGATCGATTTGCGGACAGATGAATCATCATCTACGATCAACACATTCTTCTTCTCGCGTCCGGCCATCGGCAACGGCTCGCCAACATCGGCTGTTCGTGTATTCATATATCATTCAGTGCGCTTTTGTCCAAGCCCAGGCGGGCAGAGTGCGGGTCCGGCGAGGTGAAGAATCCGGGGTAACCCGGCCTTTGGACAGCCTGACTGGCGGAATGGCGCGGTTGCCGGGCCGGGTTCTGCGCAACGGTCGCGCCGCCCACGGGTGTTTCCCCGCCATTTTGCCTTCCTGCGACAAACGCAGTGAAGGACAAAGCTTCAAAGGATTTTAGAACAATTCGTGTTTTCATGCGTCTCAGGTATAATTAATTGTGCGCCGCCAAATTGGCCCTCTGTTTGCTGGTGAGTAGCGGTTCGCGTGCCAACTGGGACGAGCGGTGGTTTCTCGAATGAAATCAAGGGCTTTGCGCGGCGGCCTCGCGGAACTTGAAGACGATGAATGGAACAAATCATTCCATAAGTGGTTTCCCGCATGTCACCGGGAGAAGCCCGGGGACGAAATTGCGCGCGGCCGGTCTTGTCCTGACCGCCTTTGTTGGGTCCATCCTGGTCATCTGGGTCAGCCGCGCCACCTGGGAACGGGTGGACAACTTGCAGCGCCAGTTCGCCACCTTGAAGGCGGACAGCTTTTACAGGGGCGTCCGCATGCGCAGCGACATTGAGCGCATGAACGATAATTTGCTGCGCTACAGGCTGCATGGGGACCCGGCCGACGCGGAGGCCTTTTACAGCGGAACGCAGGATTTCAAAGAGCGGCTGGAAAGCAACAGCACCCATGCAGCCACTTCGATGGAGATCGAGTTTCTGCGGCGCATTCGGACGGCTTACAACGATTACTCGATTGAAGGCGCAAAGGTGCTCGAAGCCAGCCGCGCCAGATGGAGCCTTACGCAAGCCAAGGCTTTCCAGGTCAGCTATGTGAAAGTCCAGAAACAGTCCGAAGAATTGCTGTCCTTGTGCGACAAATTCATTGCCGATCAGCGTTCAGCCTTTAATGACTTTCTCAGAGGGTCCGACGGCACGCTGGCCATTTTCAAGCAACTTCTCCAAATTGCGGCGGGGCTTTTGCTCGCCTTGGCCGCCGCGCTTCTTTTGCTCGTTTACCGCGGCATGATTGCCCCGCTCCGCCTCCGGTTAACCGAAAGCCAGGCCATTATCGCGCGGCAGGAAAAGCTCGCTTCCCTCGGCGTGCTCGCGGCCGGTGTCGCGCATGAAATCCGCAATCCGCTCACCGCCATTAAATTCCGTCTGTTCAGTCTGAAAAAGTCCCTGGCCGCGCCCGCCCAGGAGGACGCCGACGTGATCACCGGCGAAATCAGCCGGCTGGAGCGGATTGTGAAAGACTTTCTGGAGTTCGCGCGGCCATCCGAACCGGAATTGGTTGCCATTCCCGCGCAACGCATCATACAGGAGGCGCATGACCTGTTGCGGCCCCAGTTGGAAAAGTCCGCGATCAAGCTGGAAATGGAGGCCTCCGAGCCGGTTTGGGTGCGCGCGGATGTTCAGCAAATCAAGCAGGTGCTCATCAACCTCATCCAGAATTCCGCGGACAGCATCGGGCGCGACGGCGTGATCACGCTGCGCGTTTCCGAGCCGTCCGGCCCGGGGCGAAATGGAGCGGACAAGACAGTGGTCATGGAGGTTTCCGACACCGGCAAGGGCATCCCGCCGGAAGTGCAGAAGCGGCTGTTCGACCCGTTCTTCACCACCAAGGCAGGCGGGACGGGCCTGGGCCTGCCCATCGCCGCGCGCATAGTTGAAAAACATGGCGGCAAGCTCCAGTATCAAACCGCGCACAATCGCGGCACGACCTTCCGCGTCATCCTGCCCCAAACCGGAGAAAATGATGCCTAAAGTATTGCTCATCGAAGATGACGCCAGCACCGCGGCCTCCTTGCAGAAGGTGCTTTCCGCGGAAGGATATGAAGTGGACATCGCCGCCCGCGGCGACGATGGCCTGGCCCGGGCGCGGGAACATAATTACAACGTGGTTGTCACCGATTTGAGACTGCCGGGGTTGGGCGGCTTGGAACTGGTCGCCCAACTGCACGCCGCCAAACCAAAGCAGCCCATCATTTTGATGACGGCCCACGGCAGCACCGAGACCGCCATCGAGGCGACCAAGTTGGGCGCCTGCGATTACCTGGTCAAACCGTTCGAAGCCGATGAATTGTTTGATTTGATCGCCTCAGCCGTCGCCAGCAGCCGGCTCATGTCGGAACCGGTCGATATGGGCGAAGCGCGTTTGGATTGCTCGGCCATCATCGGCAACAGCCGCGCCATGCAGGCGATCTACAAGGAAATCGGCCGCGTGGCCGCCACGTCCGCGACTGTCCTCATCCGCGGTCCGACCGGCACCGGCAAGGAGCTGATCGCGCGGGCGATTTACCAGCACAGCGACCGGGCGGACAAGCCGTTCATCGCCGTCAACTGCGCGGCCATCCCCGACGCGTTGCTGGAGAGCGAACTCTTCGGACACGAACGCGGCGCGTTCACCGGCGCGCAATCCCGGCGCATTGGCCGTTTCGAGCAGGCCCACGGCGGCACGCTCTTCCTGGATGAAATCGGCGACTTGAACGCGAACACCCAAGGCAAGCTGCTGCGGGTGTTGCAGGAACGCCGCATCCAGCGGCTGGGCAGTCAAGCCGATGTTGCGGTCGATGTGCGGGTGCTGGCCGCGACTCATCGCGATCTGGAAGAGGCCATTCAGGAGAAGGAGTTTCGCCAGGATTTGTTTTACCGGCTGAGTGTCGTCACCATTGCGCTGCCGCCTTTGGCCAGGCGCGCGGAGGACATTCCGCAGTTGGCCAAGTACTTCATCCAACGCTATGCCCGCGAACTGGGACTCCAGGCGCCAGCCGTTCAGCCTGAAGCCATTGCCTTCCTGCAAAACCAGCCCTGGCCCGGCAATGTGCGCGAACTGGAAAATGTCGTGCGCCAAGCCTTGCTGCTGGCCAGGCCTTTTGCCATCAGCCTCGAACATGCCCAACAGGTCATCGCCAAGGCGGCGCAACCCGCCGCCGATCACCAAGCCCATGCGGCCTACGTCGCCGAACTATTGGCGCGCGCGCAAAAGGGCGAAGTCCAGGACGCTTATGCGCGAATGATCGCGGACCTTGAACCTGAATTGTTCAGCCAGGCCATCCGCCTGGCGCACGGCAACCAAGCCAAAGCCGCCCGCTGGCTGGGTGTCACCCGGTTGAAAATGCGCGAGAAACTCGCCCAACTCGGACTGCACCCCGCGCAGAACGAGCAGGACGAATAACTGGTCGTTTCCATTCCAGCGGTGGTTCCAAATGTGCCAGCACTTCAGCCGCACATATTCACATTCCCCTTAAACAAGACCGCTTGACGCCCTTTTTTGGGCGGCATGAAACTTGCCCGTTAGACTTTACCGGCCCCGTGGCTGGACAAAGAAAGGACTGAAATGAATACGATACTAAAATCCGCCGCAGCGACGGCCGCCATGGCGGTTCTGAATCTGGCTCATGCCGGCCCGGCTCCCGCCAACAGTTCATGGGATGCCGCTCAAAATGAAAGATCATTCAACGGCAACGTCATCGCCATCAATGCCGCTGACAATACTATCTCGGTGAAAGGCGTCTTCTTCACCAGAAACTTCAACACCGCCGCGGATTGCAAAGTGTCCCTCGATGACAAGGCTGTGGCCTCGCTGGCGGAACTTCGGCCCGGCCAGAAGGTGGCCATCCGTTACGAGAGCGCCGATGGCGTGTTGATTGCCAAAAACATAGCCCAACACGACATGGCTTACACAGGCCACATCGCCGCCATCGACCCGGTGGCGCGAAAGCTCGCCCTTAAGGAGGGCATAATGACGCGCGACCTCGCCATAGCGCCGGATTGCGCGGTGGTCCTGAAGGGTGATCAATCGGGAACGTGTGCCGCCCTGCAAGTCGGCGATACCGTTCATGTCATTTATGAACCGGCCAATGGCTCGCCCGTGGCGCGCCGGATCGAGCAGAAGAGCGATAGTTTCGTGGGAACACTCCAGGCCGTTGACGCCACCACCCGATCCGTCAAGGTCAGGGGCGGCATTGCCGAACGGAAATTTAATCTGGCTGACAGTTGCCCAATCGTCATCAACGGAAAGCTCAACGGAGGACTGAGTGATCTGCGGATTGGCGAAAGGGTGTCTCTCAGCTACGACAACAAAGACGGTGTGCTCATAGCGAACAGACTCAGTCCGATGACTGGCACAATCGGCATGGAGTCGGCGGCGCCGGCCTCCTCGCAGACCGCGCAGGCCGGCAACCAGCAGCCCTATAACTACAATGGCTACTGAGTCCAAACCGGGTCATTAATAGGAGGTTGCCCCGCCCTTTCGGCACAAGTTCCCGAAAGGGCGGGTTCTTTATACTACAGATGTATCTACTCCAGCCCGCGCCCGTCAAAGGCCGGCGCTCGCCCTCAATCGCGCCGATGATGGTACAGATTGGTCGTCACGTTGACGGTGACCGGGGCCGAAGTGGCCAGAGTTCCGTTGTTGTCCAGGGCCACCGCTGTGAGCGCGTTGCTGCCCTCGGGGGCGTTGGTCCAGCGGAAATGGTAAGGCAACCATTGCAGCCGCAGATGGAACTGGCTGCTGGGTTCCGCCGCCAGATAATTGGTCGCCACGCCCAGGCTGGCGCCGTTGGCAAAGAATTCCACCGCGTCCACCACGCCCCCCGCCTCGCCAGCCGCCGCGTAGATGTTGATGGCCGCCATAGCCGGAAAATCGGCCCCTTTGGCCGGGTTGACGATCCGCACCCGCGGTTCCGGCAGGTTCGTCGTGACGGCGATGTTCGCCGACGCGGAGGTCGTTTGCAGTCCGGCATTGTCCGCCGCCACGGCGTTGAGCGCGTAAGTTCCTGGCGGGACATTGGTCCACACAAACTGAAACCGGCGCTCGCGCCCTCCGGGCAGGAGCGGCATGATCGACCCGTGCGACTCCCGCATCACAACCGTCCGGGGCGTGCCGGCTCCAAACGCATCGTTGGTCGTCGTGCCAATAAGCTTGCCGTTGGCGAAAAACCCCACCGCCGTCACCCACCCGTTGGAATCCCCGGCCTCCGCGGCCAGCTCGATATTGGGCCGCGACAGGAAAGACGCGCCGTTGGTCGGAGTGACCCATGTGGCTTGCGGCGGCGCATTCGTGTAATTATAGACGATGTACACCACCGCCCGATCCAGGGAACCCACAATAAGTTCAGGAACAGCCGGCGGATTCGCCAGGGCGTGGCGCGGCAGAGTCAGGATCACCGTCTTGTAACCGGTCGCCTGGGGCCGGCTGATCGGCGCGATGGCAATGTTCGTGGAAACCTGCCCGGCAACCAGCGTCACCGATGTCGGGACCGCCGCGTAATCAACGCCGTTGCTCGCCGTGCCGCCCAGCGTGAAGGAAAAGGTCAGGTCCAAATTGGTCCCCTCCGCGCGGCTGATGGTGAAAGCCCCCGGATTGCCGCCTGGCTCCGTTGCAAGCGGATCGGTTGCCTGGACGCTTACGAAGCGAATGGGTGTCGCGGCATTCTCCGCCCCCGCGCCGGCGAGGACACCGCCGCCGTTCAGCGCGCCCGCCAGGAGCAGGCTCCACCGCAAAAGTCTTCGACCCAACATATCGATCCTACTATACCCCCTCTTCCGCCGAAGTCACTCAGAAAAGGGGTGTCAGAATTTGCCCTGTGCGGGCGGGTCTGCTATGTTGGCTTCGGAGGAGTTGGTTTACTAATATGCGAAAGATGTTTTTTACGCGACTGGGCGGGTTTTGCCCCCCCTTGGCGGCTTTTGCGCTCGGCGTTGCGCGGAAGGCGGGGCGGGGCGCGTTTCCAGGCGGCCTTACCGCCGCAACGGGACTTGTGGCGGCGTGCTGGCTGGGGTTCTCGCCGCCGGCCCAGGGGGCGCAACAGGCTCTCAGAGGCCATGTGCCGCCGATAACCAAACGGCTCACGTCCGTTGGCCGGCTTGAGAGCGGCAGGCGCCTGGACCTGGCAATCGGCCTGCCGTTGCGGAACGGCGGGAAACTCACAAACCTGCTTGAGGAGCTTTATGAGCCGTCCAGCGCCAATTTTCGCCACTATTTGACCTCGGATCAGTTCGCCTCCTCCTTTGGCCCCAGCCAGGAGGACTATCAGGCGGTGATTGCTTTCGCGCAGTCGCACGGGCTGGTTGTCAAGACGACCCATCCCAACCGCACTTTGCTCGATGTCAGCGGATCGGTCGCGGATATTGAGAAGGCATTTCACATCAAGATGCGCGTCTATCAACACCCGGTTGAGGCGCGCACTTTCTTCGCGCCGGATGTTGAGCCGTCGATGGAACTGGATGCGCCGGTGCTGGCGATCAGCGGTCTGGACAATTATGTGACGCCGCGTCCGCAGATGCACTGGTCGGGCGCGCTGTTCCAGCCCGAGGTCCGTCCGTTGGGTGGAGGACCCGGTGGAGGCAACGGTGGAGGGGGCGGTGTCGGCGGTCCCTATATGGGCTATGACTTTCGCACGGCTTATGCCGCCGGCGTTGCGCAGGACGGCAGTGGACAGGCGGTGGGGCTTTTTGAATTGTCGGGTTACGATTCCGACGACATCGCCCAATACGAAAGCGAAGCGGCCTTGAATGTCTTGCCGACCAATCTCATGCTGACCAATATTTTGATTGACGGATTTGACGGCACGGACATGTACACGAACTACGCCTACGAGGTCACGGGTGACATCGAAATGGCGATCGCGATGGCGCCAGGGTTGAGCAAGGTGTTGGTTTATGAAGGCCCGACGCCGGTATATGAGGCGCCGCTGGAAACAAACTATTACCAATACGCGACAACGACCGCGCAGATCAACGACGTGCTCAATCGCATGGCCACGGACAACCTGGCACGGCAATTGAGTTGCTCTTACCAGATGGATATCAACTCTTCGACCGTGCAGATTTTCCAGCAGTATGCCGCGCAGGGCCAAAGCTTTTTTCAAGCCGCCGGCGACTCCGGGGCTTTTCCCGGGGCGATAGACGAACCGGCGGACGATCCCTATGTGACGGTTGTAGGCGGAACGACGTTGACGACAAACGACGCGGATGGCTCATGGCAGTCGGAAGTCGTATGGCTGACGCCCGCGGGGGTCGATCCTACTTACGGTATTCCGATTCCATACGGGGCTACCGGCGGCGGAGTGAGCCTGGCTTACGCGATCCCGTCCTGGCAGCAGGGCATCAGCATGACCGCCAACCAAGGCTCCACCACGATGCGCAACCTGCCGGACGTAGCCCTGGTGGCTGACAATATCATTGTAACGTGGGGCAATGATTCCATATTTGGCCAGTACTTAGGCCAAGGGTTTGACCTCCCGACATCGGGCACAAGCCTGTCCACGCCGCTATGGGCGGGTTTCATGGCGCTGGTCAACCAGCAGGCGGCCATCAATGGCCAGCCCCCGATCGGGTTTGCCAATCCCGTTCTATACGCCATTGGAAAAAGCACCAACTACAGTTCCTGCTTTCACGACATTACGAATGGAAACAATTTCAGCGCCAGCAGCCCGGGCAAATACACGTCGGCTGTCGGTTATGACCTCTGCAGCGGGTGGGGCACGATGATCGGAGCGAACCTGATGCAGGCGCTTTTGGCCCCGCCCTCGGAAAGCCTGGTCATCAAGCCGCCCCTGGGTTTTACCTCCAGCGGACCTGGCGGCGGGCCTTTTACCGTGGCTTCCCAAACTTACGTTCTGACCAACATCGGCTCGGCCCCGTTGAAGTGGAGCGTCGTCAACACCTCGCTTTGGCTCACCGTTTCATCGACCGCCGGCACGCTGAAGCCCGGCGGCGCCGCATCGACTGTCACGGTCAGTCTCAATTCGGCGGCCAGCAACTTTTTGATCGGGAACTACAGCGCCAATGTGTCGATAGTCGATCTTGGCGACGGCACGGCCCAGAACCGGCAATTTGATTTGTACGCGGGCAACGGCGGCTTTGAAAGCGGCGACTTCACCGACTGGACCCTTGTCGGCAACACCAACCTTGATATTGTTTTGGCCGCCGATGACGTGGACGTGGCGGGAACGAATCAGTTGACCGGGGCAGCCGACGCGCTGTTCGTGCATTCGGGGCTTTATGGCGCGTACCTCGGGGAGGCGCCCGCGGACGGTTCCCTCTCCCAGGCTGTTGCCACGACGCCCGGTCAGAAATACCTGGTATCATTTTGGTTGACGAGCGTCCCGTCCAACGGAGTGACAATCCCGAACAACTTCGCGGCGACCTGGAACGGCTCGACGCTCTACGCTCAAACCAACCTGGGCGCTTTCGGCTGGACCAACCTGCAATACGTCGTTCCGGCCACACGCGCCCTGACAACGCTGGAATTTGATTTCTACAATTATTGGGCGGGATTCGGGTTGGATGACGTCAGCGTGGCGCCTGCTCCCGCGCCCGCTTTTCAGTCGGTCAGCATGACGCAGAGCAACATCACGTTGACTTGGAGCGGGGTCGCCAACCTCACCTATCGACTCCAGTCCGCAAGCGATTTGAGCAGACCCAACTGGACGAACGTGGCTGCTGTAAGCGGCTCCGGCGGCCTGGTGAGCGCATCCGTGCCTCTTGGCGGGGCGTCGCACCAGTTTTATCGAGTGATCCTGCTGTCGTCTCCCTGATTTGCATGCGGCATAATTCCAAATCGACAAGCTTGACTCCGGCGGGTGTTTTAGGCGATTGATGAGGAATGCTTCGTAACTATCGCAAACTCGCGGTCCTTGGAGCCGCGCTGCTTCTGGCCGGCTGCCAGTCCGCCCAAAACCACCGCACGCCCGCCTCTGCCGCGGCATCCCAGCCGCCGTCCGCCGTGCGCGTGCCGAGCATCTTCTCGGATAACATGATCCTGCAGCGGGACGCGCCGACGCCCGTATGGGGCTGGGGCGTGGAGGGAGCGGAGGTGACGGTGACCTTTGAGCAGCAGACGGTGGCGGCCCGCGTCAAAGACGGCAAATGGGTCGCCTGGTTGCATAATCTCAAGCCGGGACACCCCGGGACACTGACGATCAGCGCCGGAATACCGCTGACATTTACCAACGTGTTGGTCGGCGACATCTGGCTGGCCGGGGGCCAATCCAATATGGAATTCCCCCTCAGGAACGCCTCCGATTCCGCCCCGGACGTCGCCGCGGCCGACAACCCGATGATCCGCCTGTTGAGAGTGCCCAGAACGCGACTGGACCAGCCGACCAATGACATCCACGCCAGTTGGCAGGAGTGCAAACCGGAGACGGCGGCGGGCATTTCGGCTGTGGCGTATTACTTTGCGCGGAATTTGCAGGCAAATCTGGGCGTGCCCATCGGCATTCTGGAATCGGATTGGGGCGGGACTCCGGCGGAGGCCTGGATGGGGTATGATTTTCTGAAGGCGATCCCCCGTTACGAGATCGAGATCCTCGGAGGCTGGGCGATCGACCATGATAATTACGTCAACGATTTGGCGGCTTATCAAGCCGCACAGCGCCAAGCCGGCGAGAACAACACTCAAGTCACCAACAGGCCACCAAGCCGCCCGTGGACACCGGGCGAGCTTTACAACGGCATGATCGCCCCGCTGCTTCCCTTTGCCATCAAAGGCGCCATTTGGTATCAGGGCGAAGCCAACGCCGGAAGTTCTTATCGCGCCACGCAGTACCGCACGCTTTTGCCCGACTTGATCCGCGACTGGCGGAAGGTCTGGGGTGAGGGAGATTTCCCCTTCCTGCTGGTGCAACTGGCGCCCTACATGAAAATCCAAACGGAGCCGGGCGAGAGCGACTGGGCGCTGCTGCGCGAGGCGCAACTTTTCACCACCCAAACCGTCCCCAATACCGGCATGGCCGTCATCACGGACGTGGGGGACGAACAGAACATCCATCCAAAGAAGAAGAAGCCCGTGGGCGACCGCCTGGCCCTGGCCGCCCGCGCCATTGCCTATCATCACCCGGTTGAATTCCAGGGGCCGTTTCCCATCGCAAAGCGCGTCGTGGATGACGAAATTATTTTGACATTCGCGCACGCGGCGGGCGGATTGGAAGCGCGCGGCGGGGAGCTGAAGGGCTTTGCCGTCGCGGGCAAGGACCGCAAATTCCACTGGGCCACGGCGGAGATTCAAGGGCTGGACCGGGTGGCGGTGCGATGCCCGTCAGTCCCGCATCCGGTCGCGGTGCGCTACGGCTGGGCCAATTATCCGGATGTCAATCTCTGGAACAAAGCCGGGCTGCCCGCCTCGCCATTTCGCTCGGACAGTTATCCTCCGCCGGATCAGTAAGACATCGCAAAAAAACAATATTCGCAACTTTTCAGCAATCCCACTGGAACGGAGGCGCTGGAATGACTAATGTCTAAGCACCAATGACGAAAGAATGACGAAGCCCGAATGGCTAAAATGACTTCGAGCGGCCATTTCGTCATTGAGTTATTTGGGAATTCTTTCGTCATTCGTCATTGTTCCTGGTTTGGCCGGTTGACTACGCGTGATGTGCAGAAATTGAGACGAGGCCGGAGCGGGATTTGCCCTGTCGGCGCGGTTTTGCCCTTGCGAAAAGGGCTGGATTGCTCTATGGCTAAAGGCAGACCGATGCGTTTCACGGTAAGAACAAGAGGCCAAGAGCGGTCCGCAGCTTTGCGATGGGTCTGGCCATTGAGCTTTTTGGGTGGCTCGGGGAATAGGGCGAGTGCGGCCAAATTGGCTGCCCGACATGGATTTGAACCATGACAAACAGATCCAGAGTCTGTTGTGCTACCGTTACACCATCGGGCAGGCGCGCAGAGTGAAAATGTAGCCAATTTGATGGCGGCGTCAAGATATGCCGGAAGAATATCGCCTCATTTTAAAGAACATGGGCCAGCCGGGTTACACGCCCGACCTGGACTGCTATCTGCGCCACGGCGGCTACGAGGCCCTCAAAAAGGCCCTCGCCCTGCCGTCCAGGGAGCTCCCCGACGGCAAGAGAATCTCTCCGCAGGAACAGCTTCGGGAGGAAGTGAAGAATTCGGGACTGCGCGGACGGGGTGGGGCGGGTTTCTCCTGCGGGCTGAAGTGGTCGTTTGTCGATCGCAGGAGCGGCAAGCCGATCTACCTGATATGCAACGCCGATGAATCCGAGCCGGGCACGTTCAAGGACCGCCAGATTCTGTACAAGGACCCGCATCAGTTGCTGGAAGGCATGATCATCTCCTGCTACGCCAATGAGGTTCACCTGGCTTACATTTATATCCGCGGCGAAATGACCGGCGGCGCCCGCCTCCTGCGTCAGGCTTTGGGCGAGGCGCGCGCGCGCGGCTTTTTGGGCAAGAACATCCTGGGCAGCGGCTACGACCTGGAAATCCACCTGCATCGCGGCGCCGGCGCTTATATCTGCGGGGAGGAGACCGGTCTGATCGAGTCGCTGGAAGGCAAACGCGCCTACCCGCGCATCAAGCCGCCCTATTTCCCGGCTGTCCTGGGTCTTTACCAGTGCCCCACCATTGTCAACAACGTCGAAACTCTTGCCGCGGTTAAACATATCGTTCAGATGGGCGGGTCGCAGTACGCCAAATTGGGCGCCCCCAACAACACCGGCACCCGCATCGTCAGCGTCAGCGGCCATGTCAGGAAACCGGGCTGCTACGAGGTGGAGGTGGGCAAGGCGACGTTGGGCGAATTGATCTTCGACCCGCATTTTGGCGGCGGCCTGCGCGAGGGCCGGACACTCAAGGCGGTCATCCCCGGCGGCTCATCGGCCAAAGTCTTCAAAGCGGGCGAGAAGTTCAAGATGCGGCGCAAAGGGGAGGACGGCCAGATGGCGGTGGCCGAGGTTGACATGCTGGACATTCCCTACGATTTCGATTCGCTCCAACAAGCCGGCAGCATGTCCGGTTCGGGGGCGATTATCGTCATGGACGACACCACCGACATTGTGGAGGCGTTGTCGAACATCGCGGAATTCTACGCCCATGAAAGCTGCGGGCAATGCACGCCCTGCCGGGAAGGCTCGCTCTGGCTGGCCAAATCGCTGCGCCGGTTCTCCAGCGGACACGGCCGCAAGCAGGACGCCGCTTACCTGCTTCATATCGCGCAAAACATCCAGGGCCGCACCATCTGCGCCTTTGGCGAAGCCTGCGCCTGGCCGGTCCTAAGCTTTGTCGGCAAATTCCGCGACGAATTTGAAGCCCGCGGCGCGGCGGACGAGGCGAAAAACACCGGCGGCGGACCGGCCCACGCAATGAAAGTTGCCGCCAGCCCATGAGCACCGCAGCCCTTCATCATTCGTGAGTATGCCGAACGAGAAGACAGCCGAATCAAAACCAGCGCCGCCACCGGTGGAAAGGGTGAAGATCAAGGTCGATGGGCGCGAGATCGAAGTGCCAAAGGCCATGCCGGATTGGCAGGGCAAGTTGCAGCCGACCACGATGCTCCAAGCCTGCTCGCTGGCCGGGGTCGAGGTCCCGCACTATTGCTATCATCCCAAGCTGCCCATCGCCGGCAATTGCCGGATGTGCCTGGTCGAGTTCGGCACGCCGGTCATCGGGCCGGACCGCAAGCCGGTGCTCAACCCGGACGGCACCCCTAAGATTTCCCAATCAGTCTTGCCTTATGAACCGTCCACTGCGCGCGGGGCCATCGCGTGCGCCACGCCCATATCGCCGGGCATGGAGATTTACCCCAATTCGCCCGCGACCAAACAAATGCGGGAGGCGGTGCTGGAATCCCTCCTCGTCAATCATCCGCTGGATTGCCCGATCTGCGACCAGGCGGGCGAATGCAAATTGCAGGAATACTCGGTGGACCACGGGCAGTCGGCCAGCCGCTTTGCGGAGGAAAAAGTGCACAAGCCCAAGCAGGTGGACCTTGGACCGCGGATCATGCTGGACGACGAGCGCTGCATCCTGTGCTCCCGCTGCATCCGGTTCTCGCGGGACATCGCTGGAGACGACGCGCTGGGGTTTGCCGATCGCGGCAGCCACAGCGCGCTGACGCGCTATCCTGGGAAAGCGTTTGACAACAATTACACGCTGAACACGGTCGATATTTGCCCGGTGGGAGCGCTGACCTCGAAGGATTTTCGATTTCAAATGCGCGTCTGGTTCCTGAAGGAAAGCAAGAGCCTCTGCGCCAGTTGCGGCACCGGCTGCAACATCATCATCAGCTCCCGCGAGGAGAAGGTGTACCGCTTCGAACCGCGCGAGAACGACGCCGTCAACTCCTGCTGGATGTGCGACTACGGGCGGCTCAATTACAAGTGGATCAACCGCGAGGATCGCTTGACAGAGGTCGAAGGCTCAAAAACCGGCCGCCTCGATCCAGCCGGGGCCTGGTCGCGCGCCCTGGCCGAGATCATCGAGATTCTCAACAAGACCCGGCCGGGTTCCGCAGCCATAATCGCCTCCGCCCGGCAGACCAACGAGGAGCTTTTCCTGCTCAAATGCCTGGCCGCCAAACTCGAAGCGGTCACCGATACTATTCCGCGCGCCGGCCAGGGCGACCGCCTGCTCCTGAACGCCGACCGCAATCCCAACAGCACGGGCGCCCGGCTCATCGGCCTGGCCCCCGAACGGCCCGGCTCCAACCTCGCCCGCATCGCCTCGGACATTGCCAACGAGATTGTCAAGACGCTCATCGTTTTCGGGGAGGACGTTACCAAAGTGGGCCTGGGACAGAATTTGCTGGGGAAACTGGACATGTTGATTGTCAGCGACATCCTGCCCAACAAAACCACTGAAATGGCGCACTACCTTTTGCCCGGTTGCGCCCACGCCGAGAAGCGGGGCAGCTTCGTCAACGTCAAAGGCCGGGTGCAGCGCTTCATGCAAAGTGTGCAGCCCAAAGGCAACGCGCGCGCGGAATGGGAATTCCTGCACGAACTGGCCCAAGGGGTGGCCGGCCTGCCGGACGTTTCGAGCATTGAAGGCGCCTTCAACCAAATGGCCGCGGACGTGCCGGCCTTCAACGGCCTGACGTGGGCCGGCCTGGGAGATTTGGGCGCGCCAGCGCGGACCTAACCAAATGAAGACCCCCCTTCAACAACGCGCGGAGTCGCTGGCCCAGGAATTCAAGAAGAGAGGCCGCAAGCCTGTCGTGATTGAATTCGCGGGGTCCCCAAAGGCGGGAAAAACATCCACCCTCGCCACAGTGCAGACGTTTCTTAAGCGATGCGGTTTCAAAGTGGAGGTGGTGATTGAGCGCGCATCTGTCTGCCCAATTCGGGACAAAAAACACGCCAATTCTAACATCTGGACAGCATGCACGACCCTGTCGAAAATCCTTGAGAAAACCCAGCACCAGCACCGGATGGAACCAGACGCGGACGCGCCGGAAATCCTGATATTGGATCGGGGACTTTTCGACGCGATAGTCTGGCTGGTGATGATGGAGCATTTGGCTAAAATCCAAAAGCGGGAGTTGGAGGTCGTGGAGCGTTTCCTGTTGATGCCTGACTGGCGGAAGCGGATATTTGGCGTTGTTGTCATGACTTCTTCCCCAACAGATTCGATGGAGAGGGAGAAGGGGGCGTTGCCCGTTGAGGGAGTCGAGGGATCAATCATGAACGAACCATGGCTTAAGAAGTTCCGGGAGACTATTCTCTCGGAATGCCGGCGGTTGGAACGAGAATTTAGGATTTTTCATTTGGACACATCAAAAAAGGAATTCCGCGGCCATCACGCGGCCACAGCGGAAAAAGTTGCTGGAATTATGCTTGATATTATCTCCGAACAATTGGAAGAGAACATCCTCTGCGCCCCGCGGAGTGATCTCATGGCGCTATTCTCCGGAAACGAGTGTGTCACCGGCAAAGCCGCTTTGAATGTCGCCGACTATTTCGTCAAACGGGGAACCTACATTGCCCGGCAGCAAGCCGAGGATTTGAAAGATCAGTTGCAGGCGCTTCCCATTGTCATCGTCCGGGCCAACAACGGCCGGGTCCTCCTGATGAAACGGCGGGAAAAATCACCGGACAACCCGCTGCACGAACGTCTGGTGGTTTGGGCGGGAGGGCATGTTCGGAAAGAAGACGCGACCAATGGCAATTCCCTGATTCAAGGCGCGTTGCGCGAAGTTCATGAGGAATTACGCTTAAGCCTGGACTCCGAGTCCTTGGAACTGGTTGGCGCAATCTACCGCGATTTAGGCGGCTCAACCTCCAAACATGTGGCCTTGGTGTATCAATGGAACGCCTCCACCGATGATGTCGATATAGTTCTCAGCGGAACAGAGTTTTTTGAGCGGCGAGGGACTTCTCTCAGCGGCCAGTTCGTGAGAATTGAGGACTTGCTTGAAATAATGGCCAAGGATCCAAATAAGCTGGAACCGTGGTCGGAACTTATTGTCAGACACATCCTTGCCGCCGGTTCGGTTCCAACCGACCTGCGATTGCTTTGAGCCATGACCTTGTTTGCTTATATGTCTCCAACCCAACTCTTTGTGGTTCTCAGCGCCATCAAGATCGTTGCGGTTTTCTCGGTGGTCATGGCGGCGGTGGCGTACGCGGTGCTGGCCGAACGCAAAATCTCCGCTTTCATCCAGGACCGCCACGGGCCAAACCGAGTCGGCCCCTTCGGCGTCTTGCAACCGGTGGCCGATGGCGTCAAGTCGTTTTTGAAGGAGGATTTCACCCCGGCGCACGTCCGCAAAGCCTATTTTTGGCTGGCGCCGATGATCACCATGATCCCGTCGCTGCTTGTCCTGGCGGTGATTCCTTTCGGCTCGCAGATCCCGTTGGGCGCGCAACTGGGCAACGTAAAAATGGTGATAGCCGATCTCAACGTGGGCATCCTTTACACGTTTGGCATTGTGTCGCTGGGGGTGTACGGGATTGTGCTGGCCGGATACGCTTCCAACTCCAAATACCCCTTTCTGGGCGGCATCCGTTCCAGCGCGCAACTGATCTCCTACGAAATTGCGATGGGGATGTCAGTCGTTCCCGTGTTCCTGATCGTGGGCGACTTGAACCTGGGCCGGGTAATCTCCTTCCAGGCCGGGCACGGCTGGCTGATCGTCTATGCCCCGGTGTCGTTCGTGATTTTCCTGATCGCGGGGTTCGCGGAGACCAACCGGCTGCCGTTCGACCTGCCCGAATCAGAGCAGGAGTTGGTGGCCGGCTACAACACGGAGTACAGCTCGATGAAGTTTGCGCTTTTCTTCATGGGGGAATACGCCAACATGATCGCGGTTTCGGGCATGATGGTGACGTTGTTTCTGGGCGGCTGGACGCTGCCGCTGGCGGGTTTGGACAAACCAGCCGCCTCCATCGGCCTGGGGTTGATTCACATCGCCATTTTCGCGGGGAAGGTGGCGGCGCTGGTGGGTCTGTTTATTTGGGTGCGCTGGATGTGGCCGCGGTTCCGCTACGATCAATTGATGGACTTGGGCTGGCGGCGGCTGCTGCCGCTGGCCCTGGCCAACATCGTGTTGACCGCCGTCATCCTTTGGCTGGCGGGCGCGGTCGCCTGAGTCGCATGATTGTCAAACGAACAAACTTGAACTTTTGGGAACGCCTCTACCTCCCGGCGGTGGCGGCCGGCTTCCGCGTCACCCTCCGCCACTTCTTCAAGAAGAAAGTGACCATGCAGTACCCGGAGGAGAAATGGACCGTGCCGGAAGGCTATCGCGGGGCGCCGTATCTGGTCAAAGACCCCGAAGGGCGGACCAAATGCGTTTCCTGTCAGCTTTGTGAATTCATCTGCCCGCCCAAGGCCATTCGCATCACCCCGCCCGGCCCGCTTCCTGACCCTGCCGCCGGCAATGTGGAAAAGGCGCCGCGCGAATTCAAGATTGACATGCTCCGGTGCATCTTCTGCGGCTTTTGCGAGGAAGTTTGCCCCGAGGAGGCCATTTTTCTGATGAAAGATTACTCCCTGACCGGGCTGGCCCGCCAGGAGATGGTCTATGACAAGGCCAAACTGCTGTCCCTGGGCGGCGTCCGCCAGGACGGAGTCTGGAAGTGGAAGCACAAATAGATGGAACCGGTTTTCTTTTACATTTTTGCCGGGCTGACGCTGCTGTGCGGCGGGCTGGTCATCGCCAACCCGTTCACGCGCAACCCCGTCACCAGCGCGATGTTCTTGTTCCTGACCATCCTCTCGATGTCCGGGCTGTTTGTCCTCCTTCACGCCTTCTTTCTGGCCGCGGTGCAAGTCCTGGTTTACGCGGGCGCGGTGATGGTGCTTTTTGTATTTGTCATCATGCTCCTGGATTTGAAAGAAGAGGAGCGGCGCCGGATGAAGCTGGCCGCGGTCGTTCTGGGAGCGGTGGCCACGGGGGTGATCGCGCTGGCAATGATCGGCGCCATGCGGCACTCCCGCGTCGGCCTGGGCCTGGAGAGCAACGTGGCGGAGGGTTCGACGATCGCGCTGGGGAAGAATCTTTTCGCCAATTTCGCGCTGCCCTTTGAGCTGGTTTCGTTGCTGCTGCTGGTGGCGATGATCGGAGCGGTGCTCCTGAGCAAAAAGGACCTGCGATGAACGCCGTCTCGCTTCAAGAATACCTGGTGGTCAGCGCGCTGCTGTTCTGCCTCGGTTTGCTCGGTGTCATCGTGCGGCGCAACATCCTGGTCATCTACATGTCGCTGGAATTGATGCTCAACGCCGCCAACCTCGCCCTGGCCGCCTTTTCCCGTTTCAACAACAATCTCAACGGCCAGGTCCTCGTCTTCTTCATCATAGCCGTCGCCGCTTCCGAGGTGGCCGTCGGCCTGGCTCTGATTGTGGCCCTTTACCGCCGCCGCCAAACCACGCATGTGGAGGATTTGGCGACGTTGCGATTATAACGCATGAACGACCCGCTCCCCTGGCTGATCCTCTTCCTGCCGCTTCTGGCGGCGGTTCTGATTGCGCTGTTCCTCCAAGGGAAGCCGCGCCTGAGCGCGCTGGTCTCGGTCGGCGCGGTGGTGGTTTCGTTCATACTGAGCCTGGACCTTCTCGCGCAGTTCCTGGGGGGCGCGATGCTCTCCGCCAAGTTCAACTGGCTGCGGGTTGGCCATCTGACCATCGACTTCGCCCTGCGGTTCGATGCCCTGAGCCTGCTCATGGTGCTGATCGTCACCGGCGTGGGCGCGGTCATCCACATCTACTCCGTCGGCTACATGAAAGGCGATCCGGGTTACCCGCGATTTTTCGGGTGCATGAGCCTGTTCACTTTTTCGATGCTGGGCGTTGTTCTGAGCGGGAATTTTTTCCAGATGTTTATCTTCTGGGAGTTGGTCGGCGTGTGCAGCTATTTGCTGATCGGGTTCTGGCACCGGCGGCCCGCCGCGGCGGACGCCGCCAAGAAGGCGTTCCTGACCAATCGCCTCGGTGACTTCGGGTTTTTCACCGGCATCATCCTGGTCTGGTCAATGGCGGGCACGATGGACTTCATCCGGGTGAGGGAAGAGATGATGCGCAACCCGGAGTTGTTTGACGCGGCGGCGACGGGGGTGGGACTGCTGATATTCTGCGGTGCGGTGGGCAAATCGGCGCAATTCCCCCTGCATGTGTGGTTGCCGGACGCGATGGAAGGCCCCACGCCGGTCAGCGCGCTCATCCATGCGGCGACGATGGTGGCGGCGGGCGTTTACATGATATGCCGTGTCTTCTTTATTTTTAACGTGCCGGCCCTGCAAATCATTGCCTGGATAGGCGGGTTGACCGCTCTCATGGCCGGCTTGATCGCCGTGCAGCAGGACGACATTAAACGCATTCTGGCGTATTCCACCCTCTCCCAACTCGGCTACATGGTCATGGCGGTCGGTTTGGGCGAACCGCCCGCGGCGATGTTCCACTTGGGGACGCACGCCTTCTTCAAGGCGCTGCTGTTTCTGGCGGCCGGCTCGGTCATCCACGGCATGAGCCACGAGCAGGACATCTGGAAAATGGGGCGGCTCAAGGAGCGGATGCCTCTCACCTTCTGGACATTCCTGGCCGGCGCGCTGGCCTTGTGCGGCCTCTGGCCTTTCAGCGGTTTCTTTAGCAAGGATGCCATTCTGGCGCTGGCCTGCGAGAAAAGCCCAACCTTGTTTGCCGTTGGGATATTCGTGGCGTTTCTGACAACGTTCTACATGTTCCGGCTGATCCTGGTGGTGTTTTTCAACCGGTCCAAATCCGACGCGGCCGGCCACGCGCATGAATCCCCGCTCATCATGGTTGTTCCGCTGTTTGTTTTGGCGGCGGCTTCGATCTTTGGCGGTTTTTTTGGCATTGAGCAGTTTCTCGCGCCCCAATTCGCGCCGGCACCGGAGGCGGCATCGTTCTTCATCAAGGCTGCGGGGTTCGGCTTTGCCGCCTTTGCCGCCGGCGCCGTCACCGCCTTCGCCCTTTACTTCAAGGCCCAGTCCGATCCGCTGCCCGCCCAAATGCAATGGACCTGCGGCCTTCTGCGGCACAAGTTTTACTTTGACGAAATTTACGCCGAACTCATCGACCTGACGCAGGAGAGCCTGGCCAAGGCCGCCAATGCCCTTGATTTCGTCCTCAAGTTGGTCATCCGCGCCCTGCACGGCACGGCGGAATTGACCGGGCGCGCGTTGCGTCTGGCGCAGACGGGGAACCTGCAAACCTACACCCTGCTTTTCGCCGCGGGCATCGCGGTCGTGCTTTATTTCATGCTGTTGCACTAAGAATGTCGCCACTGACTGTCATATTTGTTGTGCCATTGCTGGGCGCGCTCTTGATCGGGCTTGTCCCGCGCAACTACCGCTTTGTCATTCGCAGCCTGGCGTTGCTGGCGACGTTTGTCTCGATGCTCACGGCGATCTGGATGTTTTGCTCGTTCGATCCGGGGCAGGCGGTGCGGGGGTATCAGTTCGTCGAACAACACGCTTGGGCGCCGAGTCTGGGCATCAGTTACCACGTCGGCGTGGATGGCATCAATCTGGGCCTGATCTTGATGGGGGCGGTGGTGCTTTTTGCGGCCACCTGCGTTTCCTGGCGGATTGCCGACCGTGAAAAGGACTTTTACATCCTGCTCCTCCTCATGGGCGGGGGGATTCTCGGCTCGTTCGCATCGCTGGACCTTTTTTTCTTCTACTTCCTGCACGAGCTGGCGCTGGTGCCGACCTTCCTTATGATCGGGTTGTGGGGCCGGGGCGAGGACAAGACTTACGCAACCTTTCAGATCACGATTTACCTCAGCGCCGGGGCCTTGCTCGTCTTGCTCGGTTTCCTGGGCATCTACCTGCAATTGCCTGTTGACCAGCGCGCGACGGTTGGTTTTGACCTCGTCGAGTTGACCAAATGGTTCAAGGCCCACCCGATGCCGCCGGGGGCGCAGCATTGGATTTTCCCCACGCTCCTCTTTGGCTTTGGAATCTTGGTGGCGCTCTGGCCTTTCCACTCCTGGGCGCCGCCGGGCTACGGCTCCGCGCCGAGCGCCACCGCAATGGTCCACGCCGGTGTGGTGAAGAAATTCGGGCTGTACGGCCTCATCCGCGTCGCCCTGCCTCTCATGCCCGACGAAGCGCAAAAGTGGGTCTATGTCTTGTCGGCCCTCTGCCTGGGCAACATCCTTTATTGCGGGATGGTCGCCATGCGCCAGCGCGATCTGAACCTGCTCATCGGCAATTCCAGCGTCGCCCACATGGGCTTCGCATTCCTGGGCATTGCCAGCTTGAGCTTGATCGGCCTGACGGGCACGGTGCTGGTCATGGTCGCCCACGGTTTTCTGGCCGCGCTGACCTTCGCCCTCAGCGGCTACTTGCGCGACGAAGTCAAGACGCTCAACATCGGGGAAATGGGCGGGTTGTTGAGCCGGTTGCCCTTTATCGGCACGGTTATGATCATGGCGATGCTGGCGGGCTGCGGCCTGCCCGGTTTCGCCGGATTTCCCGGCGAGGCGCTGGTTCTCTTCGGCAATTGGGACCGCTCCGCCGTCGTCACCGCCCTGGCGATTTGGGGCGCGCTGGTCATCGCCGGCATTTACATGCTGCGCGCCATCCGCCAAATCTGGCATGGCGACAAGACCTGGACGGAGGCGCCCGACGCGCCCAATCTGTGGCGCAAGTTCCCCTTCGGCCTGCTCCTGGCCGGCTTGATCATCTTTGGCTGTTTCCCGCGGCTGCTGACTGACAACATCAAAATCAGCGTCGGACCCGTCGTCCGATCCATCGGAGCCGATCCGACGGACACCGCTTCCAGCCCCATCCCCATCCTGCGCCGCCGATGAATCTTTCCCTCCTGACATTGGAACTGGGGGTGATCGGGCTGGCCCTGGCGCTGCTGCTCATCGACCTGTGGACCCCGCCCGCTCTCACGGGCCGGCTCGGCTTGGCCGCGGCCATCGGCCTGCTGCTCATTCTGGCCCTGAGCTGGAACATGTCCGGCGGCCCGCCGGTCGTCGGTTGCGGCGGCATGTTCGCGCGGGACGGGCTGGCGTTGTTTTTCAAGCGCCTCTTTTTGGCGGTGGGCGTCCTGGTGGTGTTGATGGGCGTGGAATACCGCGAGCGCCTGGCCCTGGGTTTCGGCGAATTCAACGTCATCTTGCTGATCGCGCTTGCGGGAATGATGTTCGCGGCCTCGGCCAACGATTTCGTGCTGCTCTTTGTGGCCATGGAATTGATGTCCGTCAGCTTCTACGTCCTGGTGAGTTTCCAGCGGTCGCGGCTGCCGTCGCTGGAGGCGGGAGTCAAGTATTTGATCTTGAGCGCGCTGGCGGCGGCCTTCCTGGTCTTTGGCATCGCGCTGATTTTTGGCGTGGGCAACACCACCAATTTCGCCGCCCTCAACGCCGAAGGCGTCCGGCTCGCCCAGGACAAGCTCTACTGGCTGGGCCTCCTCATGGTCCTGCTGGGCCTGGCCTTTAAAATCGCCGCTTTCCCCTTGCAGATGTGGGCGCCCGATGTCTATCAGGGCGCGCCGACGCCGGTGACGGCCCTCCTGGCCATCGGCTCGAAAGCCGCAGGCTTCGTCCTGCTGCTGCGGGTCTTGTTTGTCGCCGCCCCCGTCCTGGCGGCGCACTGGAGCAAATTGCTGATGCTGGCGTCCGCGGTGACGATTCTCTATGGCAACCTCTGCGCCATCCCGCAGCGCAATTTGAAAAGGTTGCTGGGGTATTCCAGCATCGCCAATGCCGGCTATTTGCTGCTGGGCGTGGCGGCGGTCAACGCCTCCGGCGCGGCGGCGGTTTTGTATTATCTGGCCGGATATTTATTCACGCTGGCCGCCGCCTTCCTGGTGATATGCGTGGTCATGCGCGACAACGAGGACATTGGGGCGCTGGCCGGATTGAGCCGTCGCTCGCCGTTGCTGGCCGGGGCATTGGCGCTGGCGATGGTTTCACTGGCGGGCGTTCCGCCATTGGCGGGGTTCCTGGGAAAGTTCCTGCTGTTCAGGGCGCTCATCGAACGCGGCGCGGCTGAAAGCCCCGAAAGCTTCCGGAGTTACTGGCTGGCCGGCGTGGCCGTCATCGGGGTGGTGATTTCGCTCTATTATTATTTTGCGGTGATCCGGGTGATGTATTGGGCCAAGGACCCGCCGGACCTTTCCCCGATTATTGTTCCGGCCCGGGTGCAAATCCCCCTGGCCGTGTGCCTGGTGGCGATGATTTATCTGGGCGTCATGCCCGGGGCGGTTTTGGCCGGCGCAACCGAGGCGGTCAAGGCGCTGAAATTCTAAAAGGCTTGCTCTTGTTCCCCTGAGCCGGTTATAGTCCTCCCCTGGAAGAAGTTTACAAAAGAATTTTATGGCTGACATTGCAAATAAATATCCCGACAACGTCGCGGGCAAATACTACGTTGACAATCAATGCATTGATTGCGATCTCTGTCGCGAAACGGCCCCCGCCAATTTCACCCGCAGCGACGATGGAGGTTATTCTTACGTCTTCAAGCAACCCGGCACCCCCGAGGAAGAAGCCCAATGCAAGGAAGCCAAGGAAGGCTGCCCCGTTGAAGCCATCGGCGACAACGGCGACCAGGCATGATCCCCGGCTTGACGGAAGCATCCCGGTTCGTCAAGAGCGGCGGGGTCTTTTAAAAGGCGTTCTCCAGACACCGCGTGTCCGGCTCATTTCCGCCGTCGCTCCGCGGCCATGGGAACCATTCCTCCCCGCGAAAAATCCGTCCTGAACAAAAATTGTGATTTTGTTCACAATTTATGTTGCATTGTGGATTCAGGCGTGCTAGGTTTCCAGCCTTATGAAAAAATTAGTTGTTTTTGCTTCAGCGTTTATTGTCGCGGCCAGCGTTTACGCGGCCGAATTCCCCACCATCACCATTGGCGATCTCAAGACGGCCATGGCTTCCAGCCATGTCGTGTTGCTCGACGCCAACGGCTCGGAGTCGTGGCAAAAGGGACATATCCCCGGCGCCATTGACTATTCCACCAAGAAAGATAACCTGGCCAGCGTCCTGCCCCAGGACAAGGACGCGCTCGTGGTGGCCTATTGCGGCAATCCACAATGTCACGCCTATCAAGCCGCCGCTGATGCCGCCAAAAAGCTCGGCTACAAAAACGTCAAGCATTTGACGGCCGGCATCATGGGTTGGAAGGACGCGGGCGAGAAAACCGAGCCGGGTTCAAAGACGTAACAGAAGATAACGAAGGGAACGAAGAGATTTCCAAGGCTTCTTGGTTTCCTTCGTTTCCTTCTGTTTTAAAACCCGGTTATTCACCGCCGTTGCCGCCGTTGAACTTCTTTTCCCACTGGCGCGCGGCGCGTTGCGGGAGGGTCGCATCCACTTTGGCGTAGTAAGTGTCTTCCCCGAACTTTTCGTCCACGGCCTGTTGCAACGCGGCGGATGGCTTGACGGAGTACCTCTGGTGCGCTTCGATAAAAACGACTTCGCCGCCGGGCCACTTCAGGCACAGAAATAACGGGCACTTGCCCGGGTAAGCCCCGCTCAACTCCCGGACCGCTTCCAGATCGGCCGGGGTCAAATGGGCCGTTTGCAGGCGCAGATGGACTTGTTTGGTGTAGAGGTGGGGCGCGTCTTGCAGGGGGACGATTTCCTGCGGGAAAATCTTTGGCTTGTCCTCGGAACGATTGACCTCGCCGGTGACGAGGAGGGCGGCGTTGGGCGTGATGAGGTGGATGAATTTTTCGTAATTGTCATTGAGGCAGAGAATTTGGACGGAGCCGGCCAAATCTTCCAGCGTCACCATGGCGTAGGGTTTGCCGGTCTTTTTTGAAACGCCTTTTTGCGCCTCGGTCACCAGGCCGCCGATGCGTGTCATGGTGTGATTGGCCAGGGCGGCCAGTTGGCCGGTGGTGTGCAAGGCATACTTTTCCAGGATGGGCGCGAAGGGGGTCAAGGGATGGCCGGTGACATAAAAGCCCAGCAGCTCGCGTTCGTGGGCGAGCAATTCGTGCTGGGGCCATTCGGGCAGTTGCTTTTCCGGTTCGGGCTTGTCATCGGCCCGTTCCTCCAGCTTGCCAAAAAGGGTGTCCTGCCCGCGCTGGCGGTCTTGAATAATGCCGGCGGCGCGCGCCAGCACGCGGTCAATTTTTGCGAACATCGTGGCGCGATTCTCGCCGAAGCAATCGCAGGCCCCGGATTTAATCAAGGCTTCCAACACCCTGCGGTTGACGGTGCGGCCATCAACCCGCTGGCAAAGGTCGGCCAGCGACTTGAATTGGCCCGCCTGCCGCGGGGCCAGGAGGCTCTCCACCGCGACCTGGCCGACGCCCTTGATGGCGGCCAAACCGAAGCGGATGGCAGCGCCCCGGCCCGGAGTGAAAAAGACGCCGCTTTGATTGACATCAGGAGGCAGGACTTCAATGCCAAAAAGGCGCGCCTCGGCGATGAGAATGCTCAACTTGGCCATGTCATTCATGTCGTTGGTCATCATCGCGCTGAAAAACTCAACGGGATAATTGGCCTTGAGCCAGGCGGTTTGATAGGCGACGACGGCATAAGCGGCGGCGTGGGACTTGTTGAAACCGTAGCCGGCGAACTTTTCCAGCAAATCGAAAATCTGATTGGCCTTGGGGGCGGGGATATTGTTGACTTTGGCGCAGCCCTTGACAAAGGCTTCGCGCTGCCGGGCCATTTCCGCGGGCTTTTTTTTGCCCATGGCGCGGCGCAGCAAGTCGGCCGCGCCCAGGGTGAAGCCGGCCAGCACCTGCGCGGCCTGCATCACTTGTTCCTGGTAAATCAGCACGCCGTAGGTTTCCCGGCTCAACGGTTCGAGCAGCGGGTGCTCGTATTCGATTTTCACCTCGCCGTGGCGGCGTTTGATGAAATCGGGGATCAGGTCCATCGGCCCCGGGCGATAGAGGGCGACCAGGGCGGTGATGTGCTCGA
>PLGF01000115.1 GCA_003138485.1 Verrucomicrobiales bacterium | reverse complement strand
CGTGGAGCCGCCACGACGGTTCGCTTGTGGACCAGCTTGCTGGATTGGAGCCAGCATCCAGCCTCCGAGTTGCTGGCCTTGTATGCCCGGCGCTGGGAGCAAGAGATCTTTTACAAGGAACTCAAAGTGGACGCGCGCTCGACTCCCTGTTTGCAAAGCCACACGCCCTTGACGGCCATGCAAGAGATCGCCGCGCTGATTCTGGCCTATGCCGTGTTGGTTCGTTACCGGGTGGAAGCCGCCTCCGTGGGCCAAGTGGGGGTGCTGCGGATCAGTTTTCTCAAGACCCTNNCTTGAAACGCATTGCCGACATGGCCATTCCAAAGCGTCGAGCGCGATCCTGCCCGCGAAAATTGCGCCAGCCGGTGAGCAGTTGGCCGCGCCTGCGCAAAAATACTTATGGCAAGGGCGCTGTCGATTACTCAGTTGGCGAGATCTATGCTTGAATTCCTATACGGCATTGGGGCTAGGATCAAGCGACGGATGCGCATCGCGTTGTCGCTGCAGGCACTGGACGCCGGAGTCTTATAGACCCTCTGGACCATCCCGATCTTCATCATAGTTGACAGATATTCCATCTGCGATTGCGATTCAACTTTGGCAATTGGATTACCGGGCGTCAGCCTCCCGAGTCGGCCGGGCGAGCGGGCATGCGACAATCAGTTCGTCCAAAGCTTGGTCAATGCGCCGGACTTCCCAGCGACCGGGTCGCTCTGCGGAAAAGCGAGCTTCTTCAGGCGCTCGGTCATCTCAGGCGTCGGCGCGCTTCGACAAATGTCCCAATTCTGCCCAGGAGGATAGGCTCCCACCACGAGGAAATCCGAACTCGCTTCGATGCGGCAATGGCCGGTCCCGACCGGCAATACGGCTACGTCCCCAGCCTTCACGGCAACCTCGCGGCCATTCGGGCCGCCGAGCATCAGACGCGCCGAGCCACCGGCAAACGCCAACACTTCATGCGCTGTGGAATGGTAATGATGAAATGGGTAGACCCCATTGCGCCATTGGGGCGGCCAACCGTTGTGCTCGAACAACACCTCAAATTCCGCGGCCGACGCCTCGCCTGTTTTGTCAGTCATAACGCCGCGATACAACAGGACAGGGAGGATCGGATTGTTCGGCACCCAATCGCTGGCGGGAAGTATGAATGATTCAGGTTTCACAGGGTTCGCAAGAGCGGTCGTCAGCGTGCCCGCTGTTCCGCCCATGGCGCTCGCGACAGCAACTTTCAAAAACGTCCGCCGACATGTCTTTTTCATAACAAATTCTCTTGCCAAAAATCCGTCGCGTTCCGGCGAAAAGCAAGCGCCCTTGTGAAGGCCAGGTTTATCGCGCGTGATGGTGTCGGCGATGTGTGTTCGATCTCTTGGTTTGACGGAGACGCCGTTAATTGAGTCCAGCCTGCCTGCGCCCCCGGGCCTTGTTGACTGAAGAAACACCATTGCCATCGGAAGGCGAAGCCGGCATGGCTCGCACAAGTTCTCCCCCAGTGACTGTACGGGTGCCAACCGAGGTTCCACATTGGGCGCAAAGATACTCATGAAGCTCGCCCGATGGGAGCACCAGAAGCAACCGCTCCCGCACTGGTTGCGAGCGCTTGCACTTGGGACAATATATTTCGCTGGCTGTGAACTTGCCAAATTGCCGATTCATGTCAGATGATTTCCTTCGCCCAACATACCTTAAAAGCGTGGTGGGGGCAAAATCATTTCGTTCGTTGTCTGAACCACGAGTCACCAGTCCCACGGGCGAAGTCGCGCCTCGGGCCTCAGGCATTTGAGCACCGTGATCTGGTGCCGCAGGGCAAGCACTTCCATGGTTAGTCCGTGCCGAGGTCGGATGGACAATCACTGCTCGACGGAATTTCTGCCACCCACGGGGACGCCGCTTCGTTCAATCACATAATCTAAATCAGAGGTATCATCGTTGTCGCAGAACGTACCAGACTGTCGCGTCGGCCTTGGCCAATCGGATCGTGCAGGTGCCCTCGTGTGCCGCCAGCAAGGATTCGTTGCCGGCGTGAGGCAGGCCGGTACCGTCGAGCGGAACCAACTCCAGGCCCCCAGCGTGGCGAAGCTGGATTTGCCCCTCGACCGGTTGAATCAGCAGCGGTGGGCCGCCCCATTGATCCGAGATGCTGGTGCGGTCGGCGTTCCATTGCATCCCGGAGTTGGCGCATCGTGCGGCAGCGACAAGCAGAATCTTCTTCGAGGCTGACAGGGGTTCGCCATCGAGCGCAGTGAGGCTGACGGCGCAGAATGGCGTCGTGAGATGGAACTCGGTGTCGAGGGTGCGCAGGGTCTGGCCGCCGATCCAACCAAGGGCGGCTTGGGTGCGCGGGGCGTTGATGGTCAGCCGGCCGGCGCCTTTTTCAGCCGCGTCCCAGAGCAACTGGCCGGTGTCGCTGGCGATGGGGCCAGCGGGTGGCTGGAAAGCAATCTTGGCGGCTTGGGTCGTATGCACGGCATTGAATTTGTCGATCCTGAGGCGATGCACCAGCGGCAACAGCGGTGAAAGTTCTCCCTCGGTGAAGAACTGCACGCGGTCCCAGCGTTTTTCCTTGAGACTGTCGTAGAGGCGATTCTCGTCGAAGTCCAACTTGACCAACTGGCGCGCGGGTTGAACGTCACCGCGTTGGAACATCAACGAAGCAGTCGGCATTTGCGCCAGTTTGCTGACTTCGTTGCACAGATCGAAGTATCCGGTCACGACGTCCCCGCTCAGTTCGCGTTCCGTCCACCTACTGCCGAAGGTGTAGCCGTACACCGCGTCCCAATCCTGCAAGCTGGCGTAGGCGGCCAGCAAGAGCGGCATCTCGCAGCCGTACTCGCTCGGAAAGGGATGATTGTATTCGCTGACGGCCATGGGTTTGCCGATCACGGTCGAGCGGCTGAGGGCGCTGATGGTGCATTGCGCCGGTGTGTCAAGCATCGCCGTGTTTTTGATTTTCCAATCTGTTTTTGACCACGGCTGATGCGGAAATTCAGGATGCTGCCAGTAAGCATGGCAGTCCATCAAATCGAGTGTCGCCTGCGCCTCAAGACTGGGCAGGCCGTAGTTTTCATTGGTCCCTTCAAGAAGCGCGCGCACTTTCAATACGACGCGCAGAAACTGACGCATCGTCTCGTAGAAGCGACGTTCCAGATCGAGATAAAACCGGCCTTCGTCGCGGAACCGCTCGTCCGTCGCGCTGCTAAACTCAGCCGGGTCGAGTCGGCGCACCGCAGCGCCTGCCGGGCTCTCATCCTCACGCAGACCGAAAATCGGCGCTTGATGCAAGCTGACATCAGCAACCCAAACCATACCGGCCGCGTGGCCGAACTGAAAACTGAGCCGCGCATTGTCGTCGTCCTCCGGCGCGGTGAAGGTGAACTGGCCATCCTTCCATTGCTCGTTGAGACCCAATTGGGTGGAGCCATAGCCGCGCCACGGATCGTTATGACAGACTTCAGCAGCAATGGGGCGCGAGGACGAGGCGCGTGCGCGAAAGGTGACGCGATATTTCATCCCTTTTTGCAGCTTCAAATGCCTCTGCGTCAGCAGCACATGCCACGGTGTGCCGTCCGCAGCCTGAATGGTTACTTTCGTGCTGTTGTTGGTTGTCTCCAGCCGCGCGAGTGATTTTTCTGACGTCCAAGAGTCCCAATTCTGCGCGCCATCGCGCAATAACTGTGGACCTGCGGTCCGGGCACCATCGTGCCACGCGCGCTCCAGCGCCTCGCGCGACCGGTAACGTCTGGCCAGCCACTCGTTGTAAAACCGCGTCAGCTCCTGGCCATAGAACGGAGGGATGTCGCACCAGTCGGATGCCGGAGGCGTGCTCTGCTGACCACGCAGGTAACCTGACGTCCACGCCAGGAAAAGCGAATCTTCATTGGACAACTCGATGATCGCCACGGCCGGGTCTTCGGCGTAGGTGCGGCCGGTGTTCGGGTTGCGATGTGTTAGTAACTGGCGTGCATAGTCTTTCTGCAATTCGATCATGCGCGGGTCAAAGATCACGCAGTACTTGCCGTAGCCGAGCCAATCGGCCTGCGCCACACCGTCAGCCGCGGTGAATTTTCGGCCTACATGAAGATTGAGGTTGAGGTAAATCCCGCGTTGTTCCAGCTCGGCGACGAGATGGTCAAATTTCTCGAACTGGCCCGGTTCAAAGTGCAGCGTGTCGGGCGCATGCCAGCGAAAGAAGGTGTTGCCCCAAGGGGCGTCCAATCCGTGCATTCGCACGAGATTAAAGCCGAATTTCGCCAGGCGGTCGGCGACGCGGGGCGCGGCCTCCGGCGGCGGAAAGTTGGCTTCGCCGGAGAGGTTCACGCCCCAGAACCGCTGGCGCCCGGATTCTGGAAACCAGAAATGCCCGTCGCGGACTTGGATGAAGCCGTGCTTGCCAGCCGGCGGGTCGAGGAGAAAGCGCGCGTCGGCCAGCGCCTCCGCTGGCGCCTCCCAAGGCAGGTGAAACGGGACCCACTGGTCTGCGTTCGCGGCCAAGCATGTCGATGCCAGTGCGATGGGCCAAATCTTCATTGCGACAGGCTGGCTGGATCCGGCGCTGCGTGTCGAGGAGATATAAGCCCGCGTCTGCGCGACGCCCTCCCTCAAAACGCAAGATCTCATCTCGCTTACAAGCGCCTTGCCTGAAAAAGACCTGCACTCAATGACACGGCGTCGGCGGGATGCCGCTCGGCCACCCGTTCGCAGGCTTTCTGACCTATTATATGTCCCCACCATGGGTGCCGCAGAAGGATTACTTGGCCGACATGTGCTTGTAGTACGCTGGTTTTCGTTTGCTAAAGATTTGGGCGGGATTGTTCTTTTCAAGTCATCTGACAATAGCTCAGAAGGTCCTGTCTAATTCGAATGGTCGGTTGGGGGACAGAATTGTCAAACGTGGTACTAATGCCTTCGGATCGGTACGTTCCATTTTCATAAAAAGCCAGATCTCCCTCGTAAAGGCAGAAGATTCTCAGGTCTAAAAAACCCGCTCTTCTTTGGTTTAGTCCCCGTCTTCACACCATCCTCCACTTTGCGGGACGGACGCATGCCGACTGCCCGCCAATTCGTTATTGTCAAGATTATCGTCAGCCGCAGGTCCTATTTTGCGTCAGCAGGAGCGAGGATCATCGCGCCCCACGGCTTGAGGTTGACCGACGCCCGGCCATTACGCACCACGACCGCGGGGGCCGTGCCGGAAATGGGCTCAATTTGCGGCCGGCCCTCCGGAGTGGCGGGTGCGGGCCGGACTGCGGCCTGCGTCGCATCCAACCAGTCGATCAGACGGGCGTTCCTGTCGACCTGCTCGGTGGACAGATCAACTGACTGGGCCTTGTCGCTGCGATTGACCAGCACGTACACATGCGCGTCGCCCAGGTCACGGGAATAGACCAGGATGTTGCGCGCATCGTCCGCCAACACCGTATGGGCAAAGCCGCTGTGCAATGCCGCCATGGTGCAGGCCCGGCACGGCGATCTTGCCTGGCTCAATCGGGGCCAGATTGCGCCCGTCCGGCCCGACAATGACCGCCGAATTATGGCCCCGGATTCCATTGGATTCCTCCAAATCGGCTTCGCTGTGGTTGGCGCTGTCATTTACCCAACCCCCGTTGATGTAGAACCGGTAGGCGTAAGGCCCCTCGACGAGCTTCACGTCAGCAACAAAATGGCCAGCACCATCGGAAACCATTGGGTTGGCCGTCTGCGACCATTTGTTAAAGTCTCCGCCCACGGCAACCTGCTGCGGTGAATTGGTCGAGGGCGGATCGTACTCGAAGCGGTGCATGTAAAATCCCGACTCTGCCGTCGGCACATCCACCGGCGCGGCTGCGGCTTCCTGCGGCGACGGTTGAGCCTGGGTAAAACGAGCGGGGCTGACGGCCGCCCAGACAGCAAGCAGGTTCGCCACGCCACGCCGTGAGTAGATTCCTGATTTCATATGCTTCTCCTGCGCCAAATCACTGCTATGGAACTCCTTTGATCTACTATAATGAAACCTGGCGGGCGATAACGAAAATCGCGGCATATTTCGTCCAGAATCCGAGGCCTTGGGTTTCGCCTGTTTGCTGAGCCAAATCTGTCAGTCTTTCGTGATCTTCAGGGATGGACAGGGCTTCCCGCCAAATAGCGCCCAGATGCCTCGTCCAAATGGTGTGTGAGGGAGGACTCAAGCCTGGAATTGCCTTTAACTCCCTGCTTGGCCGGGGCGGCTTTAGTCTAGGCGGGGACGATAGTTCGCGCCGAAGCAGCTCTGGCGCCATCTCCTTCACTATGATTCTGGTCTCGAAGTCCAAGCCGGCAGAAAACCCGCGGGACTCATCTGAATTTCTGGCATAACAGTAGGAGCACACAAAAAGTGCTCGCATTCAGGCCCATCTTCTACAGTCGCAAAAACTGAACCCTTGATAATCAACGGCTTGCAACGACGGCAAAACCTCTTGGCACTACATTTTCGATTTTTTCACTCGATTCATTCTTTCTCTCGCAGGGTCGGCGGCAGGGCCACCCCGGCGGCCAGACACGCCTTGTGTGCCTCGCCTATTACCTGGCTGCGCAACACGAAACGCTTGCCTTGAAACACCGCTTCGACTTCCTGCAGGTTATCCAGCCCGCGCAGGATTTCCGCCCATTCCCAGCTCGCCCCTTTCTGCTCCAGGCGCTGTTCCAATCCGCGCTTGAGCAACAAGGCCAGAAAACTGCAAAAGACGTGCCCCCGGATGGTTTCGTCCAGCTTGTGATAGATCGGGCGGGTTTCCAAGATCGACTTCATCGTGCGGAACGATTCTTCCACCATCCACAGTTGCTTGTAAGCTCCGGCGATGACTTCCGGCGGCTCGGGCCGGTTGGTGCGCAAGACCCATTGGCCGTCGTAGCGCGCTTCTTCCTTCACCTTGGCTTCATCAATGACAAAGTGCCGCCCCGCGTCGATTTGCAGATACTTCCGGTAGCCCTCGTTGCCGACTAACGCCTTGTCTCCTTGTGGGAGTTGCTGGCGCAAATGCGCCACGATGGCCTGGCGGTCGGCGGCGTCCTTGCGCCGCTGCTCCTCGTTCAAGCAGACCACATAGCGCCGCTCTTGCACCCACACCTCCTTGACCTTCAAGGGTGAGGGGTCTTTGGCACGCTGGCGCTCGGGATGGATTTCCCGGTAGGCAGACCGGTTGGCCAGCACCACGTCGCCACCTCCTTGTTCGAGCGCATCCGTGCTCCCAAAATGTAATCACAGTCCAACACGCCCGCCTCCAGGGCCGCGATGGTCGGGGCGCTGATCATCCCCCGATCCGACACGAGGCAAATCCGCCGCACCCCAAAGCGAGCCTGCAACCGCGCCGCCACCGGCAAGAGCGTCTTCACGTCCGCCGTGTTCCCCGGCCAAAGTTCGCAACACAACGGCCAGCCTGCTTCATCCAGCACCAGCCCCACCACCATCTGCGGCAGGTCCGGCCGGTGGTCTTTGCTCTTGCCCCGACGACCAATCTCCTGTCCGCCGCGGCCTTCAAAATAAATCGAGGTGGTGTCAAAGAACACCAAGTCCAGCCCGCTGAACAAATCCCGCCGCCGGGCAAAGAGCGCCTCCTCGATCCAGTCCTTGACACAACGCGGGGCGCCCAAGACCGGGCGGCTCAGTTGCTCCCCCATCGGCCCGCCCAGAAAAGCCATCGCCCGATACAAGTGATGCAACTCCAGCCCTTGGGTGCCGGGCAGCCGGTAACTTTGCCGCCAGCGCTCCGCCGCCCGGTCGCTTCCCGAGGCGAACAACCGATGCAACACCGTCAGGTAAATGGCCCGCTCGACCTCAAAGCCGTAATGCCGGCCCTCCAAGGCCTGGTGGATCGTTGGCCCGATGCCCAACTGCTCCCACAGCCGGCCAAAGACCAGATCCGGCCCCACCCGGCTCACCGCCACCGGTTCGGTCTGGCCGGCCGCGTGCGCGTCAATGACCGCCAGTTTCTGGCAGAAGCGCAACCCGGAGCGCAGCAGCGACTCCAACTGCCCGCTGGCCTGGAGCGCCTCCAGGCGCCCGACGGTGCTCAAAACCCGCTGATGCACCTGGCCGTCGTCGCGGAAGCTCTCGACGATTTGCAGGTAGGCATAAGAGCCGGTGCGTTTGACTCGAAAATACACGGGTCGCTTTCTTTTCCTCTACATAATTGCGCCATTGCTGACTATTACGCAAGCAAAACCGCACTTTTGTGCCAGAATTTGGCACTACATTTTCACTTCCGAGCGATGGCTTCCCTCGTAAGACACCCTGATTTTCGGCTTTTACTGTAGAAGATGGGTCAGGGTCGTCAGGGATTTCAGATTTCAGCGTTTGAATGGAGATGTAACACCCTCAGAATCAGATGCATGTGACGGGATGGAAGTCGTATCCAACATAATCACCAAAGAACTTTCGGGGGAATTCATTACAGGAAAATGATCAAAAACAACAGTTCCAGTCCCATTGCACCGGGCTTTTCGGGTTGCCAATCGCTGCGTGAGCAAGAATTCGCCACCCACAGGGTTGAAGTGGCGCTGAATTTGCAGCCAGATCCGGTGGCG
>PLGF01000190.1 GCA_003138485.1 Verrucomicrobiales bacterium | reverse complement strand
CACAGATTATGATACAGACCCCATTTCTAGGAGGCTGGCCGGAAAGGCTGTGGAGCCGTTTCAGTTTGATATGCTGCGCGACTTTGTCTCTGTTAGCTTTTCTGCTCCCGTCTGTTGTGAATGCAAAAACCCTCGAATATCGCGTGGCGTTGGATTATTTTCGGATTCCTCCTCGTCCTGAATCAGGCACCGGACCGGAAAACAGCTTTGAAGCTGACATTATGATGGATACGAACACCGGCCAATGGAGTATAAATTATCTTAAAGCCACCAGCAATCTCAAATTTGTCGGCACTTATCCTGATTACATTTTAAGTCTAGTGTATATGGCAGATCACGACGAATCTTGCTCTGTGTTAACTCCGCAGAATGGGTATCCGACCGACTTGGACGGTGACGAGCGGCTCCTTTGGTTCACATATTGCGCTAAGAATTACATTCGTAAAAATGAAGGCCAATCCGTGATTATTCCGTTTTCAGAACCCCGGATTTTCTGCTATGTCGATGGTTGCCTGATGAATGCGCACTGGCGTTCTGACGCCGATATCTGTCCAGATGACGCAAAATTCACGTATAACCTCTCTGTATTTACAAATGGTATCAAAGTGCTTACCTTTGAACCTCCGGGAAGGTTTATTGAATCGAGAGAACGACAATATAAGGGTTTTATAGATAGTCACAAAGATGGGGATGTTGTTGCAGAATTCAAGGTATCTGAATGGCAACAGGTTGGTAACATAAACATTCCGCACTTGTGGGAGTTGGACTTTTGGACGTGGAAAACACCGCCAATCCCTCATGGGATGCGGTGCGTTGGAAGAACTGAAAGTGCAGCCTCTACGGATAATGCTGTACTACTACCACGACTACCGCAAGTCAAACAGGTTAGTGACTACCGGGTCCGTGATGTGTTACCCAAAATGAACTTTATCTCCTATACTGTATCCAATGGGGATCTTCCTAAATTGAGTGATTTTATGAAGGGAGCCACGAATCCAGTCCCTCATTTTGTGGGTTCAGGAGGAGTGGCCCAACTAACGCAGCCCTTCCTAAAGCCGCGCTTGATCTTCACCATTATTCTGGCACTTCTTGCTTTAGGCCCTCCTCTTTTGTATCTGTTCTTGATCAAAAGTAAAACACATAACAAAACGTAAATATAAACGAACCCAGAAAGACTGAAAAAAATATGAACGGTCGACAATTGGGGTCGTAGTTAAACATTTAACATTTGTAGTTTTTCTCGGCTTTGCTTCAGTGCGGCGGAGAGCGCCGCGTCATGGGCTGCCTTCTTGGCGATCCGCCTGGCAGCCATGCTGACGGCAACGTCGTCCACCCCGCCGGTGCTGTCAAAGATATATAGTCACGGGCGCGCCGCGCCGCGGAACGTTGGATTTCGGCGCGCATGATTTTACGGCTGGCGCAGCAGATAGAACTGCTGCGTCTCGCTGGCGTTGATGACATTGGTGGTGCCGAAGTTGCCATTGCCGTCAAAAGTACCGGCGCCGACTTGTATCCAGTTTGTTAGGGGCGTTGCCAGGTTCGTTGAGGACCAAATCGTATAGGCGCCGCCAGGCAGACCATTCGTGCCGCTGAACACCAGGCTGCCGCCGGCCATTGAGACGCCAACGACTTGGGGTTGGGGGGGCATCGTCGTCGCGGCGGCCTGGACGCCGTTGGCGCTGTCACCCCCGGCGTTGACCGCGATGACCACATAGTAGAAGGTGGCGCCGGCAGCCAGACCGGTGTCGTTGTAGTTGGTCGCGGTGACGCCGTTGGTGATGGCCGCGTAGGGGCCGCCATTCGTCAGCGAGCGCTCCACAATGTAGCTGGCCGCGTTGGTGACCGCATCCCAGGTGAGGTTGATCTGGCTGCTGGAAACCGCCCTGGCCGTCAGGCCCGCGGGAGCGGCGGGCGCCACCAGCGCACGCAGTATCATGCAATTGAAGTTCCCGTAGGCAGAGTTGAGCAGGTTCTCCTGAATCTCCTGCACGGTATTGGAGGCCAGGAACGTCATGACGATGTAGGCGTTGTCGGCCATGGAATACGTGGGCGAGACGTTGCTGGAATCCGCCGGGTTCTGCCAGTTCACCGTGCGGGCGCTGCCGGCGGGAGTCAAGCTGCGATCGTCCAGCGCGAACAACTGCACGGAATACCGCCGGCCCGCCACGAGGTTGCTCATCGTGATGACATGCGGGCCGTTGTCGTAATAAAACGCGTTCAGGCAACTGTTGAAATTGGCGTTGCCGGTTGAGTTGGTGCTGGCGCCGGTGGTGAAGCCATTGCCGCCCGCCAGGCTGGCCCACGAGGTGTTGGCCGGCGCGAACACGATGGGCGAGCCGCCGCCCGGCGTGACGGTGATCGAACTGCCGCCGTTTTGCGCGAACATCGCCCCGACAATTTCCGCTCCCGGGACGTTGGTCAGGATTTGGCCGGCATTCAGGCCGGCGAAGGAAACCGGGTTGCCCCAGGAATAGACGAAAGGCGAAGGGATGGCCGCCGAGGCTTGCGCGCTGTCCGGTGTTTCGCCGCCGGAAACCACCGCGCTGACCACATAGTAATAAGTGATGCCGAAACTCAGGCCGGTGTCGTTGTAGTTGGTCGCGGTGACGCCGTTGGTGACGACGGTGTAAGGTCCGCCGTCGGTGGTCGAGCGGCTGACGGTGTAAGCGGCCCCATTGCTGTAAAAGTCCCAGACCAAGTTGATCTGGTTGCTGGATGCCGGCGTCGCGATCAAACCCAGTGGCGGGGTCGGCAGCCAGCCCGGCGCGCTCACGTTGTCAAATGTTGCCGCGCACAAGGATGAGTTGTTGTGGGCGGTAACCGCCAGACCAGCAAACGCGTCGGTTGCCATCGTCAACGTCGCCGTTCCCTGCTGCGTCCAGTTGGCGCCGTTCGGGGAACAATAGCCCGTGAAGGTGTTTCCGCTGCGCACCAGCTTCACCCAGTAGGGGGCGCTCAAGCCGCTCGTTGCGTCGTTGATGGTGCCGCCGCCGGTGGTCGAACGGTATTGAAAAGTCACGCCGTTGCTTGGCGTCACAGCGATGAAGGCGTTGACCGAGTTGGAATTCAAGCTTTGGCGAATCATGACTCCGGCCTTGGACCAGGGATCAATGTTCTCCACGGAGACGACGCGGGCGATGATGGTGCAATTGTTCGTCACGGGCATATACACAAAATGGAAGGCGTCGGCCGCGTTCCAGATGTCGTCCCCGGCTCCAATCACGGTGAACACGGCATTGCTGCAGCTCTCGTTGCCGTGCTCCCCCACCGCCCCTATGTCCTGCGCCAGCCACGGCAGCGGCACGTTGGCCGCCGGTGTCGCGCTGGCTTGAGCCGAGTTGCCGCTCTGGCCGCCCATGGTCTCCGCCGTCACCACGTAGTAATACTTCGTGTCGCCAGCCAGACCGGCGTCGGTGTAGTTCGTCGTGGTGACAGTGGCGACGGTCGTGTAAGGTCCGCCACTGATGGTGGACCGCCCAATGTTGTAACCCGCCGCGTTGCTGCCCGCCTGCCAGTTCAATGTCACCTGCTCAACACCCGCCGTCGCCGTCAATCCCGTTGGCGCGGACAGCGCGACCAACCCGCCGGTGCAGGTCACGCTGTAAAACGTCACCGTGCCGGAGCTTGAGTTGTTGTTGTTACAATACGCCATTCCGGCGAAATTCGTGGACCCCATGCTGTTCGTCGCCGCCCCCAACTGCGTCCAGTTCACGCCATCCACCGAATAATACCCCGTCAAGGCGCTCCCGTTCTGCGCCAGCTTCACCCAATACGACGCGCTCAGGCCGGTCACGCTGTTGGAACTGCTGCCGCCGCCGTCGCTCGAACGATATTGAAAGACCACCCGATTGCCCGGCATCACGCCAATAAAGGCGTTGGCCGCGTTGGCGTTCAAACTGTCGCGAATCATCACCCCGCCCTTCGCGTTCGCGCTCGTGGTTTGCTCCTGGCTGACCCGCGCAACGAGGGTGCAATTGTTGCTCACGGGCTGATAAACATAATGGAACGCATCGGCTGTGCTCCCAATGTCACTCCCGGACGCGAGCACCGTGAGCATGCCGGCGTCATAGACCGCGCCACCGGCCACGCCCGTGGACCCGATGTCCCGCGACCCCCAGAGGGGCGGCGCGGAGCCCGCGGGGCTGACGGCGCCGGAAACGCCGCCGTTGAAACCGCCCCAATTATAGGTATGCCCCGAAACCTCAATGCTGCCGGATGATCCCAAATTGAAAGCGGAGAGATTGGTGCCGCTGTCGGTGCTGCCGTTGACCTTTTGAAGCGTGCCAATCAGGTTGAAAGAGAGAGTGTCCGAACTGGACCCGCCGCCGCTTATTGTGGGGGTAATGACCGGCAAGCCGCTGACATGCACATCGGACCCGGAACCAAAGGTAAGCGAGCTGGCGCGGACGTCTCCGGAGATATAAGCCGACGCGGCCCACCACGCGTTCACCTGCCCGTTGAGTATCGTGCCGCTGTTTGTCCAATAGATATGGGTGTTGTTGAAGCCGGCTCCGAAGCCCCAAAGAACGATGTTATACGAGGTGCTGGAGGGGACTGCAATCGTGCCCGAATTGTCAAAGCAAACGTCGCCCTGATTGCTGTCTTGTTCCATGATCAAGGCTTCCCCACCGCCGTTATTGGTAATCGTCCCGCTGTTAGAGAAGTAATCGTTATAGCCATCAGAGCCCATGTAAATTTCAAAGTCGCCCCCGGCGTCATCCTTCTCATAGAGAAGGCCGGTATTATTTATGGTCACCGGACCGCATACCCAGCAATTGATGGCTCTGCAATTATGGTTGGTGGAACTGGTGGCAGTGCAGATGGCATTGACGATGCCGTCGTTCTCGAAGGAGTTGGGATATCCGCCGCAGCAGGTCCCGAAACCAACGCCAATGGCAAAGGAATTGTCAACGTCGGCTCCTTGCGTGCCGCCAGTGCATGTCGCCGTGATCGTCCCTCGATTGACGATATTCACCAGGCCGCTTCCTTCCGCCAAAACGCCAACCGCATTATAGGCCGCGGTTGCGCTTATGGCCCCCCCGGCATTGTTGGTAATCCCTTCGGCGCTGGCGTTCACAGACACCCCCACCGCCGAGCCGTCGTTGTTCAATACTTCACCGTCTATCCAACCGGAATTGTTGACGTTGATAGTGTTGTTCTCCCCCCAGAATCCCGCGGCAAACCCCTGGCCGGAACCCGTGACATAGCCTTGCATCGTACCGTTTGTATAGTTGTTGATGGTGACCGTGCCACCGCCGTTTTGAACCATCTCGCCCACTCCAAAGTAGTAATCATCCCCCGAAGTGCCCGAGTTGGGAATTTGATAAATAGGGCCCGTGTCCGCAGGCAAGGTGGAGGTGTCATAGACCAGCGACCCGGAATTGTTGTATGTTCCAGCACTGTTGATATAGGTGTTGCCGTAGAAGTACAGTGTGCCCGCTCCATAGGGCGTCTCAATGATGGGAAATGACGCGAGTGCGCTCGAAGTGGACAGGACACACAGCACGGCCAGGAGTCCAACCTCCAAAACAGAGCGTTTCATTAGATTCCACCGACGGCCTGATGCCCGAAGCCCGGCCTTCCAGTTTGCGGATTTCGCCGCGTTTGATTTCATGATTTTGTCCTTGTTTTCAAAACCCTTTCGAAAACAGAGAACGAGCCGTGCGGAGCACTGTCCGCCCCCCCCTCCCCGATTTCTTAGGGTTCCCAATCTTAGCGCCGCAGGCGGTCTGATCGCAAGTCTTTTTTGTGGTTAGATGTATTGCATAATGCAAGTTCTGTGGTATTGTGGCGGCAGT
>PLGF01000048.1 GCA_003138485.1 Verrucomicrobiales bacterium | reverse complement strand
ACCATGGCCAGTCCCAAGCCGGTGCCATCGGACTGGATTTTGGTGGAGAAGAAAGGTTCCAGGCAGTGTTGACGGACCTTGTCATCCATGCCCACGCCGTTGTCCCTGACCTCGATCTGAACGTTCTGTTCGGCATTGCCAGCCCCTGGCGATGGCGGCGGGGCAATCAAGCGGGTGGTGAGGGTGATGGCGCCTCCGTGCGGGAGCGCGTCCACGGCATTAAAGACGACGTTGGTGAGCGCCTCACGGAGTTCGCTGGGGTTGCACACCAGGATGGGCGCAATGGGATCGAGTTGACAATCGACATCGATGGCAATGCCCTGACGTTGGGCCTGATCGCGCCAGCGTGGCCGGGTAAGCTCGACCACATCTTCGACGAGCCGGTTGATGTTCACGGCTTCCAATCGATCCGAGTCGAGGTCGCGCCGGTAGAATTCCCGCATTCGCGCCACGATCTGAGCGGCGTCATCGGCGGCCTGGCTGATTCTCATCAGGCGCTCCCGTTGGGCCACCGGCAGATCCGGCAGAGTGGTGAGCAACAGTTCCGCATAGGCCATGATTGGCGAGAGGGCATTATTGATGTCGTGGGCCACGCCGCTGGCCATCTGGCCCAAGGCGCGGAGGCGCTCCTGCTGGACGACGGTCTGCTGGGCACGGCGCAATTGATCGTAGGCTTCTTGAATTCCCTCAGTCAGGCGCACCTGATTGTAAAGGCTCTGGCATTCCTCTTCAGCGGTGATGACTTTGGCATGGAGAGCCTCCTTTTCGAGGCGGACAGCGGCGATTTCAGCTCGCACGAGTTCGGCGTTGTACCGGACCTCCTCCAAAACGAGCACGATCATGCTGACGGCAATAAAGAGTTGCAACACCGCGGCGACGAAAAAGCCGGCACTGTAGAGGTTGCCGTATTGTTGGGAAAAGGGGTAGCTCCCAAGGTAAAGGCCCCAGAGCAAAAAGCCCAGCGACAGCATGCCGGCGCCGACGAACGGTCTTTCCTTGCGCAGCCGGAAAAAGCAGACTCCCGCAAACAGGCTGCTCAAACCGAGCAAAATGAACACCGGCAATTCGACTTGCAGCAGACCCGTGACGGCTTGGGGACTCACGAAGGTCCAGACCACCAGGAATAGCATGAACCCGCCAAGCAGTTGCTGCCGGACCGGAAGGCCAAGAAAACGCAGGCTGCCCCACAAGAGAAAGACCGCCGAGATGCAGACGCAACATTGTTTGATGGCGAACACAATGGTCCCGGGGTTGGGGTCGCCCAGGCGCAGGCTCAACGTCAACCACAGGGCGTAAAACAGCCATGCGGCGGTCCAGATGGTGAAGTACTCCCGCCGGGTGTATCGGTTGAGGTAGAAGAAAAGGCCTACCAGAACCCACACGCTCAACAAGGACACCATCAATGCCGCTCGCAGGTATTCCTGAGGGAATACCAAACCGCTGTTCTCGAGATTCATTGCAACCAGCCTTACATCGGCGGAACACCAGCGGAACTTTAGCAGACAATTTTTGGGTGCCCTTCGGGTGCAATCCTTGGGCTATTGCCTCGCACGGCTGGCTAACGCGCCAAGATGCGGCAACTCTTTACCAAAAAACGACTAGCCAAACCGGTCGCTTTTGGTGCATAAGGACAGTCGCGGTGTCGTGGCCCGGCGCGACCGGCAAGTCACAATGAAAAGATGCATATACGTTGTCGATGATGAGGCGGAGGTAACGGATACCGCCGTCTTAATCATGCGTGGCATGGATTCGCAATGGGAGGTGACGGGTTTCAAAGACCCTTTGGAGGCGCTTGCGGCTGTCCGGGCCAAGGCGCCAGATCTCATTCTGGCCGACCAACTCATGCCCCAAATGCAAGGCAGCCAACTGCTCGAGCAGGTCCGCGCCGTCTCGCCCAAGACCATCCGTATTATCATGTCGGCCCACGCCGGGTTGAATAAGCTGACGCTCATCACCTCGGCGCACCAGTATATCGCCAAGCCTTTTGATACGATTGAACTGCGGCGAGTGATCGGGCGAAGCTTCGCGGCTCAGGGGCGGCTTGAGGACAGTGACTTGCAGGCCGTGGCGACCTCTCTGCGCTCGATCCCGTCTCTGCCAGGGACGTACGACGCGTTGCTGAGGGAATTGCGGAACGACCGCAACGCCACGACGAACATCGCGCGGTTGGTGGCGCAAGACCCCGGCTTGACCGCCAAAGTGCTGCAACTGGCCAATTCACCGCTATTCGGGCAGCATTACCTGATCGACAGCCCCATCGAGGCGGTCATGTGCCTGGGAACCGATATGATCGCGGCAGTGGTCTTGGCCCAATCGCTCTTCCACCATTACGAGTCGGTGTCGGCCGCGGCGATGGATTGGCGGAAGGTCTGGAGCCATTGCTGGCACACGGCCTACTTGACGCAGCATGTCTGCCGCGAGATGAAATTTACCCGGATCGCCGGCGAAGAGGCGTTCCTGGCGGGACTGCTGCACGAGACGGGGCGGTTCGTGTTGGCGGACAATTATCCTGAGCGGTTCCGCGCGGCGTGCCAGGGAGCGGAGAAGATGGCATCGCCGCTGGTGCCGCGGCTGCGGGAGGTCTTTCGCGCCAGTCCGTATCAAGTCGCCGCGTATATTCTGGAACTATGGGGGATGCCGGCCAACGCCATTGGCGCCATTGCCGCCCAAGACGCCCCGGCCGCCGATCAGGCCAACGGATTCACGCTCGCCTCGGTCCTTTACGTCGCCGACGGAATTGCGTCGCGGCAGGCGCCGCCCGATGCGTTCGCGCTTGAGGAGTGGGACAGTGCCTACCTGGAAGCCGTTGGCTGCCTGGAAAGCATTCCCGAATGGGAGAAGTTCTCCACGGAGTCAAAGCCCGATTATTCGCGGTAAAAGCCGGCCGGGGATGCCGACGACAATGATGAGTCAGGCCTTTGCTTCCACAATGCGCATATCTCCGAAACGTCCTTCGAGGCAATCAGGACAAATGGAGCTGGTGGCGCTGATACTCGTGGCGTTGGCGACGTAGGCCTCAACGCGCTCCCAATAGCCGCGGTCATCACGGACCTTCTTGCATGAGCGGCAGATGGGAAGCAAATCTTTGAGGGTCTGGATCATGGCGCTGGCATCCTGGAGGTCCAGGATTAGTTTCTCCATGTCCTGTTCCAATTGATCCCTCTGGTTCAAGGCGGACTTCAAGTCATTCAGATTCTTGCCCAAAATCACTTGCGCCATCACCTGGCGGCTCAAAATGCGCAGGCCTTCCAATTGGTCGGGGCGGAGTTGGCGGGGCACCCGGTCGATGACACATAACGCTCCCAAGTGATGCCCGTTGGGCGCGGTCAGCGGAGCTCCGGCGTAAAACCGGACGAACGGTTCGCCAAGCACCAGCGGATTGCTCGCAAATCGCGGGTCTTGGGAAGCGTCTGGAAGCACGAACACCTCCGGCGACATTATGGCGTGGGCGCAGATCGCATCCGCGCGAGAAGTCTGGCATAGCTCAATGCCGGTTTTCGACTTGAACCATTGCCGGTCTTCGTCAACCAGGCTTATGAAGGAACTGGGTGTGCCGCAGATCGAGGCCGCAAGCCGCGTGAGGTCATCGAATCGTTCCTCCGGGTGCGTGTCGAGAATCCCGTAACCGCGCAATGTATTGATTCGCTCGGCCTCGTTTTCGGGAATTGGATAGTTCATAAACTGAGGACTCCAAGAGTTTGCTGCTTGAGTTTTCCGTGGAAATAGTCGTCTTCGTAGCGCTCCAGTTGTTTGTTGAGCTGCTTGATGTCAACCTGCCGCGGGATGATGTAGGTGGTCCAGTCGGGGCGGTTGGGCATGCTGTCGATGGCGTCAAAGAGAGCGCGGATGCCCTCGGTCGAGAGGGCGCAATCCAGCGCGTCGAGCGTTCCGGCTTTGACCGAGGCGTTCCATTCTTCGGTCGTCAAGAGGCTGTTAATGGCCACCGGTTTGTCGGCCGAGCCGGCCAGATTGCAGGAGTACTTGGCGTAATGGCCCAAGTAATGATGGGAGAGATTGATCGCCATTGCCATGGCGATCATCTGATTGAAGTAGCTGGTTTGTTCGTTCATCACTTCTTCTGTCCAGTAGCGCGGGTCAACGATGCCGGGCGGCGAGACCGCTCCGCTGCCGGTGGCGCTGAGGGCGAGGTTCTTGACGTATTGCGCGAAATAACCGGGTTGGAGGTGATCGATGGCTTTGGCGTGGGCGACATGATTCACCAAGTCGATGAATCCCGCAGAAAGGCTAACCTGGCAGAGGACTTGGTTCTCCTCGGTGACGGCGACCGGCAGAACCAGCGGCAAGTCCACCGACTGGAGTGTGACGACCTGGGGGTCCAATTGCCCCCCCAGCTTGGGAGGCAACGCGTCGGACAACTCCCGCCCCAGGCGGATGGTCATGCTGAAGCCGTTATTGTAAACTGGCGGGGGAACCGTGTCCGCCGCCGTCGCCAAACCGGCGGCCAGAACCAGGGCGCCCGCCTTGCTCATCAAGCGCGCGATTCTGTTCATTACGGACATTAACGACATAAATGCGCCGCCTCTGAGGAACCGGCACAGTTAAAGTTTAACTGATTCAACGCCCGAAAGCAAACCCGTTAATTCTTGAACCTGCCGGCGGCTTCTGGTAATCAGCGTCCGCATGAACCGCCTCCTTTTCGGCGACAATCTGGATTGGCTGCGCAAAAGGGAGATTTTTCCCGACGCTGGCGTCGATCTGGTTTATCTCGACCCGCCGTTCAATTCCAACGCGGATTACAATGTGCTGTTCCGCGAGGCCTCCGGCGAGGCGAGCCAGGCGCAGTTTCACGCCTTCACCGACACCTGGAATTGGGCCGACGCCGCCCAAACCTTTAACGATTTTATTGACACATGTCCGAACGCCGCCGTTGTGGACATGATGCAAGCCCTGTACAGCCTTCTGAGGGCCTCGCCGATGATGGCGTATCTGGCGATGATGGCGCCGCGTTTGGTCGAACTGCATCGCGTCCTCAAACCGACCGGAAGCCTCTATCTCCATTGCGACCCAACGGCGAGTCATTATTTGCGGATGCTGCTGGATGGGATTTTTGGACCTGTGAATTTTCAAAATGAAATCGTTTGGAAACGAACGAGCGCGCATTCTGGATCAAAACGCTGGGGCCCCGTCCACGATGTGATTTTCTTTTACAGCAAGAGCGGCCAGTTTGCCTGGAACCAGATTTTCAAAGACTACTCTGGGGAATATCTCGAGAGCTTTTACCGCTATTCAGATGAAAAGGGACGCTTTCGAGTCGGCGATTTAACAGGGGCGGGAACGAGGACCGGAGAATCCGGCCAGCCGTGGCGAAAGGTAAATCCAACCGAAACAGGTCGCCACTGGGCTGTGCCGAATAAAATTCTGTTGGACTTGTTTGGAAAGGAGTGCGCTTCGTGGACGGTTGGGAAAAAACTGGACGCGCTGGACAAACAAGGGCTGATTTATTGGCCGACAAAAGGACGTGTTCCCGGTTTCAAGCGCTATCTTGAGGGGCAGGCGGGCGTGGCTATTGCAGATGTTATCACCGACATAAACCCAATTGGCGCTCAAGCTCAGGAGCGTCTCGGCTACCCCACTCAGAAACCGCAGGCGTTGCTCGAACGCATTGTCGCGGCCAGCAGCAACAAGGGCGACGTTGTGCTCGATCCTTTTTGCGGTTGCGGCACCACCATCCACGCCGCGCAAAAGCTCGGCCGGCAATGGATTGGGATCGATGTCACCTACCTGGCCATCAACCTTATCAAACGCCGGCTCAGTGACGCTTTCGGCGATGACGTCCAATTTGAGGAGCGCGGCCAGCCCACCGATTTCGGCAGCGCGAAGGAATTGGCTGGTCTGGACAAGTGGCAGTTCCAGCAGTGGGCGCTCTCGCTCATTGACGCGCGCCCGCGCACGGAAGGCGGCAAAGGCGCGGATCGCGGCGTGGACGGGGCGCTCTATTTCTACGAGAGCAAGGACATGCGCGAGAAAATCCTGGTGCAGGTCAAGGGCGGCGGCGTGCAGCGCAACGACGTGGCGACCTTGCTCGGCGACGTGAACAACCAGAAGTTCGCGGCGGGCATCCTCATCACGCTGGAAAAACCGTCCAAGCCCATGCGGGTGGAAGCCGCCGAAGCGGGCCGCTACACCTCCAAACTCTGGCACGACAAGGATTATCCGAAAATCCAACTGCTGACGATTGAGGGCCTGCTCAACGGCACGGAGCGCGTCGAAGCCCCCCCGCAACTGAACCCCTTCGCCAAAGCCCAGCGGGAAGCGAAGCCGGAAAAACAACAGGAGATGCTGTGACACGGCCGTGCTTCGGAAAGGCGTTCTGCTTGCGCCAATGGCCGCGACGGCGCACACTTAACTCATGCTGCCGGATGAACAACCCGGATCGGAACAAATTGAAGTTCTTCGCGCCATGTCCGGCCAGGAACGGTTGCGGGTTGTTGAGCGCCTTTATTGGTCGGCGCGCAAAATGAAGAGCGCCGGAGTCCGCGCCCAGCATCCCGACTGGCCGGAGACCCAGGTGGAGGCTGAGGTGCGGCTTATTTTCTCGAATGCCCGAAGTTGAACTCTTCTGTGTGGAAACTCGATCATCCGGCTTTGCATGACTGGATTGATCGACGCGGGTTGCAAGCCGAATGGAAATTGGTGTCCAGCTGATTCGAACCCAGTTTGACCGTCGGAAATCGACATGGAAGACTTCTTTCCGCCTGACTTTCCCCGGGTGTCCGGGGCGCGCTTGCCGCGGCGTTTGGGCATGGATTGCATTGGGGCGGGCGTTGGGTATGCTGGGCGTTGGCGGCCCCGCGGCCGACTTATGATTCTTTTTTTCGATCTCGTCCGGAAGCGGGCGGAGCACGAGGCCAACGTCGGCAAGGCGGCGGCCGCGCGGCTCCGTTGAGCGCCCGCCAAATTGGAAATCGTTATCTCAGATGGACTATTCCCAAGCCATTCAGTTTTTATACAATTTGCGCCTGTTCGGGATGAAGCTCGGTCTGGAAAACACGCGGCGCCTGGCAGCCGCGGCCGGCAACCCGGAACGGCGCCTTCGCTTCATCCACGTCGCCGGCACCAACGGCAAAGGCTCGACGTGCGCGATGCTGGAGAGCATCTATCGCGCCGCCGGATTGCGGGTGGGCTTGTTCACCTCGCCGCACCTGGTTTCCTTCACCGAGCGCATCCAGGTGGACCGCCGCCTCATCAGCCAGGAGGATGTCGCGCGCGGGGTGGAACAAATCAACGGGTGGATACAGACCCTGGGCGCGGAGGCTCATCCGACTTTCTTCGAGGCGGTCACGGTCATGGCGCTGGACTATTTCGCGCGGCAGAGATGCGACCTGGTGGTGTGGGAAACGGGCCTGGGCGGGCGGTTGGACGCCACCAACATCGTAACGCCGCTGGCGTGCGCCATTACCAACGTGCAGTTCGACCACCAGCAATGGCTGGGCAACACCCTGGCGGAAATCGCGCGCGAAAAAGCCGGCATCATCAAGCCGGGCATCCCAATCCTGACCGCGACGGATGATCCCGTTGCGCTGTCGGTCATCTCCGAAATGGCCCGAAGCCGGCAGGCGCCCTTGAGCGTCGTGGGCAGGCCGGAGATTGAGGCAATCCGCGGCGTTGATCTGGCGCTGGCGGGGGAACATCAGAAAACCAACGCCGCTCTTGCGCTGGCCGTCACGCGAGTTTTGGAGCCGGCGCTTCCGGTCACGGAAAGGGCGTGGCGGACGGGATTGAAAACAACCGAGTGGGCCGGGCGCTTGCAGACCGTCGTGCGGACGGGGGGACAAGTCGTCGTGCTGGACGGGGCGCACAATCCCGCCGGGGCGCAATCCCTGGCGGCGGAGCTGGGCACGCGGTTCGGTGGGCGGCGGCCGGCGCTGATCCTGGGAATGATGCGCGACAAGGATTGCGCGGCCATTTGCGGCATCCTGGCGCCGTGCGCGTCGAGCATCCTGCTGGCGCGGCTTGAGAGCGAGCGCGCGGCCGATCCGGGGTTGCTGGCCGGCCTCTGCCGCCGGGCTAACGGCGCCGCGCCCGCCGTGGCGTGCGGCGGCGTGGGGGAGGCGCTCCAGCGCCTGAAGGATGAGCCCTTTATCGTCATCGCCGGTTCGATTCATTTTGTGGGAGAGGCGATGGAGGCGCTGGGCCTGGCCGCGCCTTCGCCGGAGCGCGGACTGAATGAATACGGCGCAAGCCCCGCGCGGACGGCGGCGCCGGCGGAAACCGGGCTGTGTGATAAGGTGGTTGCACGCTGATGGAAGATTGCCTTATACTTGATTTCTTCTGTTGACGATGAGGGCGTCTCATCATTAACGTTTGCCGGTTCGATGGTCATAAAAGCGAACATTTAATGAATCACGCCCCGCGCAATTTGTTTTGCTCGTCGGTCGGCAAGAAGTATCTCATGGCCGGCACGGGAGCGGCTATGGTCCTCTTCGTCATCGGCCACATGGCGGGCAATCTCCAGATGTTTCTCGGGCCGGAAGCGATCAACCGCTACGGGCATTTTCTCCAGTCCAATGTCGAGCTTCTCTGGCCGGTGCGCCTGTCGCTGCTGGCGATCATCTCCGTTCATATCTGGTCCGCCGCCAAATTGACGCAGGAGAACCGCGCGGCGCGGCCCTCTGCTTATGAGCAATGGCAGCCGACGGCGGCCAGCTACGCTTCGCGGACGATGCTAATGAGCGGGATCATCGTTGGGATTTTTATTGTTTATCATCTGCTGCATTACACCGTCATGGTCAAGGCGGTCAATTTTGCCGGGACGGATTTTCACAGTCTCACCGACCCGGAGCACCGGCATGATATTTACCGAATGGTCGTGATTGGTTTTCAACAGCCTCTGGTTTCACTCTTTTACATCGTGGGAGTCGGGCTGCTGTGCCTGCATCTGAGCCACGGGATGAGCGCGATGTTCCAATCCCTTGGGTGGAAGAATCGGGCCTGCGGGCCGTGTCTGGATCGGGCGGCCCGATGGGGCGCGGTGGTGATTTTCCTGGGCTATGTTTCCATCCCCATCTCGATATTGCTGAGGTTGATACAATGAAATTGGATGCCAAAATCCCGTCCGGCCCGCTGGCCCAGAAATGGGACCGGCATCGATTTGAGATGAAGCTCATCAACCCGGCCAACAAGCGGAAGTTCGACGTCATCGTCGTCGGCACGGGTCTGGCCGGGGCGTCGGCGGCCGCCACGCTGGCCGAGCTGGGCTACAACGTCAAGGCGTTCTGCTACCAGGACAGCCCGCGGCGCGCCCACAGCATCGCGGCCCAGGGCGGGATCAACGCGGCCAAGAATTACCAGAACGACGGCGACAGCATATACCGGCTGTTCTACGATACGATCAAGGGCGGGGATTTCCGGGCGCGGGAGGCCAATGTGTACCGGCTGGCCCAGGTCAGCGTCAATATCATTGACCAATGCGTGGCGCAAGGGGTGCCCTTCGCGCGCGAATACGGCGGGCTGCTGGCCAACCGTTCGTTTGGCGGCGCGCAGGTGTCGCGGACGTTCTACGCGCGGGGCCAGACGGGGCAGCAATTGTTGCTGGGCGCCTATCAGGCGTTGTGCCGGCAGATCGGCCTGGGAACGGTGAAGATGTTTCCGCGCGCGGAAATGCTCGACCTCGTGTTGGTCAACGGCCACGCCAAGGGGATTGTGGCGCGCGACTTGGTCACGGGCGAAATCTCGGCCCACGCGGCGGACGCGGTGGTGCTGGCCACCGGCGGCTACGGCAATGTGTTTTATCTTTCGACCAACGCCAAGGGCTGCAACGTCACCGCAACCTGGCGGGCCTACAAACGCGGCGCGGCTTTCGCCAACCCGTGTTACACGCAGATTCATCCAACCTGCATCCCCGTCAGCGGCGATCATCAATCCAAACTCACTCTCATGTCCGAGTCCCTCCGCAACGACGGCCGTGTCTGGGTGCCGAAAAAGAAGGCAGACAACAGGCCGCCGGGGCAGATACCCGAAGAAGACCGGGACTACTACCTGGAACGGAAGTACCCCAGCTTCGGCAACCTGGCTCCGCGCGACATCTCGTCGCGGGCGGCCAAGGAGGTGTGCGACGAGGGGCGGGGCGTGGGGCCGGGCGGGCGCGGGGTCTATCTGGATTTTGCCGACGCCATCGGGCGGATCGGAGAGGGCGCGGTGCGGGAGCGGTATGGGAATCTATTTGACATGTACGAGAAGATCACCGGCGAGAACGCCTATCAGCGGCCGATGCGCATTTACCCGGCGGTGCACTACACGATGGGCGGCCTTTGGGTGGATTACAATATGATGTCAACGGTGCCCGGCTTGTTCGTGCTGGGCGAGGCGAACTTTTCCGATCACGGCGCCAACCGCCTGGGCGCCAGCGCGCTGATGCAGGGGCTGGCCGACGGCTACTTTGTTCTGCCTTACACCATCGGCCATTATTTCGCGTCGGAAAAACAGCCCAAAGCGCGCCCGGACCAGCCGGAATTCAAGAAGGTCATCGCGGAAATGGAAACGCTGACGAAAAAGCTGCTGGCGGTCAACGGCCGGCGCACGGTCAATTCGTTCCACAAGGAATTGGGCGGATGGCTCTGGGAAAAGTGCGGCATGGCCCGCAATGAAAGCGGTTTGAAGGAATTGCTCCAAAAGATTCCCGCCTTGCGCGAGGAATTCTGGAAGAACGTCAAGGTCAGCGGCGAAAACGGCGAGCTGAACCAGAACCTTGAACACGCCGGCCGCGTCGCCGATTTCCTCGAATTCGCCGAGTTGCTCGTCCTGGACGCCCTGGAACGGCGGGAATCCTGCGGCGGCCATTTCCGCACCGAATTCCAGACCGAGGACGGCGAAGCCAAACGGGACGACGAGCATTTCGCCTACGTGGCCGCATGGGAGTACGCGGGAGCGGGCCGTCCGCCGGTCTTGAACAAGGAACCGCTGGACTATGAAGAAGTCCACATGAGCACCCGCAGTTACAAATGAATTCGCAATGAACCTGACCTTGAAAGTGTGGCGCCAGAAGGATGCGCGGAGCCAGGGGCGTCTGGAGACTTACCAGGCCGCCAACGTCCTGGCCGACATGTCCTTTCTCGAAATGCTCGACGTGGTCAACGAGGAGCTGATCGCCAAAGGCGGCGAGCCGATCGCCTTCGACTCCGATTGCCGCGAGGGCATCTGCGGCACCTGTTCCATGATGATCAACGGCATCGCTCACGGCGGCTTGCGCGGCACCACCGTCTGCCAGCTTCACATGCGCCATTTCCACGACGGCGACACCATCGTGATCGAACCCTGGCGCGCCCGCGCCTTTCCCGTCATCAAGGACCTCGTCACGGATCGCGGGGCGTTTGACCGGATTATTCAGGCCGGCGGATTTGTCTCTGTCAACACGGGCGGAACGCCCGACGCCAACGCGCTGCCCGTGGGCAAGACGGAAGCCGACCGGGCCATGGACGCCGCCGCGTGCATCGGCTGCGGTGCGTGCGTTGCGGCGTGCAAGAACGCGTCCGCCATGCTTTTTGTGTCCGCCAAAGTCTCGCATCTGGCCTCGCTGCCGCAAGGCCGGGCTGAGCGCGAGCGCCGGGTGCTCAACATGGTCAGAGTCATGGACGAGTCCGGCTTCGGCAACTGCACCGTCACCGGCTCGTGCGAAGCGGTGTGCCCCAAGGAGATCAGCCTGGATTTCATCGCGCAAATGAACCGCGAATACGGCCAGGCGATCCTCAAAAACTCCGGTCCGCGCCAGAGCAAAGGCGGGGATTAGGCGGCCGATTTTGACTCGGATAGCCTGTGAGAACGTGTTTCCGCGTTGATTTCGGTTGCATTTTCATGCACTGTTCAGGATGTATCAAACAATTCACTGCGATCATTCATCAAGGAGAGCCAAACGAGGGTGGTTTCTGGGCGACCTGTCTGGAAGTGCCAGGCGCAAACGGACAGGGTGAGACCAAGGATGAATGCCTCTGCAACCTTGCCCAGGCTGTTCAGCTTCTGCTGGACACCGGACGGGAAGACGCCTTCCGTCTCGACCCAAAGGTAGAAACGGCGGAACTTTTGCTGGCATGAAACGCCAGGCCTTGCTTGGCCCGTCACTCTTCGCCAAACAGTGCTTCAAGGTCCTGCGCGCCATGATAAACGTGATTCACCTGTATGCCGCCGGCAATCCCACGGTAAAAAATGAGGTAGTTTTCAAAACCTGTAATGCGCCAGGAACGGACATCGCGGAGCTTGGGACTCCGAAATCGTCGCGGCCTGCCGAGGCCGGGATTGGCGGCGAGCATTTTGAACGTCTCATGGGCCGCTTCGATGACGCGCGTCGCGGCATCGGGATTATCCTGGGCGATGAAATGCCAAATGCCCCAAAGTTCATCCTCGACGCAAGGATCAACGATTCATTTAGGCATTAGAGCATGATTCTTTCATCCGTTTGCGGAGGCGGCGAAACATTTTCCCGCCATCAACGCCTTCGCCACGGTCAAGGCGGTCAATGCTTTGGAGCAACTGCGTTGCCAGTTCCTCAACGGTCTTGGGCGCTCGGGGCAGCCGCACGGCTTGGTCTTCCTTGAGACGGCGGAGACCGGCGCGGACAACTTCACTGGCAGTCTTATACAGGCCGCTCTCGACTTCGTTTTCCACAAACTTCGCCAATTCCGGCGTCAGCGATATATTCATGATGCACACTCCGTAATACTCACTTCATCGGCATTCTACCACGCATAACAGGAATGAGTCAAATCCTGTTATTAACCGTTTCGGCATGGGGGGAAGTTATTGCGCGGCGGGTTGGCCGTTGTAACCGGTCAGCGCCAGGACCAGGGCGTCGATGGCGGCGCGGCCGGTTTCGGACGGCGCGGAAGGGAGGTAGTTGTTGAGCAGGATGGAGAAGACCAGATGCTCCTTCGCCGCGGTGGTGAGATAGCCGGAAAGGGCGTCGGTATGGCCCAGCGAACCGGTTTTGGCGCGGACGTTGCCCTCCGCCGGCGTGCCTTTGAATCGATCTCGCAACGTGCCGTCCAATCCCGCGACAGGCAGGGCGTCCAGCAGGGCGTCGCGGGCGGGATGGCGCCGCATGAAACGCAGGAGCCCGGCGGTCGCGCCGGCGGTGACCAGGGAGCCGCGTGAGAGGCCGGAACCCTCCTCAAGCTGGACATCGTTCCGGCTGATGCCGGCTTGGCGCAGGAAGGCCTGCATTTGCGCCAACCCGGCTTGTTGGGCGCCGCCGTAGTTGGCCGCGGTTTTGGCGCCGGCTTGCAGGAGGAGAAGCTGGGCGTAGAGGTTTTCGGATTCCTTCAATGTTTGTTTGACAATTTCCGACAGCGGTGGGGACTGGACGGAGGCCACTTCGACCCAACGCGACGGACCGGCCGGCGTGGACCGCGAGTCCGGCCAACTGAGTTGTCGCGCAACGCCCGAAACGGCAACGCCGTTTTGCGCCAGCGCTTCCTTGAGCATGTTAACGAACCACAGCGCTGGCTTCACCTCGGCAACGGCTTCGGTCTGGCCGTCCGATCCCAACGGCAGGCCGCCCCAGGCGCGGATCACATCCCCGTCCTGCGGGCGGTAAACAGAGATGCGGACGCGGGCGCTTCTGGGGGCCGTTCGCGTCAGGTTGCTGAAAGAGACGATGGTTGTTTCCGGCGTGGTCAGGATGCGGCAGGGAGCGCCTTCGGCCCCGCCCGCCTTGAAGATCAAGTTGATGACGTTGTCCTGGAACGAAAGCGCGGAGGCGGGAGCCCCGTCGCGTTTCTGCATGTCATCCCAAGTCCAATGCGTGCCGAATGGCGAACCGCCGAAATAGGTCTCGTCGCCGACGATATCGCCCTCAACGCGTTTGATCCCGGCCGCCCGCAAGGCATCGACGGCGGCTTGAAGGATTTTCCCGTTGTCGCCGTTATGGAAACGCGCAGAGAATGAGGGGTCGCCGCGGCCGTAGGCAATGAGATCGCCGTGAATGACGCCGTCCGCGTCCGGGTTGGCCGCGGCGAAGAAGGAGGTTTTGATTCGGTATTCCGGTCCGAGGCGGTCGAGGGCCAAAGAGGCGGTGAAAAGTTTGGCGTTGGATGCGGGGATCATCAATTTATCCGGGTTGCGCTCGAAGAGCGTTTTGCCGGAGTCGAGGGAAATGACTTTGACGCCCCATTGAGCCTGGGCGAAGCGGGGATCATCCAGGCGGGCCGCGAGCCGCGCCTGGAGCGCGGGCAGACTATCATTGGAGCTTTGGCCGGCCGTGCCGGCGCAACAAAGAAGAAAGGCTGCAAACGAAACGATGGAATGTTTCATCCGGGCTATAGTAATCAGCGGCTGCGCCGATGGGAAATGACGAAACAATGGGTGGTTCCCCTATGAAAGAATCAGAGTCGGCCCTGATTGCGCCGTTTGGCGGATACGGTATGCTGGCTGTGTTGTTTGGGGGGATATAAAACCCGTCCGGTGTTTGGTTGCATCGGGCGGGTTTTTCTTTTGTCAGGGCAGGTTGGTGGCGCCCATGAGAAAGCGGTCGCATTCCCGGGCGGCGCCGCGGCCTTCGTTGAACGCCCAGACGACCAGGCTCTGGCCGCGCCGGGCGTCGCCGGCGGCGAAAACGCCGCGGATGTTGGTGCTGTACTTCTGGTATTCGGCTTTCACGTTGGACCGCGGGTCGCGCTCGACGCCCAGTTGTTCCAGCAAATGTTGTTCGGGGCCGACAAAGCCCATTGCCAAAAGGACTAGTTGGGCCGGTTGCACCCGCTCGGTTCCGGCGACTTCGGACGCGACGAACTGGCCTTTTTCGTTGCGCTTCCATTCGATTTGAACGGTGTGGATTTCCTGGACACAGCCGGAAGCGTCGCCGGTGAATTTCTTGGCGGTGGTGAGGTAGGAGCGGGGATCGGCGCCGAACTTCGCGGCGGCCTCCTCCTGGCCATAGTCAAGACGATGGATTTTCGGCCACTCGGGCCAGGGATTGTCCCTGGCGCGATCCTCGGGCGGGCGCGGAAGGATTTCCAATTGCGCCAGGCTCTTGCAGTTGTGGCGCAAAGCGGTGCCGACGCAATCCGTGCCGGTGTCGCCCCCGCCAATGACGACGACGTCCTTGCCTTCGGCGGAGATGAAGGAGCCGTTTTTATGATCGTCCAGGAGGGACTTGGTGTTGGCTTGAAGGAATTCCATGGCGAAATGGATGCCTTTAAGGTTGCGACCCTCGACCGGCAAGTCGCGGGCCTTGGTGGCGCCGGTGCAAAGGACAACGGCGTCGAATTCGCGCAAGAGATTCGGGGCGGGATAATTCTTGCCGACCTCGGTGTTTGAGAGGAAGGAAACCCCTTCCTGCGCCAATTGATCGATGCGGCGCTGCACCAGGCGTTTGTCGAGCTTCATGTTGGGGATGCCGTACATGAGCAAGCCGCCGGGGCGGTCAGAGCGTTCGAAGACGGTGACGAGATGGCCGGCGCGATTGAGCTGCGCGGCGGCACAGAGGCCGGCGGGACCGGAGCCGATGACGGCGACCTTTTTGCCTGTACGCACTTGGGGAGCCTCCGGCTTGATCCAGCCTTCGTCCCAGCCGCGGTCGGCGATGGCGCACTCGATGTTCTTGATGGTGACGGGAGGGGAGGTGATGCCCAGGACGCAGGAGCCTTCGCAGGGGGCGGGGCAGACGCGGCCGGTAAAGTCGGGGAAGTTGTTCGTTTTTTGGAGGCGATCCAGAGCTTCATGCCAGAGGCCGCGATAGATGAGGTCGTTCCACTCCGGGATGAGGTTGTTAATGGGGCAACCGGAGGCCATTCCGCTGAGGAGAACGCCGGTGTGGCAGAAAGGGACGCCGCAATCCATGCAGCGCGCGCCTTGCTGGCGGAGCTTGGCTTCGTCCAAATGCAGGTGAAACTCGTTCCAGTCGCGAATGCGTTCGAGGGCTGGCCGGTCGAGCGGCAGTTCGCGCAAATATTCTATGAATCCAGTGGGCTTGCCCATTTACGTTCGGGTTAAGGTGGCTGCGGGTTCGTTGGCCATGATTATCCTCCGCCGACGCGCGCGGCGTCCTTGGTGTTTTCGACAAATGCCGCCATGATGGCCTCTTCGCCAGTCAAGCCGGCTTGGGTGACGCGGCGCAGGGACTGGAGGACGCGCTTGTAATCTTTGGGCATGACTTTGACGAAACGGGGGACCATCTCGGGCCAGAGGGCCAGTACTTTGAAGGCGCGCTGGCTGCGGGTGTAACCGGCGTGGCGCTGAATCATCTGGCGGATTTCCTCAATCTCCTCCGGCTCTTCGAGGCGTTCCAGTTGCACCATCTGCTGGTTGCAACGCACGGTGAAATCGCCCGCTTCGTCGAGCACGTAGGCGATGCCGCCGGACATTCCGGCGGCAAAATTGCGGCCCGTTTGGCCCAGGACGACCACGCGCCCGCCGGTCATGTATTCGCAGCCATGATCGCCAACCGATTCGACGACGGCCGAAACTCCGCTGTTGCGAACGCAGAATCGCTCGCCTGCCATGCCGCGGATGTAGGCCTCCCCGCCGGTGGCGCCGTAAAGGGCGACGTTGCCGGTGATGATGTTCTCCTCGGGAACGAACGTGGAGCCTTCGGGCGGGTAAAGGATGATTTTTCCCCCGGAAAGGCCCTTGCCCAAATAGTCGTTGGCATCGCCTTCCAAGACCCAGGTGAGGCCGCGCGGCATGAAGGCGCCAAAGCTCTGCCCGGCGGAGCCGCGGAAATGAATATGGATCGTGTCGTCGGGCAAGCCCTCGGCGCCGAAGCGGCGGGTGATTTCGCTGCCGAGAATGGTGCCGACGACGCGGTTGACATTCCTGATGTTGAGGGTGGCGGAGACCTTTTCCTTCCGCTCCAGGGCGGGCGCGCACAACTTGAGCAGGACGGTGTTGTCCAGGGCCTTGTCCAGGCCGTGGTCCTGCGGGATCTGGCAATAGCGGCCGATGTCGTCCGGGACTTTGGGCTGATAGAGGATGTTGGTGAAATCCAGGCCGCGGGCCTTCCAGTGGTCGATGGCCTCGCGCGGTTCCAGGAGGTCGGTGCGCCCGATCATTTCGTTGATGGTGCGCACGCCAAGTTGGGCCATGAGTTCGCGCACCTCCTGGGCGACGAAGCGCATGAAGTTGACGGCATGGGCGGGGTCGCCGGTGAAGTTCTTGCGCAACTCGGGGTTCTGGGTGGCGACGCCTACCGGGCAGGTGTTGAGGTGGCAGACGCGCATCATGATGCAGCCCAGGGATACCAGCGGGGCGGTGGCGAAACCAAATTCCTCCGCCCCCAGAAGGGCGGCGACAACCACGTCGCGACCGGTCTTGAGCTGGCCGTCGGTTTCGACGGCGATTCGGCTGCGGAGATTATTCAGGACGAGGGTTTGGTGGGTTTCGGCGACGCCCAATTCCCAGGGGATGCCGGCGTGTTTGATGCTGGTTTGCGGCGAGGCCCCAGTGCCCCCGTCGTGTCCGCTGATGAGGACAACGTCGGCGTGGGCTTTTGCGACGCCGGCGGCGATGGTGCCGACGCCGACTTCGGCGACGAGTTTGACGCTGACGCGGGCGCGATGGTTGGCGTTCTTGAGATCGTGAATCAACTCGGCGAGGTCTTCAATGGAGTAGATGTCGTGATGCGGCGGCGGAGAAATGAGGCCGACGCCGGTTGTGGAATGACGGACTTTGGCAATCCAGGGATAGACCTTGCCGCCGGGCAACTGGCCGCCTTCGCCGGGCTTGGCGCCTTGGGCCATTTTGATCTGGAGTTCACGGGCATTGACAAGGTAATTACTGGTGACGCCGAAGCGGCCGGACGCGACCTGTTTGATGGCGCTGTTCTTGGAATCGCCGTTGGCTTCAATAATGTAACGGGCGGGGTCTTCACCCCCTTCGCCGGTGTTGCTTTTTCCGCCGATGCGGTTCATGGCGATGGCGAGGGCTTCGTGCGCCTCCTTGCTAATCGAGCCATAGGACATCGCGCCGGACTTGAAGCGTTTGAAGATGGCTTCGACAGGCTCGACTTCTTCGATGGGAATGGGCTGCGGGGCGGTCTTAAGCTCGAGCAAGCCGCGGAGAGTGCAGGCCTTCTTGGACTGGTCGTTGACGGCCTGCGAATACTCCTTGAAAGCCTTGTAGTCCGTGTTGCGGCAGGCTTGCTGGAGTTTGTGGACGGTCTGCGGGTTGAATAAATGGAACTCGCCGTCGGCCCGCCATTGGTAGGAGCCGCCGACCTCCAGGACGTGGCCGTTGACCTGGCGCGCGGGGAAGGCGGCCTGGTGGCGGACGAGAAGTTCGCGGGCCAGGACATCAAGGCCGACGCCGCCGACGCGCGAGGCGGTGCCGGTGAAGTATTTCTCCACGACGGAAGGATGCAAACCGATGGCCTCGAAAATTTGGGCGCCGCGGTAGCTTTGGATGGTGGAGATGCCCATCTTCGAGATGACTTTGACCACGCCTTTGACGGAGGCTTTGACGTAATTCTTGCATGCGTCCTTGACCGACAAGCCGGTCAGCAAGCCCTGGCGGACCATGTCGCCGATGGTTTCGAAGGCGACGTACGGGTTGATGGCGCCGGCCCCGTAGCCGATGAGCAGGGAGTAGTGATGCACTTCGCGCGGCTCGCCGGATTCCAGGACCAGGCCGACGCGCGTGCGGGTGCCTTCACGAATGAGATGGTGATGCAAGCCGGCGACCGCCAGCAAAGCGGGAATGGGGGCCATCTCCTGATCCACGCCGCGGTCCGACAGGATCAGGATGTTGGCGCCCGCCTCGATGGCCGATGAGGCCCTGGAACAAAGATCCTCCATCGCCTTGACAAGGCCGGCCTCTCCGTCGGCGGCCTTGAAGAGAATGGGGAAAGTCGCGGATTTGAAGCCGGCGTGGTTGATGAATTTGAGTTTGGCGAATTCCTCATTGGTGAGGATGGGGGAATTCAGCTCGATGAGATTGCAACTGGCCGGCTTGGGCTTGAGGAGGTTGCGCTCCGATCCGATCGTCGTGGCGGCCGAGGTGATCAATTCCTCGCGGATGCAGTCGATGGGCGGATTGGTGACCTGCGCGAAAAGCTGCTGGAAATAGTTGTAGAGCAGTTGCGATTTGCCCGACAAAACCGCCAGCGGGGTGTCGCAACCCATCGAACCGACCGCTTCAACGCCGTCGCGCGCCATCGGGGTCATGATGATGCGCAAGTCCTCGAAGGTGTAGCCGAAGGCCTGTTGGAGATGCAGAACGCCCGTGTGGGGAATGTCGGCGGCGTGATCGGCCGGGCCGATGCTTTCCAAATTCAACAACTGGCGGTTGAGCCATTGCCGGTAGGGCTGTTCGGTCGCGATCTTGAGCTTGAGCTCCTCGTCCGCCACTATCCGCCCTTCCTCCGTGTCCACCAGAAACATGCGCCCGGGCTGGAGCCGGCCCTTGAGCAGGACGCGGTCGGGCGGCACATCCAGGACGCCGACTTCCGAGGCCATGATGACCAAATCGTCCTTGGTGACATAATAACGGGAGGGCCGGAGGCCGTTGCGATCCAGCACGGCGCCAATTTTCTTGCCATCGGTAAAGGCGATGGAGGCCGGGCCGTCCCAAGGTTCCATGAGGCAACTGTGGTATTGGTAGAAAGCCTTTTTCTCGTCGCTCATCGTGGCGTGATTGGCCCACGGTTCGGGAATCATCATCATGATGGCGTGGGGCAGCGAACGGCCGGCCAGGACGAGCATTTCGAGGCAATTATCAAACATCGCCGAATCGCTTCCGTCGGTGTTGATGATCGGCAGCAACTTCTTGAGGTCGTCGCCAAAGAGGTCGCTCTGGAACATGGCCTGCCGGGCGTGCATCCAGTTGATGTTGCCGCGCAGGGTGTTGATTTCGCCGTTGTGGGCGATATAGCGGTACGGATGGGCGCGATCCCAACTTGGAAACGTATTGGTGCTGAAGCGGGAATGCACCAAAGCAAGGGCGCTCTCCATCGCCGGGTTCTTGAGATCGGGGAAGTACTCATCCATCTGCTCGGTCAGCAGCATGCCTTTGTAAACCAGGGTGCGGCAGGAAAGGCTGGAGATGTAAAACCAGTGGCCGCCCTTGACGCCGCTGTAACGGATCGCGCGCTCGGCCCGTTTGCGGATGACGTAGAGCTTGCGCTCGAACGCCATGTCGTCCTCAATCCTCGTATCGCGGCGGATGAAGGCCTGCTGGACGCAAGGTTCGCTGGCGCGCGCGGTGGCGCCCAGCGAGGCGTTGTGGGTCGGCACGGTCCGCCAGCCCAGAAACTTCTGGCCTTCCTCGACGACGATGTTCTCGAAAAGCGTCTCGCAAGTGCGGCGTTCATTGGGATCGCGGGGAAGGAACACCATCGCCACGCCGTAATCGCCCAGGGGCGGCAGCTTGATCTTGTCCTTCCGGGACACTTCCTTGAAAAAGCCGTGCGGCATCTGCATAATGATGCCGGCGCCGTCGCCGGTGTTGGCCTCGCAGCCGCAGGCGCCGCGGTGGTTGAGGTTGACCAGGACGGTAATGGCGTCGCGGATGATCTTATGGGACTTCTTGCCCTTGATATTGACGACAAAGCCAACTCCACAGGCATCGTGCTCGAAGCGGGGGTCGTACAACCCCTGCTTTGGCGGCGGCCCGACGGAAGCGGAGTGGAATGTTGGGTCCTGGCTCATTTCAATCTTCGACACATTTCCTCTAAAATTTCGCTATTTTTTACCGAAATGGCAGCCCAACGCAATAGCGGAATGAAAAAAAGTTTTGGCGGCCAGAAATTCGCGCGGAACGGGTGTTCTGGAGTGTTCCTGCAACCAGTGATCGCGGATTGACGCTGACAGATTTCCCGCGCACCCTTCACGGAAATGGGTGCGCCTTTATGAATCATCAAACCGCATATCAAGATTTCACCGCTCGCTTCAAGCTGCTCATCAGCAAAAATCCTCATTTGATCACGACGACGTTGAGCAATATTTTCACGATGCGGCTGATTGGTAATAAAACGCATGGTGATTTGGCGGAGATTGCCATTGCGGAATTCATCAACCAATACATGTATGACTTCAAATCCGTCCATGCGGGAAAAGACCTCTAGCGCGCCAAGCAGCATGAAGAAGACATCAAGATTATCAATGAAATCACGAAGGCGGAATTTCCGGTGAGCCTCAAGGCGTATGGCGACGGCCCGTTACAACTTTCCACCGACAAGAATTTCCTGATGTTTCCAAAACTCAAGGGAATGGGAATGCAGATTGATAATAAGGAACATATCGCAAAATTATGGCTCGATCCCGTATTTGCCGAGTTCAGCAATATCAATGTGCTCCCGCTCATTTACGACGAGAAAAAACAACGTTGCAATATTCTTGTGTTCAACTATGAGCTAGCCAAAAAGCGCATCGCGCGCATTGCATTTGAAGAAGAGGGGCAAAGCCAGGCGGCGCGTGGACACTTCAGACACCATCGCCAGTTCCGTCTTTGAAGATTTTCGGAAAAACGATGCGGGACGATTTGTCGTTGTGGATGCCATTGAACGCCTGCTGAAAACCACACGCGCCGGACATATCATCCTCTCTTACAGTTCCGGCGGACGCGCGACAGCGGAGGAATTGAACGATGTCATCACGTCAGCCGGACGACTGGTTGACGTGCTGGAAATTGATTACCGGAAAAACGTCATGGCCGGAATGCGCTGGACGAACGAATGGATCAGCGACGCGGAGTTGCCGAACAAAGAATTTTTATTTCTGATTGAAAAGTAGAGCAACGCGGGCGGTGAAGTTAACAAGGGTCAATGAGGTCAAGCCCGGATTTCGGAATCACAAACGTTGCGTTCCGAAATTCTTGTTGTATGTTGTCAACGTGGCTGGAAAAGGGTGGATGTTCATTGACATAGGCCGGTTTGCGGAAACCTGGGGCGGCGCACCCGTTCCAGCGAGAGCCACGCCGCAAAAATGGCCGTTTATGCAGGCTTGTGCACCCTTGTGCAGGAAAAAAGGGGGAAAGTCGAAGTCGGAGCTTCGCTTGGGTCATTCAGAGCCATGTCCCGGCTGTCGCGGCTCCCTATCCGCCTTGCGCGGAGCGCCGGCCCCGTTTCCGGCCAGCCGGGGGCAAAAAAGGGAGTTGACCACGGATGGGCACGAATGGACACGGATTCGGAGTTCTTTATCCGTGTCTATCCGTGAAATCCCTGTCCGCCATAGCCAGGCGACGGCGGACGTGGTTAAACGTCTTCCTCCGCGGCTCTCTGCGCGAGAATAGTCGGTTTCCCTTATTGGGCTGGTGTTCCGGGGTTTCACCCTCTGGCACCCTCTGGCAAGTTATCAAAGCGGGGTTTTGGCCGGCTGTTCGCACCTGTTCGCGGCTTGAATTGACGGCGGTGAGGGTTTCCCGGATTAGGAAGGTGGAGTTCGTGGTTAAAAAATTACGGTAAATTACGGTAAATTACGGTNNATTACGGTAAATTACGGTTAAAAGTGTGGTTTTTGTAACGGCACCTGGCGGCTTGTGGCGCCGGTTCCGCGTGGGGAATGGCAGGCTCTGGCAAGTTTTGCTTTTGTTTGGTTGATCGCTGTTGTATCGGGTTGAGTTTGCGCATGTTTGAATTGTTGAAGACAGATTCCGGGTCGAAGGCCCGGCTGGGGCGGTTGACGACCAGCCGGGGTGTGATCCAGACGCCGGTGTTCATGCCGGTCGGCACCCAGGCCAGCGTCAAGGCGCTGGACACGCGCGAACTGCGGGAGATGGGCACGGAAATCCTTCTGGGCAACACCTACCATTTGAACATCCGCCCCGGCATGGAGATCATCCGGGCGGCGGGCGGGTTGCATCGGTTTATGAATTGGCCCTGGCCGATATTGACCGACAGCGGGGGATTCCAAGTGTTCAGCCTGGCGAAGATTCGGAAGGTGCGGGCGCACGGCGTGGAGTTCCGTTCGCATTTGGACGGCTCGGCGCTGTTCCTGGGGCCCAGGGAGGCGATGGAGATTCAACGGCTGCTGGGGTCGGACATCGCGATGGTCTTTGACGAATGCCCGGCGCACGACTGCCCGCCCAAGGCGGCGCTGGAGGCGGTGGAACGGACGCTGGCGTGGGCGCGGGAATGCCGGCAGCAGCCGCGCGCGGAGGGCCAGGCGGTTTTCGGGATCGTGCAAGGGGGGATTGATCCGCGGCTGCGGGAACGGTGCGCGCGGGAATTGGCCGGGCTGGACTTCGACGGTTACGCCATCGGCGGCGTGAGCGTGGGGGAACCGGAGCACGAGATGATGAAGGCGGTGGAATTGACGGAGCCGCATTTGCCGGAGCGGCTGCCGCGCTACGCGATGGGGCTGGGGACGCCGGCGCAGTTGGTGGAGCTGGTGGCGCGCGGGGTGGATATGTTTGACTGCGTGTTGCCGACGCGGGTGGCGCGCAACGGCACGGCCTTCACGCGCAAGGGGACCGTCAACATCAAGGGCGGGGCGGTGAAGGCGGACTTTGACCCGATTGAAAAGGGGTGCGGCTGTTTCGCCTGCCGGAATTTCACGCGGGCCTACGCGCGGCACCTGCTCAACGTGAACGAGATTCTGGGGCTGCGCCTCTTGAGCGTGCATAATTCGCACCACTATCTCGAAGTGATGAGAGACATCCGCGGACACCTGGCGGCGGGAACGTTCGGGGAGTTTCGGAGGGATTTCGCCGCCACCTATGTGCCGTCGCGAAAAATCCTCTCCTCCCGCGTCAAACAGGCCTTGAAAGCCGAGGACCGCGGGTGAGGTCGTTTATTTTGGGCCTTGAACCTTGGCGCGGCGCGGCGCAACGTTTTGCTTGCTAACTGTGGGAGTATCCCTAGATTTAACGGCTCGACTAGCATAAAAGTATGAGTGAGAACAGCCTGAGAGCGCTTTTGGCGGAACAGCCGGCGCTGGCGCCGGATCAAACGGGCGCATTGATCAAGAACCTGGGTTTCATGGTTCTGCTCTTTGTCGTGATGCTGGTCATCATGATCGGGCCGCAGCGCAAGAAGGCCAAACAACTGGAGGCGATGCTCAAAGCGCTCAAGCCGGGCGACAAAATTGTCACCGCCAGCGGCATACTCGGCGTGGTCATCACCATCAAGGACCGAAGCGTGACCATCCGGTCGGGGGAGACCAAGATGGAAGTCTTGAAGTCATCGGTCGCGGAGATCACGGAGCGGTCGGGAGAAGCCGGCGAATCGAAAAGTTGAAATAGCATGAAAAAACCTAAGTTTTGGTGGGCGTTGATTGTGTTTCTGGTGGCGTGGTCATTATGGGAGATGTACCCGCCAACGGGCAAGGACCTGGTCACGGTGTTCAGCGACGAGGCCGATCAGTCCAAGGTGGATGCCACCTTCAAGAAAATCGTGGAGAACGCCCAGGCACTGGAGAAGGCAGACCCGGACCCGCACCATCAGTTCAACCACCTGATGGCGGCGATCGGCACCAATGACATCCGGCCTTATTTTCAATTGGACATGCGCAACGAGGAGCGGCCCACCTACGCCATCCTCAATGTTCTCCAACGGGAGGCTTCAGGGAAGATCAAGCTGGGACTCGACCTTCAGGGCGGGACGCAGTTCTTGGTGAGCCTGGACACCAACCACTTGGTGACGGTCGATACCAACGGCAACGCGACCGGAGCGATGCCGGACGCGGAGCGGTCGCGGCTGGTGTCGCAAGCGGCGGAGGTGCTGCGGCGTAGGGTGGACAATCTGGGCGTGGCCGAGCCGGTCATCCAGCCTGCCGGCGCCAACCACATTTTGATCCAATTGCCGGGCCTCTCGCAGGCAGCGCAAGATGAGGCCAAGACCAACATCCAAAAGGCGGCCTACCTTGAATTCCGAATGGTCCATCCGCAGAGCGATCAGTTGCTCAAGGAGGGCGTCGTCGAGCCGGGCTACGAAGTGTTGAAGATGAAACGCAAGGCGCCCGACGGCTCGGTCACGTTGGAGTCCTTTATGGTTCAGAAGAAACTGGCTTATGGCCTGACGGGGAAATTTGTCAAACGCGCCTACCCGAGCCGCAATCCCGTGAGCAATGAGCCGGTGATCGAACTGGAGTTCAACAGCGCCGGCACGGAGAAGTTCGGCAACGCCACCAGCGATCACGTCGGAGAGGATTTGGCCATCGTCCTGGACGGACAGCTTTACACCGCCCCCCGCATCAAGGAACCGATCCGCAGCGGGCGCTGCGAGATTTCGGGCGGGAACATGGACATCGACGAGGCGATCACGATTGCCAACGTGCTGGAGAACCCGCTGGAAACGCCGGTGAAGATCGATGAAATGCGGGAGGTGGACCCGACGCTGGGAAGGGACTCGATCAGCAGCGGGATCAAAGCGGCCGTCTATGGAACGCTGCTGGTGGCGGTTTTCATGGCGTGTTATTATCACCGCTGCGGTGTGATTGCCGACGTGGCGATGATCCTGAACTTGCTGATCCTTCTTGGGGTGATGTGTTCGGTGGGGACGACGCTGACCCTGCCCGGCATCGCGGGCATCGTTCTGACGGTGGGCATGGCGGTGGACGCCAACGTGCTCATCTACGAGCGATTGCGGGAGGAAATGGGGCAGGGCAAGTCGATGCGCGGGGCGGTGGCGGCGGCCTACAGCCGGGCGTTCAGCACGATATTTGACTCGCACACCACGACGCTGATATCGGCGGTCATTTTGATTTACCTGGGCACGGGGCCGGTCAAAGGGTTCGGTGTGACGCTGACGATCGGCGTGGCGTTGAGCTTGTTCACGAGCTTGGTAATGACGCGGTTGATTTTTGATTTCCTGCTTTCGCGCGGCTGGCTCAATCGAATCGGCATGCTGCACATCATCAAGAACCCGCATTGGGACTTCATGAAATGGGCCAAGCTGGCGTTCATCACCTCCTGGACGATCATTCTGGTGGGGATTAGCTACGGCATCTTCGTGCGCGGCAACAGCGCCCTGGGCATCGACTTCGCGGGCGGCGACGCCATCAGGATGTCATTCAAAGACAAGGTGGATGTCGATAAATTGCGCGCGGCGTTGGACAACGCCAAGGTTTCCGATACACAAATCCAGTATCAGAAGGGCGACCAGCAGGACATTTTGCAAGTCGTGACGCCCTTTGGCAAAGGCGGGGCCGCGACCAATGCGTTGATGACGGCCTTTCCCGCGGCGGGCCTCCACCAGATCGGGCATGACGTCGTTGGGGCGACCGTCGGGGTGGAAATCCAGAAGTCGGCTATTATTGCGTCGTTTCTCTCGCTTTTTGGCATTCTGATTTACGTTGCCTTCCGCTACGAGTTCTCGTTTTCCGTCGGCGCGGTCCTGGCGGTGATCCACGACGTGCTGATGACGCTGGGGATATTCTGCCTGTCGGGGCGGCAGTTGAGCGCGCCGATTGTGGCGGCAGTCCTGACCATCATCGGGTTCTCGATCAACGACACGATCGTGATATTTGATCGCATTCGGGAGGACCTTAAACTGGGAGTGCGGGGCACGTTCAAAGACGTCATGAACATCGCGCTGAACCAGACGTTGAGCCGGACGCTGATTACCTCCGGCACGGTGTTTATCGCCACGACGTCGTTATTTATTTTCGGCGGCGGCGTCATCAACGACTTCGCATTTACGTTCCTGATCGGCATCGTGACGGGCACCTATTCGAGCATCTACATTGCCAGCGCGCTGGTGCTGTGGTGGCACAAAGGCGAACGCCCCAAGAGCGCGTCGCAAGTGCTGATGGAGGAAACCGAGGACGCCAAGGCGCACGTCTGACAGGCGCGATGCCGGGCACGGTTTCCATAACGCCGTGGCATTGGGCGGGGTTTGTCCTCGTCATTTTGGCCTGCTTGGCGCTGGACTTGGGGGTGTTTCATCGCCAGACGCACGTGGTGCGATGGAAGGAGTCGCTGCTCTGGAGTCTGGTTTGGTTTTTGCTCGCCTGCCTGTTCGCCGGCGCGCTCGGACGATGGCGCGGCCCGGAGGAATCGCTTCAGTTTCTTACCGGCTACGTGATTGAATTCAGTCTTTCGCTGGACAATGTGCTGGCGATCGCCCTGATTTTCGCGGCGTTTGGCGTAGCGCAGGAGCAGCAGCACCGCGTCTTATTCCTGGGAATCTGCGGCGCGCTGCTGATGCGGGGGCTGATGATTGGTGCCGGCGCAGCCCTGCTGCATTCCTTTCACTGGCTGACCTATTTTTTGGGGGCGTTTCTGGTCGTGACAGGCCTGCGATGGGCTGTGGCCCGGCAGGGAGCGGTGAGGCCGGAGCGGAACCCGGTCATCCGCCTGGCGCGCAAGTTTTGCCCTGTCTCGGCGGAGTTTGACGGCGGAAGGTTTGTCACGGTGGCCAACGGGCGCCGGGCGTTGACGCCGCTGGCGCTGGTGCTCCTGACGGTGGAGACGACCGATTTGGTTTTCGCAACGGACTCCATTCCGGCCATATTCGCCGTGACACAAAACGCGTTCATCGTGTTTACATCGAATCTGTTTGCCATTCTTGGATTGCGCTCGTTGTATTTTGTGGTGGCGGGTGCGATCCGGAATTTCCGGTATCTGCGGATCGGGCTGGCGGCGGTGCTGGTGTTGATCGGTCTGAAGATGCTGGCGGCCCGATGGTATCCGATGCCAGCCGGGGTGTCGCTGGCCGTGGTGGCGGCGCTGTTGGGCCTTTCGATGGGTGGCTCGGTCCTGGCGGCGCGGCGCGGTCCGGCGAGGGAACACGACTCATCATGAGCGACGCGAGTCACAATTCAGTTGCACAAACGCCGCGGGTTTGGCTTTATCTCCATCGTGTAAATGGATGAAACGGCACAAGGTTATGAATTTATACTCTGGGCATGTGCAGGGAGTCGGGTTCCGCTACGCGGTCAAAGCCATCACCAATGGGTTTGAGGTCGCGGGCCGGGTGCGCAATTTGCCCGATGGCCGCGTTGAGTTGACCGCCGAAGGGGTCAAGGAGGAGTTGACCGCATTCCTCCAGGCGATACGGGAATCCGACGTGGGTGGATTCATCCGGCAAGAACAGACGATTTGGTCCGAGGCAAACAATGAATTTCGTGGTTTTGAGATCACGCACTAGAGCGAAGAAGCAAGATGAAGTACGCAATTATTGCCGACATCCACGCCAACCTTGAGGCTTTCCAGGTGGTTTTGGACGACATTGAGAAGCAGAAATGCACCCATGTCGCCTGCCTGGGCGATGTCGTCGGCTACAACGCCAATCCCAAGGAGTGCCTGGATACGGTGCGGGCCATGAACATCCCGTGCGTCAAGGGCAACCACGACGAGTATTGCTCCAGCGACGAAGCTCTCGAAGGCTTTAATCCGCACGCGGCCGAAGCGGTCAATTGGACCCGCAGGCAGTTGAACGCTGAGGACAAGAAATGGCTTGGGGACCTGAAGTACGTCCGGCTGGTGTCGAGCTTCACCATCGTTCACTCGACCCTGGACGGCCCGCAGCGTTGGGGATACGTCTTCGAGAAACTGGCCGCCGCCGCGAGTTTTACCTATCAGAACACGCCGGTCTGTTTCTTCGGGCACACCCATGTGCCGGTGGCGTTCATCCGCGACAACATGATACGGGGCGGAACCTACTCCAAGTTCAAGGTCGAGCCGGGCAGGAAATACTTCGTCAACGTCGGCGCCGTCGGCCAGCCGCGGGACGGCAATCCGAAGGCGGCCTATGTTATTTACGACATGGGAGAAAGCTCGATCGAGTTGCGGCGTCTGGATTACGACATCGCGGCGGCGCAAAAGAAAATTCTCGCCGCCGGGTTGCCGGCGCGCCTGGCGGAGCGGCTGGCGGTTGGAAAATAGTTTGACGCGCTCGCCCGCAAACGGGCGGGGGGTTCCGTCCGGCCTGCTTCAATCGGATCGGGGCCGCGAACGATGCCTGAATGAAAATTCTCATACTCAAGCCCAGTTCCCTGGGTGACGTGATCCACGCGCTGCCGGTATTGCGGCTGCTCAAGAGCCACTGGCCGGAGAGCCGCATCCACTGGTGGCTGGACGCGAGCCTGACCGCGCTTTTGGAGAAGGACCCCGATCTGGCCGGCCTCTTCCGGTTTGAACGCAAGCGGTGGGCCGCCCCGCATCGCTGGCCGGAGATAGCGGCGAGCCTGGCCGCGATGCGGCGCCAACGGTTTGATCTGGCCATTGACCTCCAGGGGCTGGCCCGCAGCGGAATGTTCGCGTGGCTGGCCAATGCCGGGCTGACCGTCGGCCTGGACAATTTGCGCGAAGGTTTGCGCGAAGGGGCGCGGGCGATGTATGACCTGACACCCCCCAGCGCCCCGCCACAAGCCCACGCCGTGGACCGCTATTTGGCGGTGTTGCCGCTGTTGGGCGTGCCGGTGCATTGGAATTTCGACTGGCTGCCCGTGCGACCGGAGGCCGCGCGGAGCGTGACGGAGAAATGGGCGCCGGAGGGGGAGGCGCGTTGGGTCATCCTGCTGCCGGGCGGACGGTGGAACAATAAGCGCTGGCCGGCGGCGCATTTCGCGGCCGTTGTCAAAGAACTTCAAGAGATACCGGACCTCCGTTTCGTGGTGCTGGGAAGCCAGGGTGAGCGGGCGTTGGGGGAAACCATCGCGGCGGCGGCGCCTGGGCGAGTTTTGAACCTGGCCGGCTTGACGACGCTGGACGAGATGATCGAGTGGATTCGCCGCAGCCGGTTAACGATCAGCAACGACACCGGCCCGATGCATGTCGCCGCCGCGCTCAAGCGCCCGATCCTGGCGGTTTTTGGGCCGACCAACCCGTGGAACACCGGTCCGTACGGCCAACTGGACAACGTCCTCCAAGACACCCGGCTGCCCTGTGTGCCGTGCCTCAAGAGTCGTTGCGCCTATTCCGACCCTCTGGCCTGCCTCCATGCGATTACGCCGCGCGCCTTTGCGGCCAAGGCCCGGCAGGCTCTTGGCCAGGCGCCGGGTGCGGACCCGCTCAGGATGAGATCTTGACTTGCGGCGGCCAGTGGGACAAGTTGACCGCCAGCCGATTGGCCACAGTACCGATGACAACCACCAACGACGGTTCCCCAGAAGCCAATTCCGCCGGCATGACCGACGCGGACGTATTGGTCCCTATCAAGGACTTCCAAATCGCTTCGGGCTGGGCCTCGCCCGCCAGCGCCGGCGCGCGGGCGCGGCAATGCTGCGAGCAACTCGAAGAAGGGCGCATTTTGTTTTTCGACCGCATTCCCTTCGTGTTCTTCAAGGAAGACCGGGAGTTTCTTTTGTCCCAGCGGCAAAGCGGTTCAGGGCTGCACAAGAACATTTCCTACCGTCCGCGGGAAAACGTGCTGCGCGGAGCGGCGGGCAATGCGCGGGAACACGCGCAAATGCTCGAAATAATGGGGCGTTACTCGACGGAGGTGATGCGATTCATGGAGCGGCTGTTGGAGCCGTACGCGTCGCAGTTGGCTCTGGATTACGCGAGTTTTCGACCGGAGGAGGAATCCGGACGCAAATTGCCCACCCGCAAACGCAATGATTTGCTGCACGTCGATGCCTTTCCCACCCGGCCGATGAACGGCCACCGCATTCTGCGTTGCTTTACCAATATAAACACCACGAGCGCTCGGGTGTGGAACACAACCGAGAGCTTTGCCGCGCTGGCGGCGCGCCACGCTGAAAAGGCGGGGCTTGCGCGCATCGCGGCGAAAGGAAGCCGCCGCACTGGCCCGCTGGCGCGGCAGATCAAGGAAGCGTTCGGGCTGAAAGTGGCGGACCACTCGGCCTACGACCGCTTCATGCTGCGGTTCCATGATTATCTCAAGGAACACGAGGAATTTCAAATCAACTGCCCGAAAATCCTCCTTGAGTTTCCACCCGGCTCGACCTGGATATGTTACACTGATGCGGTGCCCCACGCCGTCTTGTCAGGCCAATACGCGCTGGAGCAAACTTTTATCGTCCCCTTGCCGGCGCTGCTAAAACCGGAATTGGCCCCCATCAGCGTGCTGGAGAAGATGGCGGGAACGCGCCTGAGCCATCACTGAGGAGCGCCCTTTGACCCTTGATGCGGCGCGGTGCAGCGCTTAGACTGCCGCTCATGAACACACGAATACTACTGCTGGCTTTGCTTATTGGCCTTGCCGGGACGGCCCGGGGACAAGTCAGCGGCGTTACCGCGGAACTGGTTCTGGAGCAGGACAAATACTTGCCGGGCGAGGATTTGCAGTTGAAAGTCAGCATCGCCAACCGTTCAGGCCAGCCGCTGACCTTGGGCCAGGATGATGCGTGGATCGCCTTTGTAATCGCCGGTGAAGGCAACACTTTTGTCTCCAAGCTGGCCCCAATGCCCGTCCGCGACCCGTTCACATTGCTTTCCGGGCAAACAGCGGCGCGCGCGTTTAACCCGACCCCATATTTTAGTTTCCGGCATCCGGGACGCTACAGCATCGGAGCGACGATAAAGCTGTCGCAGTGGGCCCAGGAAATTACCTGCCGTCCGGTGGAATTCACCGTGGCCGACGCGACGGCGCTTCCAGACCTGGCGAATCTGCAAATCGGCCTGCCGCCGCCGCCCGGTCAGACCAACAGCCGGCCCGAAATTAGGCGTTATAGTTTGCTGAAGGTCAGTTATCTGAACGAATTGAAGCTTTACTTCCGATTGACCGACGCGTCGGGCTACACCTTGCGCGTCTTCCCGCTGGCGCGGATGCTTTCGTTCAGCGAACCCGAGGCCCAAATCGACCGTTCCAACAACTTGCATGTGCTTTTCCAGGTCGGAGCCAGGTCCTTCGGCTACTGGACCATCAGCCCGGAAGGCCGCCTGCTGGTCCGCCAGACGTATGATTACACGCAAACGCGCCCCAAGCTGCGCGTGGGTGACGATGGGCAGGTAATTGTGGCAGGCGGCGTGCGCCGAATCATCGGGAGCGACGAGCCGGTGCCGGGGCCACAGAGCCGATAGAGACCGCGCGATCTTACCCGGCGGGCGCCAGCGGGCGGTGTTCGCAGTGGAGATGCACGATTTTCAGCGCCGCCTCCGCCACCGTTGGCAATACGATGTCGTGATGCCCGTGTCCAATCCAAGGGGAGTCGATCAAGAGGGAAAGGCAGCCGGCGTTATCGGCCGCTTCGGCATCCTGCCATTTGTTGCCCAGAACAAAGGATTGGTTCAGGTTGATGTGCCATTTAAAAGCCGCTTCCAGGATAAGGCCCGGCTTGGGCTTGCGGCACGGGCAACAATCCGCCACGTCGTGCGGGCAGATGAAGATGTCGTCCAAGTTGAATATCCGCCGAAGCGTGTCATGCATGCGCTCCAGTTCGCGCCGGTCCAATCCACCCCCGGAAAGCATCGGCTGGTGGGTGGTGGCAATCAGCAGAAAGCCGGCCGATTTGAGCTGGCGCAACGGTTCGACGGCCTCCGTCCTAGGCGCCAATTGATGCAGCGACAGTGGTGAAACCGGCTTGTTGCCCGCCACGCAGTCGTGATTCAGAATCCCGTCCCTCTCTACAAACACCGCGGTTTTCATTTGAGATAAGGTAGCACAACGCGGGCGGATGTCACGACCACCGAAACTGGGCCGGCTTCGCCGTTCAGACGGGCGGCTTGAGTGCGTTTAAGCGGAGACGCAGGCGGGACTTGGTGCGGCTTGCCCGGGCGCGATGGATGACCCCGGTCTTGGCGGCCTTGTCCAGGGCTGAACTAAGGCCGGGCAGGGCCTTGAGGGCCTCGTCTTTCTTGCCGGCGCTCAGAAGCGCGGCGTAACTGGTTGCCAGCGTGTGCAGGCGGGACTTGATGGTGTTGTTCTGCAAACGCTTGCGCGCGCTGTTCCGCATTCGGCGTCCGGCTGATTTTGTATTCGGCATAAATTAATTCAAAAGCTCAGTTTCCTTTAGGAAGCCCTACGGTATCGGAAGCCGCCGCTTTGTCAACGGCAGGATTTTTTACCGCTTTCCCAATTCCGCAGCAGAGGCGCCACAGCTTCCCAGATTTGCAGGGTGACGGTCTCCATGCTGGCTGTGGCGTCGATTGCGCGCACGCGCGCCGGTTCGGCTGCGGCCAGTATCTTGTAACCCTCCTCCACTCGTTGAAAGAAACTTCGATCCGCCTCTTCCATGCGGTCGCGGACGGTTTCCAGGCCCGGCAGAAGGCGGGCGCGGCGGCGGGCTTCACTCACATCCACCGGAACCATCAACAAGAGTGTCATTTCCGGCCGGGTGCCGCCGATGGCGCAGGCAATGGCTTGGCGAACCATTTCCATATCCAGTCCGCGACCGTGTCCCTGGTAGGCGATGGTGGAATCGAAGAAGCGATCGCACAGAACAATGGCTCCGTTCTCCAGCGCCGGGCGGATGATTTCGCGCACCAACTGGGCGCGGCTCGCGTTCATGAGGAGCAACTCGGTCTCAGGGGTCATGGCGCGGTTGGCGTTGCTGTGCTTGAGGGTGTGGCGGATTTCCTCGCCGATCGGCGTTCCACCCGGCTCGCGCAAAAGTAAAGCGGCATGGCCCAGTTCGTGCAGCCGCTCGCCCAGCAGGGCCATCTGCGTTGATTTTCCGCTCCCTTCGGTTCCCTCGAACGTGATGAAAAGTCCTCTCATAGCGGTTTCAATCGGGCGCCTTTGGGCGTGTCTTCGATGGTCCAGCCTTTGCTCTTCAATTCATCGCGGATGGCATCGGCGCGCTTGAAGTCCTTGGCCTTGCGGGCGGCCTGGCGCTCCTCCAGCAAGGCCAACAAGGGCGCGGGAGCCGCCGATGGGCCTGCTTGCTTGAGTCCCAGAACGGCATCGATTTTGTCCCACGCCGCCAGGGCGGCTGCCGCCTGGAGCGCGCTGAGTTGGCCCGCGGCCAGCAGACGGTTGTTCTCGCGCACCCACTCGAAGATCGCTCCCCAGGCGGCGGACACGTTCAGGTCCTCGTCCATGGCGGCGGTGAATTGACCCACGAAGTTGTCGTCCGGGGCGGCCGTCGCGCCCGCGGCGGTTGTCCGCAATTTATCCAGGCATTCGTCCAGCCGGGCCAGGGCGGCGCGCGCTCCCCGGAGGCCCTCGAAGGTGAAGTTGAACGGCTCGCGGTAATGCGCCGTCAGCAGGAGGCATCGCATCTCCCGTCCGGTGAAACCTTTCCCCAGCAGATCGCGCAGGGTGAAGTAGTTGCCCAGGCTCTTGCTCATCTTTTTGCCCTCCACGAGCAGGTGGGCGCCGTGCAACCAATACTTGACGAAAGGCCGCCCCGCCCCCTGGCTTTGCGCGATCTCATTCTCGTGATGGGGGAAAATAAGGTCCTCGCCCCCGAGATGAACATCAAAGGCCGGCCCCAGAGCCTCCATGCTCATGGCGCTGCACTCGATGTGCCAGCCGGGCCGCCCTTCGCCCCAGGGGCTGGCCCAGAAGACCGCCCCGTCCTCGGGCGTTCGGGCCTTCCAGAGAGCAAAGTCCGCCGCGGCATCCTTCGCGTATTCGTCGCTGGCCACGCGCTGGCTGGTCCGCATTTGCTCAAAGTTCAGATTCAGCAACTGTCCGTATCGGCCGCCGCCCGCCCGGTACTTTTCGATGCTGAAATAAACCGAGCCGTCCCCGGCCCGATACGTGATGCCGTGGTCCGCCAGAGCTTCAATGAGCGCTATGATCGCGGCGATATGTTCGGTGGCGTGGGGAATCTGGCGCGGGCGCAGGCAGCCCAGCGCGTCAAGGTCCTCAAAAAAGGCCGCCTCATACTTCGCCGTGTACTCTTTGAGCGTGCCGCCCGCCTGGGCGACCCGGTGGATGATCTTGTCCTCGACATCCGTGACGTTCATGACGTGCTGGACCTCATAGCCTTTGAACTCAAGATAACGCCGCACCAAGTCCGCAAAAACGAAGGTGCGGAAATTGCCGATGTGCGCGAAATCATGGACGGTAGGCCCGCAGCAATAGAGGCCCAGCCTCCGGCCGGCGGGGTCCAGCGGAACAAAATCCTGCGTCGAACGAGTCAGAGTATTGAACAATCTCAATGCCATCAGCGCATAGGTATCCCTGAGCGGCGACTATTTCAATGATCTTCAATGGCAGGAATTCACGCCTTTTGCCAGACCGCGCCCGCAAAAGCCGTGGATTCCTGCCAATGAAACCCCGTCAAATCACCTTTTATGGTGCACAAGGGTGCATAAGCCTGCATAAACCCGCACATCCGCCGGGATCCCAGCGCCGCGGGGCGCAAAACCCGCATACGACCGCAACCTCAAGGTTGGCGCCCGAATTGACGGGTGCGCCGCCCTGCCATCCCCTTTCGCGGCCTTTCAAGAAACAACTTTCACGAAGCCAAGGTGGCGGCTCCGCGCTCGCAAGGTTGCTTGCGCTGCAACAAAACCACCGTAATTTGG
>PLGF01000032.1 GCA_003138485.1 Verrucomicrobiales bacterium | reverse complement strand
TTTCAAAGAACAAGCCTGCATACTAAATGTAACATACTACGGAGAGATTGCAAGAATTCTTTTTGCAGAAGTGAACAAATTATTGGGAAGACGCTTGCGCGTGGGCAGAACATCCTCCTTCGCGCTGCGCGCTACGGAGGACAGGCGCAGAATGACGCAGAAAGGATTGAATATCAAATGCTTACGAAGCGGATTTCAATCCCAAAGGGATTGGATCGTTCAGCCCAGCGGTTGGCCCGATTCTGAGAGGGACTACCCTGGGTGGCCGCGTTTAAGTTCCACAACCCTGAAAGGGTTGAATATCAAATAGTTACGAATGTCCTTTAACGAAGATACCCATCCCGGCAAGAATAACGCAAAGTGCATAAGCCGCGGCGCCGCAGAGCAACAAAACCACCGGGAAAACGCTGGCGCGCGGGCGGGTTAATTGGGCTCGTGCGCAAAGCCGTGACGCCATCTTCTTGGCAGCCCCGACAGGGCGAAAGAGAATAGCCCAGGGCAAAGCGAGCCGGCGAGCGGCACCCTGGGTTGGCTGGCGCCGTTTTCCCAAGCCCCGAAAGGGCGCAGGTAACCACGTCCGCCTGCGCCACGCTACGGCGCGACAAGAATCCCCCGACCAGCGCAAGCCGGTAGAGGCCGCAAAGAAGCTCAAAGAAATGGGCTATGATGTTGAAATAATGGGTACACAGAATCCGGGATTTGATGTGAGAGGTAAAAAGCCCGGCCACATTCTCAAGGTCGAAGTGAAATCGCACGCTTGTGAAGCCAACATCCTGTTGATCCCCGGCACTTCGTCGGTCGCCCACATCCGTGAGAACCTGGCCGCCGGACGGTTGACGCTGTCGCCGCAAATCCTGACGGAGTTGGACGGGATCGCCGCCGCGACGGCGGCGGCGAAACATTGAAAGGACTGCGCTGCCTTTTACCAAATATTTTACTCAGGGCAATCAAAGGGGTCACTGAGCATGACCTTCGGCTTCGGTGCGGCGCGGCGGCCTTAATTGTGCAAATGCCGCCTCTCACGGCGAAAATTCTCCACTGACAATGAACTCGAAAAGCTCTTTCTTGGAATTCCGCTTGCGAATGTTTTCAATGCGCACGTTTTCAAAACCATTGTCGCGCATCAGAGCGGCATAAATTTCCTCTGTATGAACCATCTCGTCGTAAAACTTGGAATTGCCGACGATGTAGTGGGCGGTCGCGCCTTCGCGAAGCACACGGGCAAGCGAACGAAAATGACAGACGCAATCTTCAAAATACTTGTGAACGTAGCGTCCGAGAACTTCGCTGCGCTTGCGGATGCCAGAAATCATTTCGTCGAATCCGTCGAAAGGCACGCGCGCCTCTTCCGATGGCTGCCAGCGCATTAAATTACTCGTGGCGCAGCCCCATGTGCCGCCGATGGCTTGCCAGTCAAGTTCGCCAGCCTGCCGCCCGTTTCGCAAATAACCCAGCCAATACATATAGGGTCGCAGCTCACGGATGTAACTCATCCGATTTGGGTACGGTGGCGAGGTGATGACGCGGGAGTATTTTGCCCGGAGTATGGTGTGAAGATTCCGGGAATCGCCGAGATGGGCTTTTGCAAGCGAGCCGTCCAGTTCTGTGGCCGCGGCTTCAAGAATTTCGGAGAGCCGTCTGCGGAACAGGCCCGTGACTTGTTCTCCCGCACACGTCTTGACCATGCCGTTGTCACCGTTTCTCGGTTTGAATGACATGGATTGATGGCCGAAGGAAACAGAGGCCGTTTCGATGGCGACACGGCAAAACGCCGAAAACAACAGGTTGCGCGCGGGTTCCGAAAGGTCGGCCTCTTTTACGGAATTGTAGAGTGCGGACAGCGGAACGAGTTCATCTTCTGTCCACCATTTTTCAATGTCGGCTAGAGGCGGATGCCAGAATCCGTTTTTGTCAGCGGGCAATCGTAGTAGAGATTGAAAGTGTTTTGCCTCCGCCAACTCTTCGGGTGTGTAAGCCGCAAATTTGGCGTTCGCAAGCCAGACAAGAAACGGATTGATGTCCACCGTGTCGGCGCGGATGCCGTGTTCGGCACAAGTGAGCGCGGTAGTTCCCGTGCCGCAAAACGGGTCCAGCACACGGTCAGGAGAACCAAGTGAACTGACAAGCTGCTCGACCAAGTGCCGGGAATATGCGGGTGTCAGGCGCAACCAGTTATGACGCCCCAACGACCGATTCGCCTTGAAAGTAAGATGCGCTCGTTGCCCCGTGGGAGTGCCGGGCGCTTCCAAGTCGGCGAAAAGAAGTGTCTGGCCGTTAGTCTTCATGGAGTAATTTTTGAAGGACTCCTTCAATTTGCTCCTTGAGCTCGGTGGAGTTGCGTTGAAAGAAAGCTGCGAGGTCGTAGCCGACGACCTGCTTGGTGAACACGTAGGCGCTGTCGAGCGAAGTTCCTTTCGTTGTGCCTCGGAGCATGAGCCAGCGAGCGCGTTGGTAGCGATCGGCCACGTCGCCATCAATTTGCGATGAGAGCAATACGACTACGGGCAAGTATTGATGGGCGTAAGCATTCGAGGCGTTGGCAACGTCGGCGTTCTGCCGCTTTGAGTCCTTGCTCTTGTAGCCCTGCCGGACCTCAAAAACGCTTCCTTGCAAACTTTGCCGGGTGGGATTTGGCAATCCGATTTCCTTACATGCAGCGTCCAGCCATTTTTGAACTCGTTGCTTGGCTGTTGCGTCGCTGATCTGATCAAGCTGGATGCGTCCGTCAAGCGACAATCGGCGCGGTTTTTTGCCGCGAGACTTCACGGTGTATGACCAAGTCGCCGCTTCAGCCGCAAGGCCAAGATGGTCTTGAAGAACTTCCGCGAAGCCCCACTGGCAGCCGATGCCGATTTGCCGATACACCGAGGTCATGCCGCCGGCAGCCTTGTGAGCAGCATACATCAGTGGAGAACTTAAACCGAACCACGAGTAGAATTCGTCGGACTCGTAAAGCTCCTGAAACTCGGCCAGCGTCAGCCCAGCCTTGCGCCCTTGCCCGAACTTCGGCCTGTAGTTCGCACACACGGCTACAGCGTCCGTGATGAGTTTCAGATATTTTTTGTCGGCTGCCAGCATCGGAGCGAGTGTGCGCTGAAGATTGGGTGGCGTCAATGCAAGCTGCCTGGAATTAGGATTTGCACCGGGCGGCTGCTTGGATGTGAATTTCATGGTGGACAACCTGCTGGCGGGAGGCAAAGCTGTCCAGATGATCATCGCCATTAAAAGGATACCCAATTATGATGAAGATTACATTGCTTTTTGCCTTGTGGGCGGTGTTTGCCGCCGGAATTGTCCAGGGGCAGCAGCCCGATCCGGTCAGGGTTGAGGGTGGGTTGGTGCAGGGAACGTCCGAAGAGGGCCTCGCTGTTTACCGGGGCATCCCGTTCGCCGCGCCGCCGGTCGGAGAGCTGCGTTGGCGCGCGCCTCAGCCCGCCGCCACATGGAGCGGCGTGCGGCAGGCCACTAATTTTGCGCCCGGCCCCATTCAGGGGGCGCGGCCTCCCTCCGGCACGAGCGAAGACTGTCTGTACTTGAACGTCTGGACTCCCGCCAAATCCGCCGGCGAACGGATTCCGGTGCTGGTCTGGATTTACGGCGGCGGATTCGGCGCGGGGGCCACCTCCGAACGGACCTACAGCGGGGAGAAGCTGGCCAAAAAGGGCGTGGTGCTGGTCAGCATCGCCTATCGCGTCGGACAGCTCGGTTTCCTGGCGCATCCGGAGTTGAGCGCCGAGACGACAAATCATGTGTCGGGGAATTATGGTTTGCTGGACATGATCGCGGGTCTGCAATGGGTCAAGAAGAACATCGCCGCGTTCGGCGGCGACCCGGGCAAGGTGACTATTTTCGGCGAATCGGCCGGGGGGATCGCGGTCAGCATGTTGTGCGCTTCGCCGCTGGCCAAAGGGCTGATCGAGGGCGCCATTTCGCAAAGCGGCGGCTCCTTTGGGCCTCCGCGGCCCGCCACCATGCCCGGGGAGAACTTGAAGCGCCTGGCCGATGCGGAACGTTCCGGGGCAACCTATGTCAAGAACGCTGGGTTTGCCTCCATCGCGGAGTTGCGCAAGATCGCCGCCGATAAACTCCCGGCGGCCGGCCGCGGCATGGGCATGTCCTGGCCGATTATCGATGGCTGGGTCATCCCCAACGATCAATACAAGCTTTACGAAGCGGGCCGGTTCAATGACACGCCAATTTTGGTGGGTTACAATTCGGACGAGGGGGCCAGCTTCTCGCCTCCGCGGACCTCGGAGGACTACATCGCCGGCGTCACGAACCGCTATGGCCCGTTTGCGGAGAGTCTGCTCAAAGCGTATCCCGCCGGCTCCGGGACCCCTCCGAAGACCGCGCGCGATCTGGCCCGGGATTCGGCGTTTGGCTGGCACACTTGGATATGGGCGCGCCTTCAGTCGAGGGTCGGGAAATCCAAGGCGTTCTACTACCACTTCGATCAGCACCCGGTATATCCGGAAGGCTCGCCCCGGTTCGGTTCCGGTTCACCGCATGGCGCGGACGTGGCTTATGTTTTTGAGCATCTTAATCCCTCGAATCCCCAAATAACGAAGGCGGACATGGACATCTCGGAAGCCATGTCCAGCTACTGGGTGAACTTCGCAAAGCACGGCGATCCCAACGGCGAAGGCCTTCCCGCGTGGCCGGCCTTCAGCGACGCCAACCCCGTCGTGATGTACTTCGCCCAGACACCGCACACCGGTCCCGTGCCGAGCGCCGAAAGCCTCAAGAGTCTGGACGCTTATTTCGCCTGGCGGCGGACGCCGGAGGGAGAAGCCTTTGTCAAATAAAATGACGAATGCCTAAGGCGTAACGATGCAGTTAAAATTGGGAGCGCGACCAGGCCGCAAAGCCCACGCGCAAGCGTCTGCCCAATAATTTGTTCACTTCTGCAGCCAGTAAT
>PLGF01000016.1 GCA_003138485.1 Verrucomicrobiales bacterium | reverse complement strand
CTACTTTAGGGACAGGCTCTACGTATCTCTGCCGTCGGTGCAAATCCGGATGTAAAACATTTTGGAGCCAGTGTGCTGGTAAAGCATCCGCTCCCCGGGGACCTTGATGAGTTTTTTCATGCGTCGTGTTTTATGGACGGGTATTATACGGGTATTTGAGCTTTTCGTCAATGCTTTATGTTCGGCAGGGTTCCAGCTTTGCTTCAGGTCTGTTACATAAAGACCCTATTTGCAAGTGGTTATGGTGTGTATATTTCCGAGGAAGTGGTGCACCCAGATGGAGTTGAACCATCAACCTTCTGATCCGTAGTCAGATGCTCTATCCAATTGAGCTATGGGTGCGCCCAAGAAGGTCAAAGTATATTCAATCGCATGGCAGGCGCGCAAGCCCCTTTTGCAGCCAAAGGGCGTTTATGGAAACCGCGCCGCAACCCGGAAAACGGCGGCGGGTTTTTCCCGCGAGAAAGCGGGACCGGCATTCAATATATCACATTCCCATGCGACGCGCGCTGAAATAATTGTTTGTTTTAGCTTTTTTTATGGCCTCATCCGGTTGCAAAAGTTTTTTGCAGGCATAAGTTAAGCGGCATGGCAGAGTCCAAGAAAAGGCCGGTGAACGCAAACCCTCCAGCGCCCAAATCCCATCCCATCGACGGTCCGACGGCGGCGCCCGCGGAGGATGAACTTCTGGAGCGCGCCCAGCTCGACGGGCTTTCGCTGCTGCAACTGGTCGATATGATCGTGGCCAAGTTGCCGCCGCGCCACAGTTCGATCATGGATATGGTGTATTTGCGAGACCGCGTGGCGGAAGTGGAGGAGTTGAATGATCAGGCGCGCCAAACGATAGAGAAACTGGATGCCATCGTCGAGAAACTGCGCTCGCCTGCTTTCCGGGTGGGGACTTTTCTTATGCCCGTTGAGCCGGACAAGGCCCATGTGTGCGCGGGCGGGGCGGATTATGTGTGCCGGATTGATCCGCAGACGCCGCTGGTGAGTTTGCAGGTTGGCCAGAGGGTGTTGCTCAACGAGGCATTCGCGGTGGTCCAGGGGTTGGGATTTGACCGGAACGGCCCGATTGTGCGCGTTGATGAGTTGCTTTCGGGCGGGCGGCTGCGGATCGGGCAGGAGGCTGGCGGGCTGACTTCGGTCGTCTTGCGTTCGGCGTTGCTGACCAAGGAGAAGCTCAAGCCGGGGATGGAAGTGCGTCTGGACGCCAATCAAAGGGCGGCGCTGGAGGTGATTGGGGTGGGACGGCGGATCGAAAGGTCGCTGGAAACGGTGGCGGAACTGCCTTGGTCGTCGGTAGGGGGCCAGAGCGAAGCCGTTCAGGCGATACGGGACACCATCGAGTTGCCGTTTTTGCATCAGGCCTTGTTCAAACGCTTCGAGCACACGGTGCCCAAGGGGTTTCTGTTGCATGGGCCGCCAGGCTGCGGCAAGACGTTGCTGGGCAAGGCGACGGCTTACAATCTGCGGCAGCAAATCCGGGTGGAGACAGGAGTGGATCGGCCGGAGTTTTTCTTGCACGTCAAAGGCCCGGAGATTCTCAACATGTGGGTGGGGGAATCGGAGAGGCAGGTGCGGGATTTGTTCGCCCAATGCCGGGAGCGCGCGGCGGAGGGGTCGCTGGCGTTTTTGTTCATCGACGAAGCGGAGTCGATATTGGGGACGCGCCGGGCGGGCCGCTACAGCAGCATTTTGAGCACGTTGGTACCCATGTTCTGCTCGGAAATGGACGGCTTGGAGCCGCTGCAAAACGTCGTGGTGATCCTGGCCTCAAATCGGGCCGATTTGATTGATCCGGCGATCCTGCGTCCGGGCCGCATTGACCGGAAGATCAAGGTGAACCGCCCGACGCAAGACGGGGCGCGGCGGATTTACGAGATTTATCTCAGAGAGAGCCTGCCGCTGGCGGAACCAAGGGAGGCGCTGGCGCAGGCGATTACCGAAACGCATTACGCGAAATCGGTGGAGAACCAGTTCCTGGAAATCACCTACCGCAGCGGGAAGCGGGATTTTCTTTACCGCGGCGACCTGGCAAGCGGCGCGATCATCGCGGCGATAGTGGAACGCGCCAAGAGCCTGGCGATCAAGCGGTCGATTGAAACCCAGATGGAAACGCACTTGAGCCGGGCTGATCTGACGCAAGCCTTGCAACAGGAGTACGCGGAGAACGATTTGTTCCCGCCTACGGACGTCACCGAGGATTGGCTGAAGCTGACGGATTTCGATCCCGAAAACGTCATCAAGCTGGCCCCCATCCGGCCGCGCAAAAAGGATGCGGGCGAGGGAGGCGTCATTTGAGCGGCGTCAGAAATGGGCAAGCGGCATTGCGGGTTGCTGTCCGGCGAATGCCATGAACAAAATCATCATCCAGTTTGGCGGCGAGACCGAATTCGGCATAGCGCGCGATCAGGAGGAGAACCTGGACGTGGTGGCCGAGTCGATGGCGTTGGTGCGCAGCGCCACCAAGTCCGGGGTGCTGATGCGGTGGGATTACGAATGCGAGGACCCGCACGCGGACATGAGGGGATTCCATGTGGAGGCGTTGCGACAGGACGTGGATGAGGCTTCGTACGACGCGCGGGACGCGGAGAGGGCGCTGAGTTTCGTCGAGATCAAGAGCGACCTGGTGCTGGGAAACGGCGCGCGCTATTACAACGACCACGCGCACCCGGAGTACTGCACGCCCGAATGCAGCACCGTGGCGGAGTTGCTGGCCCATGACCGCGCCGGCGAGCGGATTTTGATGCGTTGCGCCCAGAAGCTTTCGGAGGAGCGCGGCGGCACGGTGCGCATTTACAAAAACAACACGGACTTCCGCGGGCACAGCTACGGCTGCCACGAGAATTATCTGCTGCCGCGCTCGTTGCCGTGGGAGAACCTGGCACGGGGCATCCAGGCCTTTCTGGTGACGCGCCAGATCGTGGCCGGGGCGGGCAAATTCGCGGTCGAGGAGGAAGACAGGCTGGTGGGACACGGATTTCAGATTTCGCAGCGGAGCGATTTTTTCAGCGAATTGCAGAGCGTGGACACGATGCAGAGGCGGCCCATTGTCAATACCAGGGATGAGCCGCACGCCAATGCCCGGATGTTCCGCCGCTTTCACGTCATTCTCGGCGATGCGAACATGTCCCCCTTTTCCACGCGGCTGAAGTACGGGACGACGGCCTTGGTGCTGGAGGCGCTGGCCCGCCAACCCAAGCGGTCGTACCCAGTGCTGGCCGATCCGTTGCTTGCGTTAAACGCCATTTCGCGCGACGCAAAGTTCCGCTGGGAAGTGACGCTGGAGGAGAATAGGCCCTCGGATGCGGTGGAGGTGCAGCGGGAATACTGGCGGGCTGTGATGGATTTGTGCGATCTGAGCGAGCCGTGGAAGGCGGCGGTCGCTGCGGATTGGGACGGGGTGTTGCTGGACTTGGAAGCCGACCCGATGCGGTGCCGGGACCGGCTGGATTGGGTGGCCAAACTGGCAATGGTGCGGGAGTTTCAGGCCAGCCAGAACCTCGACGCGGGCGATCCGTGGCTGCAAAGCCTGGATTTGGAGTATCACCGGCTGGACTGGGAGCACGGTCTCTACTATGCGCTGGAGCAGGCGGGGGCGATGCGCGGAGCGCCGGAGGAAGCCGCCGTGCGCCGCGCGATTTCCGAGCCGCCGCGCACAACGCGCGCCTACGTCCGCGGGCGCTGCATTCAGAAATTTGCCGGATTCGTCATTTCCGCGCAATGGGATCACATCACGCTGCAAGGCGCGCGCGGTCCCCTCAAGATATCTCTCCTGGATGTCTTCACGCCGGAAGAGGTCTCGGCCCGCGCCAAAGTCGTTGATGCCGCCAAATGCCCGGACGATTTGGAGCCGATTGCCGAAGCGGCGGATGACGCCCCGTGTTAAAATTTCACGCAAAACTGTTAGTTTTGGTGTTTTTCAGCAAGCCAGAGAGTCTATCCCCTTTCGGCGCAGGCGCGTATAGACATTGCAACATACTTGCTATAAACAGCTTGCATACAAAACGACTTTCGCAACCCAATCCGTGGCACTATTTGTGCTGTGAACTTATTGCACAGCAGTATGAAAGAATTTGATAGAACTGGAATCAAAATGGATAATGGCGCCGCAGTGGAAACAAGTCTGATCGCGCCGCCAAATGGCGTGCCTAAAGCGGCGGTCCCATCGGGGAAGCCGACCTTGCGTTCGCGGATAGCCAGCCGGATGGGGCGGCCGGAGTTGGCGGTGCTGGGCTGGGAGTTCAGAGGCCAGCGTTTGACGGCCAGGGGATAGTTGGATTCAAGAGGCTAAATGCCTTCCTTCAAAGCGGTTGGGAATCAAATGGCGTCTGATTTTATTACCATTCGTGAATTCAACTTTGCTCACGCAAAGCCGCATCCGCGTCAACCTGCGTATTCCGCCAGCGCACGAGCCTCCACCCAATAATTCGTTCACTTCCGCATTTGCCATTTCCGGGAGGAGTTATCCTCGTAATGACCGTGCCGCCATTGCCGAAAAAGAGGATAAGAATGTGAAAATCACAGACTTTTGTTTCCTGGTTCCTGGCCATGCCATCCGTGCTTGAGGTTTGCCTCGAAATGTGGCAAGAGTGCTCTTGTTATGGATACGACGACTAATCGTTCGTCGGATGAGACCACAAGTTCCCCTAAACGCGGAATGCGATTGTGGATTCCGGCCATCATCGTTGCGGTGGCGGCAGCGAACATTATCCGGCTGCAAACCATGCCGGAGCTGGATGCTCTGGCAAAGGCCTTTTGGTCGCTGCTTTCGGCTCTCGGGGCGGTTCCGTTTCTTCTGATTTGGTGGCTCTTCCTGTCGCGGCTTCGTTGGCGCGCGCGGCTTGTTGGAGCGGTTGTGGCTGTGATATGTGTCGTGGGGTTGGGAAGTCTCGTGCGGGTCGATGGTTCGCTGGGAACCGGGTGGCCGATAATTGTTTGGAGTTGGACAGCTCGAAAAACAGGCGACGTGCCAGGCAGCACGCCAGCCTCTGCCGCGAGCGCCGGGGCCGCCCTGGAAGGCGAGATAGACTATCCCGGATACCTTGGCGCCGCCAGATCGGGAGCGGTGGAAGGCATCGGTTTGGAGCGCGATTGGGGCGCGCACCCGCCGCAGCAGCTTTGGCGTCATCCAGTTGGGTTGGGATGGTCGGGATTTGCCGTTTCCGCCGGGCTGGCGATCACGCAAGAGCAACGCGGGCCAAATGAGATGGTCATCTGTTATGCGCTTGAGAGTGGATTGGCGCTGTGGGGGCACACCAACGAGGTCCGGTTCTCCGACGCCATGGGCGGCGACGGCCCGCGCGCGACACCGACGATTGCGGACTCGCGGGTGTATGCCCTGGGAGCAACCGGCATTCTCGATTGCCTCGCCGCAGATACGGGCCGAACCATCTGGACGCACGACATCCTCAAGGAGAATTCAATTCCTATCATGCCGTTCGGCAAAACGGCCTCACCTCTGCGCGTGGACGATCTGGTCGTCGTCACCGGCGGCGCGGTGACTAGATGCACGCTGCTGGCCTATCGCTGCGCGGACGGAGCCGTGGCATGGCAGACCGGCGGTGATCAGGCCAGTTTCACGTCCCCGAGCATTGCCACACTCGGCGGTCAGCGTCAGATTCTCTCGGTCAACGCGGCGAACGTTTGCGGTTACGACCCCAAAGACGGTCGCGAGCTCTGGCACTATGCTTGGGGGAGCGACAAATGGCCGAAGTGCGCGCAGCCCATCGCGTTGGACGGTGATCGTATCCTGCTCTCGGCCAGCTTTCAAAATCCGACAACGCTCTTGCGGGTGACGCGCGCCGCTGACGGCGAATTTTCTGTCGGCGAAATCTGGAAGAACCAGAATCTGAAGGCAGCTTACAACAACATCGTCACACGTAACGGCTGCGCCTTTGGTCTGGACGATGGCATCCTTGTCTGCCTTGATCTCGCCACGGGAGAACGCAAATGGAAGGATGGCCGGTATGGCAAAGGCCAGGTTCTCCTGGCCGACGATTTGCTGCTCATTCAAACCGAGCCAGGCCCGGTCACGCTCGTGGAGGCAAGCCCAGCGGGCTTTCATGAGATTGCCAGCATTCCGGCCTTGCACGCCAAAACTTGGAACACTCCTGCCCTCGCCGGCCAGTATCTTCTAATCCGCAATGACCAGGAGGCAGCGTGTTACAAACTTCCCCAGCGCAAGGCGGGTGCTGTGAGTTTGAAGCCTTAACATAACGTTTGACCCCTATGATTGTGCTCAGTTCCGGAAGCATTGGCCTCCATTTGGAGACGTTCAACAGGGGGAACGCGACCCCTCTTGGTTCGTAACGGGCTTGTAACTTGACGGGGGCCATGCGGCGTTTAGCCTTCGGGATTATGATGCGACCCATTGTACTTCTTTCTGTTCTGGGCACGGCGTTTGTCGCGGCGGCGCTTTGGGCGCGCGGCGCTGATCCCGCCGAGAAGGCCCCCGTTCCCGTCCTGTCGATGCGGGTCTTTGCCCTGCGGCCCGGCGTGAAGGCGGAGGATTTTGAAGGTTTTGTCCGGACGGAATTGGCGGACGCAGTGGGAAAGGAAAGCGGCGGCATGAAGATGCACATTTTCAAGGGGGACCGCGGGACGCGAAAAGGGGCTTACATTTTGGTGTGGGAATTTGACTCCGTTTCGACCCGCAATCAGTACTTTCCCCGGGAAGGGCGCGGGAGCGGCGCGGCGTTTGACGAGATTTGGCAGCGGATCAAGGGAGCAATGAGCAAATTCAATCGCTACGTGCAGGAGGAGGAGACTTACACGGATTACGTGGCGGTGACGAAGTGACGCGACGCCCGGATCGGGCGAAGGTTTTCCGGCTGTTGGGGAAGTCTTGCCTCAGCGGCCCCGCTTGGCTATGTTGACGGGAAGCAAATGTTACACGACACCATATCCAAGATTGAGAGCCGCCTGCAAACTTCCGCCGCGCTCAACGAAAGCCAGCGGGCCGAGGTACTCAAGTTGTTGGGCCAGTTGAGAACCGAGATCGGGCAGATTTCCAAGACCCACCAGGAACAGGCCGAGAGCATCGCCGCTTTTGCAGAGGTGTCGGCCCGCGAGGCGACGCGCGAGGAGCGGAACCCGCAGTTGGTCGAACATTCCATCGGCGGCCTGAAATCGTCGGTGCGGGAGTTTGAAACGAGCCATCCGCGTTTGGCCGGCGTGGTCAACCGCCTGGCCTCCATGCTGGCCAATATGGGGATCTGATACCTTCGGCGGGACGCCGAAGTGTGCGGTCGAGACGTCCGCGCTCCCAATCCATCCGCATAAAACTCCTCAGCCGCGGCGCGGCTGGAAGGAATCGTCGGCGAAGATTTGCCGGGGATGGGCGCCCCTATAGGCCGCGATCTCGGCCAGGAACACCGCCCCGAATTCGCGCAGCTTCTTTTCCCCAACGCCGCTGATGCGGGCGAATTGTTCGTCGTCGTCCGGGTAATAGCGGGCCATCTGGCGCAGGGAGACGTCGGAAAAAACGATGTAGGCCGGCACGTTGCGCTCGTCGGCCAGGGATTTGCGCAGTTGGCGGAGGCGGTCGAAAAGGTCCTCGTCACAGGAGATTTCGCCGGAGCGCCGGACTTTTTCGCGCGGGGGCGGGGCGGCCATCGGTTTGGTGAGAACAATCTTCTTGCGCTCGCGCAGGGCGCGGAAGCCCTCGTCGGTCAGTTCGAGGGTGCTGAACTTGCCGGGGTCCTGGCGCAGGAAGCCCAGGCGGATGAGTTCGCGGCCGATGGCCTGCCATTCGGCGCGGGTGTGCTCGCCGCCAATGCCGTAAGTGGAAAGCGCCTTGTGACCCCATCGCTGGATTTTTTCCGTGTCGGCCCCCGTGAGGACTTCGACGACATGATTGAGGCCGACGCCGAACTGGCTCATCTGGCGGACGCGAAAGACGCAGGAGAGAAGTTTTTGCGCGGGGACCGTGCCGTCAAAGGTGGCGCGGGGCGAGAGGCAATTGTCGCAACCGCCGCAATTGGCGTCATGAAAGACCTCGCCGAAATAGCGGAGCAGTTCGGCGCGGCGGCAGCCTCCGGACTCTGCGTAATGGACGATTTGGCGGAGCTGTTCGCGGGCGATTTGCTGTTCCTGAGGCGGTTTCTCCTCGATGAATCGCTGCTGCTTGACGGTGTCGCCCGCGCTGAAAAGAAGGACGCATTCGGCGGGCAATCCGTCGCGTCCGGCGCGCCCGGTTTCCTGGTAATAGCCCTCGATGTTTTTGGGCAGATCGTAGTGGATGACGAAGCGGACATTGGGTTTGTTGATGCCCATTCCGAAAGCAATGGTCGCGCAGATCACGCGGACTTCATCGCGCAGGAAAAGTTCCTGATTGTCGTTCCGTTCGCGGGCGGTCAGCCCGGCGTGATACGGCTTGGCGGGTATTCCATTTTGGGCGAGGTGGCTGGCCAGGCGTTCGGCGCCGTTGCGGCTTTGGCAATAGACGATGCCGCTCTCGCGGGGCCGCTCCCGAAGGAAGGCGAGCACCTGGGCGGACGGTCTGGCTTTGGCAACAACGCGATAGCTTAAATTGGGTCGGTTGAAGCTGGCCACAAAGCGGCTGGGGTCGCGCAATTGGAGCAGCTTGACAATGTCCTCCCGCACCCGTGTGGTGGCGGTGGCGGTCAGGGCCATCATGGGGACATCTGGGAAGATCGCGCGCAGTTGGGAAAGCTGGCGGTATTCAGGGCGGAAATCGTGTCCCCATTCGCTGATGCAATGGGCCTCATCGACGGCGATCAAGTTCACGTTCCAATTCCGCAAATCGTTCAGGAAGCCCGGCAGCATCAGCCGTTCGGGGGCGGCATAAAGGAGGCAGAACTCATGCCGGTGCAGGCCGCGCAGGCGCTGGCGGGCGTCGGCGCTCTGAAGGGTTGAGTTGAGAAAGGTCGCCCCGATGCCGGCGGCCTGGAGCGCGTCCACCTGGTCCTTCATCAGTGCGATCAAGGGCGAGACAACGACAGTCAGGCCGGGCCGCAAGAGCGCGGGCAATTGGAAACAGAGCGATTTGCCGCCGCCCGTCGGCAGGAGCGCAAAGACATCCTTGCCGGACATGGCATCGCGGATGATCTCCCGTTGCAGAGGGCGAAAGGAGGCGAAGCCGAAATAGCGTTTAAGCGTTTCGAGGCACGATTTTTCACCGGCGTCCATCGGTTCGCAGTAAAACGGTTGGGGACATAGAAAGCGAGCTTTTCAATTTGGGCCGCGAATTAGGCTGCAATTTGGGCTTGCGTTTTTTCAGGTACCGATGAGAATTCCCGCCCTTTATATGGAAGTTGAAACAACGCAGTCACCGGACACATTTCTCAGGTTGATTTCCTGGCTCCACGCCAACCGGAAGCGAATCATAATCGGCCTCATCGCGGCCGCCGTCATTGGGCTGTCTTGGGGCCTGTATTCCTGGAACAAGACCGCGAGGGAAGACAGTGCCGACGCCCAGCTTCTCTCCGTGCAGGGAGTGGTGGGGATGAGCGCGCGGGTGACGAGGGGTTCGCCGGCGCCATTGCTGGACGTGGCCAGGCGGTATCCGAACACTCCCGGCGGCGAGTACGCGCAACTCCTCGGGGCGGAGACTTTGTTCACCGATGGGAAGTATTCCGAGGCGCAATCGGAGTTCTCCAGATATCTGGCGGATTACCCCGATGGCTCCCTCGTTGCCCAAGCCAAAATGGGCGTGGCCGCTTCGGTTGAGGCTCAGGGCAAGACCGCGGAGGCCATCCAGAAATACCAGGAAGTGGTGAAAGCTTATTCGAGTGAGACGAGCATTGTGTCCCCGGCGAAGTTGACTCTGGCCCGGCTCTATGAGGAAGACAACAAGCCGCAGCAGGCGCTGCCCATTTACGCGCAACTGGCCCAAATCAGAAATCCGAACGACCCGTGGGCGGCCGAAGCGCGCGAGAGAGCCGAGCTTCTCCTGGCCAAACATCCTGAATTCCGGAAGCTGCTGGAGGCGCCCGCTCCAAAGCCCTTCGCTCTGCCGCAGAACAGCGCTGCCGCGCCAGCCGCCGCCAATCCTTCCCAATCTGCTCCCAGTCCCGCGACTTCCAAGCCCGGCGCCAATCCATCGGCCAATCCTGGCGCGTTGCCCAATTCCGCGGCGAAATGAACCTGACGATTATTGGAACCGGTTACGTGGGGCTGGTCACGGGGACGTGTTTTGCCGAGGCTGGGCATCACGTCATTTGTGTGGACAATGACGAGGCCAAGGTCAACTTGCTCAAGGCGGGCGGCATGCCCATTTATGAGCCGGGTCTGCCGGAATTGGTCGAAAAAAACACCGCCGCCGGCAGGCTCCGTTTCACCTCCAGCACCCAGGAAGGTGTCGAGGGGTCCGATGTGGTCTTTATCGCCGTGCCGACGCCGCCGCAGCCGGACGGATCGGTGGACTTGAGTTTTATCGAGGGGGTTTCGCGCGAGATCGCGTCCGCCATGACGGCCTACAAAATCGTGGTGGACAAGAGCACCGTGCCGGTGCAGACGGGGGAGAAGGTGGCGGAGACGATCAAGAGGTATCGCAAGACGAAGGTGGAGTTTGACGTGGTAAGCAACCCGGAGTTCCTGCGCGAGGGGTTCGCGGTGGAGGATTTCATGAAGCCAGACAGGGTGGTCATTGGCGTATCGTCGCCGCGCCCGGTGGCGGCGATGAAGGAGGTTTACGCGCCCTATCAGGCGCCGGTCATCGTCACGGATATCAATTCGGCGGAATTGATCAAACACGCCTCCAACTCGTTTCTTGCCCTGAAGATTTCCTATATCAACGCCATCTCGGTCATCTGCGAGAAATCGGGCGCCAACGTGCAGGAGGTCGCCAACGGCATGGGAATGGATGCCCGGATCGGCCGCGAATTCCTGGACGCCTCCCTGGGCTTTGGCGGCAGTTGTTTTCCCAAGGACCTCAGCGCCTTCATCCGCATCTCGGAGTCGATGGGCTGCCGTTTCGGGCTGCTCGAAGAGGTCCAGCGGATCAACGCCGCCCAAATGGATCGCTTTCTCAAAAAAATTCACGACACTCTCTGGGTGGTCAAAGGCAAGACCCTCGGCGTATTGGGGCTGGCCTTCAAGCAGAATACCGACGACGTGCGAATGTCCCCCGCGATCGAACTATGCCAGCGCCTTCTCAAGGAAGGGGCGCGCTTGCGCGTTTATGATCCGCAGGCAATGGAAAAAGCCCGGGCCGTCCTGCCCGAGCCGCAGTACGTTTCGGACATGAACGACGTCGCGGAGGGCTGCGACGCGCTGATCATCGCCACGGAGTGGCCGCAATTCAAGCGCCTGGACCTGGAGCGCGCCCGCAAGTGCCTCTCGCACCCGATCATCTTCGACGGCAGAAATATGTTTGACACCGAGGAGATGGAGCGGCTCGGCTTCCTCTACAAGAGCATCGGCCGGGGGAAGGCGTGAACGAGCCGGGCGCGCCGGGGGTCGAAGTGGCCGCCGGCCTGGTCTTCCGGGATGGCAGGCTGCTCATTGCGCGGCGGCCGCCGCAGGCGCATCTGGGCGGGTTGTGGGAGTTTCCCGGCGGCAAGCGCGAGGCCGGGGAAACATTCCAACAATGCCTGCGCCGGGAACTGGCCGAGGAATTGGGCATTGAGGTGCGCGTCGTTGATTTGATCGAATCGCTCACCCACGAGTATCCCGGCCTCTTGGTCCACCTTCGGTTTTTCCGCTGCTGCTGGCTGCGGCACGAACCGCGGGCCGTCTCCGGCCAGGACGTGGCCTGGGTCACCGCCGGGGACCTCGCCAATTACCAATTCCCCGCCGCCGACAGCCGGTTGTTGGAGCGCCTGCGCGCCAACTGGCGCGAATGGGCGGACTGCCGGGAGCGCCCGCCGGCGTCTTCACCTTGACTCTGGCAGCGCGGCTTCCTGTCGCGCCCAGGCGTCGGCTTCCAGGATTTGTTCCAGGCGCGGATGGGCCGTTACGGTGTGGCGCTCCATGACTCGCGCCACGGTCTGGCTGATTTGCGGAAAATTGCAGCGTCCGTTGATAAAATCACTTACCGCCACTTCATTGGCCGCGTTGAGGACCGCGGGCAGGGTGCCGCCGATTTCCCCCGCCTTTTGCGCCAGGTCCAGCGCGGGGAATCGGTCGCGGTCCGGCTCCTGGAACGTCAACGGCCCCAGTTTGGTCACGTTGGTTTGCACCCGATTGCTGCCCACCCGCTCCGGGTAGGTCAACGCGTATTGGATCGGCAGGCACATGTCCGGCGTGGACATTTGCGCCAGCATCGAGCCATCGACAAATTCCACCATCGAATGCACGATGCTTTGCGGATGCACCACCACCCGCACCCGCCCCATCTCGATGTCGAAGAGCCACCGCGCCTCGATCATCTCCAGTCCTTTGTTAAAGAGCGTCGCCGAGTCAATCGTGATCTTCCGCCCCATAACCCACGACGGATGCCGCAACGCCCGTTCCATCGTCAGACTGGGAAACTCCTCCTTGGGCGTCTCCCGGAACGGCCCCCCCGACGCCGTCAGCCACAAGGCGCGCACCGACTCGGCGGGCTTGCCGTCCAGACATTGGAAAATGGCCGAATGCTCGCTGTCCACCGCCAGAACCCGGACGCCGTTCTTGCGCGCTTCGCGCATGACGATCTCGCCGGCCATTACCAGGATTTCCTTCGATGCGATGGCAATGTCCTTGCCGGCGCGAATGGCCGCCAGCGCAGGGCGCAAACCGGCCGTGCCGACGATGGCGATCAAAACGATGTCGGCGGACGGCAGGGTGGCGAGCTTGACCAAACCATCCGCGCCTGAAAACACCCGCGCCGCCGTGCCGAGGGTCTTTTCCAATTCGCGCGCCTTGGCAGGGTCGGAGAGGGAGACGGCTTCGGGCCGGTGTTTGAGGGTTTGGGTGAGGAGCAACCCGGCGTTATTGCCGGCGGCCAAGCCCACAAGGCGGATATGGTCGGGCAGATCCTCAGCCACTTTGATCGTGCTGGTCCCGATCGAGCCGGTGCAACCCAGCAAAACGACTTTTTTCATGGAACGCCATTTATAGAGCGGACCGGCGGCAGCCCGCGAGCCTTTTTGCGCGAAATTTGTGATTGGGGCGCATCTCACCATTGTCGAGTCTTCCTGTGTTTGAAAGCGGCGCTTTCGCGCAGACGGAACAAATTGTTGGGCTGCACCGCAGAGCGGTGCTGCACTCCAAAACCTGTCGGCGGAACGAGAGCGTACCCTGAACGCGAAGCGTGTTGGAGTGCGGCGCGAAAGCGCCGCTTTGGCCACGAATACAAGGAAAGCTCGACAATGGTGAGATGCGCCCTGTGATTGCCTGCCGTCAATTCCCGGCTGGCACTTCGTTCCAATCTGTGTTTTGTTAAGGGAACGGAAAGCATCATGAAATTGCGCACAAAATTCTCCCCTGCCGAATGCCGGACCCGGCTGGTTTCCGCCACCGACCTGGGCGGCCTCTCGTTGTCCTGGAACGGCCCCTCGGACGCCCGGAAGGTCCTCGGTGACTTTCACGGTGCGACCTTCCGGCTGCACACGGCCCGTTACTACACCAATTCCTTCGCGCCCTTTTTTTACGGGCGCATGACCGCTTGTGACAACGGCACATTGATTGAGGGCCAATTCAGAATGAATCCCCTGGCGCGGCTATTGACGGTCTTCTGGTTCGCTTTCGTGGGCATCTTTGCCGCCGCCCCGCTCATCGTGCCAATGTCCAAACAACCAGGGACCATGGTGGGTCCCAACACATTGTATCTGGCCCTGGGCTGTTGTCTGGTGCTCGGCATCGGGTTGGTCGTTTTCGGACAGTGGCTCGGACGGGGCGAGAAAAAGGTCGTCCTCGAATTTCTCAAGAATTCCCTGGAAGCCAGTTCGCAAGACGGAATCCAATAACCCTGGCGTGAGCTGCCTCATGCCTTCGTCAACCCGCTCATTAGCCACCTCTTTAGGAGCGCGGTCGTCTCGACCGCATCCGTCGGCGTCCCGCCGACGGAATCCCCCGTCCAAGACCTCCCCACCATTTGGGTGAGTTCGCAAGCAGGCCGCTAATGATTCGGGTTCGTCAGTTGCCCAACGGGAACCCTTCCGGCTTTGCGGGACAACGCCCGAAACGTGACAGTTCAGGAAGTCAAAACGAATCTTCAACAGGCCGGTTTTGCGCTCGGAGCGCGATGTTTAGTTTTTCTAAAGTTTTTCTCGCAAAAGACGAATATACCATCAGAGAGGCGCGTCAAATCGCCAAGAATATGCGTTATAGCCAGCCTAACGCGAACGGTAATCGGCATTCGATGCCGGTGACCTTCCTGGTTACTTCGATGGGGCTGGCTCTCGTGGGCATGGTCAATCCTTCTTCGGCGGCCGCGGCGACCGTAACCGTGCCGGTCAAGGCCGGGGGTGAGGGAATTCAAAAGGCCCTGGATCACCTGCCAAAAGGAGGGGAAGTTCTGCTGCGGCCCGGAACCTACGTCGTCCGCCAGCCGATCATCTTGCGGCACCCTCATCAATCGTTGCGCGGCGCCGGCCCCGCCACCGTTTTATTCCTGGCCGACAACGCCAATTGCCCGGTCGTCATCCTCGGCAATCCTCTTGCCAAAGCCGGCGGGCCGACCACCGACCTCCGCCTGTCCGACCTGGCCATTGACGGGAACCGCGCCAACCAGCAAAGAGAACTCTGGCGGTCCGCCACCGACGGCGGCCTGATCAACAACAACGGCGTCAACGTCTGGGACGCTGACGGCGTGACGGTCGAGCGGGTTGTGTGCTGCCGATGCCGGTCCGGCGGGATGGTGACGGCGGGCCGCACGCGGCGGCTGACGGTGCGCGAGTTGACGGCCTTCGACAACCAATTTGACGGTTTGGCTTGCTACCTGACTGAGGACAGCCATTTCAGCCAGCTTTCCCTGCACGACAATCAGGCGGCGGGGATCTCCCTGGACTTGAATTTCGTTCACAATGTGATTGAAGGCGCCGTGCTGGCGGGCAACGACCTGGGCATCTTCATGCGGCAATCGCGCAACAACAAATTTGAGCGGCTGACAATCGAGAAATCCCGGCATCACGGGGTGTTCATGGCCCAGACTGGCGTGCGGGTGGCCTCCGGCTGGCAACCGTGCCCCGGAACTGAATGCACCGGCAACAGCTTCGGCAAAATCTTGATCGCCGGCTGCGGCGGCAAGGCCTTTGTGGTCAACGACGCTTCCTGCACGGATAATGTCATTGACAGCGGGCAGTTTTACGACAATGCGCAAGGCGGCCTTTCCCAGGCTGGCGCCAACGTGGTTACCGTGCGGGCTTTAGTGGAGCGCCAGACCCCCGTGGCCGCCGATCCCCAAGCTCCGGCGCCTCTTCCGTCCCAGAAAGACCCCGACCCCGACCTCGCCGGCCTCCAAGCCCTTTAGCTGCTTCCATTCTTCAGCCTTTCCGCAAATGCGAACGGCACGCTTCCTGCATTGTTCAGAAATGCGTGTCTCACCAACCCGCGTGTGCGGTTTGGGCGGAGTCTGGATAAGCTCAATATCTGGACTCCGTTTCTTTTTTACCCAGATCGTTAGCCGCATATAATTTGGCAGGGCGACGCTCCTGCGGAGCCTTTCCACCGACGAGACCCCGGCTCCGCAGGAGCTTCGCCCTGCTACCGTGCAGTGTGGCGGACTTTTAAGGCGAGTGTGAAATATGCGGGCTAGCAGCCTGGAGGTGCATTTCACTTCTTCAATGACCCGTTTTCAATCGTTTCAATTGCTGAAGCCTTTCCCAATACACAGATGTGCCAAAAAGCTGAAAATGCCCCCGCCAGTTCGCCGTCGCGGGCTTTGGCCTTGTCTGGCGCGAGTCCTTGTGGCATAGGTCTGCGCGGATGAACCCGGTCACGCAATTGCAAGGCCAACTGGATTTTCAATCGGGCCAGGGGACTGACGGTTACAGCGCATGGGTTGCAGTGCGCCAGATGGCGGTCGAGGCGGCGGCGCAGAAACTCAATCTGCCCGTGGGCCACTCCGCGGAGGTCTGGCTGCGCGGGGGCATTCGTTTGCGCGGCAAATTGCATCTGGCGTCCGATGTTCTGTTCATCGAGGAAGATCGCGTTCGCAATCTTGCGCTGGAACTGGACGGGGTCACGTTCAAGTACGCGGAAATCGAATCGTGCGTGCGGCTGGATTGAAATGATCGACCTGGAACGGACATTTCATTTGCGGGGTCCGCTGATCCAGGTGGGCGGTTCCCGGCGGCATGACCGGCGGGTGTGGCTGTTCACGGCCGTGGCCTTGGGCGGCGTTATCACGGCGTTTCTTCTAAGGCCGCTGCGGCAGCCGGAGGCGTATCATCATTTTGCGGACGCGCGGACGTTGTTGGGCGTTCCCAATTGTCTCAATGTGATTTCCAACATCGCCTTTTTGGTGGTGGGCGTGCTGGGCTTTCGTTTCCTGGCCGCCCCAGGCCGGTTCATCGAATCGCGGGAGCGCCTGCCTTATGGAGTTTTCTTCGGGGGCGTTTTCCTCACCTGCTTCGGCTCCGCGTACTATCACTGGCAGCCGCGGGATGCGACGCTGGTTTGGGACCGCCTGCCGATGGCTCTGGCGTTCATGTCCCTGCTGGCGGCGACGCTGGCCGAGCGCATATCCGTCCCGGCGGGAATACGGCTGCTGTGGCCGTTGGTGGTCTTCGGAGCGGGCACGGTTTGGTGGTGGCAATGGACGGGCAATCTCTGGCCTTACATGGCGGCGCAGTATTTCTCCGTCGCGCTCATCGGCCTGCTCGTCGTTATGTTTCCCGCGCGTTACACCCGCGGCGCGGATATATGGGCCGTCATGGGGTGGTATCTTGTGGCGAAGGGCGCCGAGGCGCTGGACGCGCGGATTTACAAAATGTGCGGATGGGTGAGCGGGCACACGATCAAACATCTGGCCGCGGCGGTGGCGGTCTATTGGGTGCTGCGCATGTTGCGGAAAAGGACGGCGCTGGGGTCGCTGGCCCGGATGGCCCGTTCGCCCCGCCCCCTGCTTCCCCTGTTCTAAGGAAAGGGACGCAAACGACGGAAGCGACAAAAGCGTTCGCCCCGCTGTTTCCCCTTTTCTAACGGGCGTTGACGCTCTTGCGCATCCTTGCCACGGCCGCTTTGAGATTCGGTTGCCCGAAAAGCGCCGTGCCGCAGATGAAGGTGTCGGCCCCGGCTTGGGCGCAACTGGCGGCGATGGCATCGTCAACGCCGCCATCGACGGCGATGCGATAGTTCAAGCCGAGCTGCTCGCGCCAGGCGGCCGCCTGCTGGACTTTTGTCAGGCATTCCGTGATGAATTCCTGCCCGCCAAATCCGGGATTGACGGTCATGATCAGAAGCGAATCAATCCGGTCCAGGTAAGGCTCGACGCTGGCCATGGCCGTGGGCGGGTTGAGGCTCAATCCGACTTGCTTGCCCAGGGAACGGATTTTCCATATCAAGGGAACGACCTGCCCGTCCAATTCAACGTGAATCGTGATCCGGTCCGCGCCGGCTTTGGCAAAGGGTTCGAGCAGTATTTCCGGCCGGGAGCACATCAAATGGACATCAAAGGTCAGCCGGCTCAAGGGGCGAATGGTTTTCACCACGGCAGGGCCGAAGGAAATGTTCGGAACGAAATGGCCGTCCATGATGTCCAGGTGCAGCCAATCCGCCCCAGATCGGTCGGCGCGCGCCGCTTCCACGCCCAAGCGCGCGAAGTTGGCGGCCAGGAGCGACGGGGCAATCACCATTTGTCGAGCGGCGGCTTCAGTCATAGTGGAGCGCGCTTGACCGCGCCCGCCGTCCAGAATTGCGCAACGTTTGACTGGATGCAATAGCCAAGAACGGTCGCTTATACGGGCGCGGGCGACGGCGAGCCGAAGCCGGGAAGTTTTGGCGGAAGCGGTTTGGGCACCTCGGGCATCGCGGTGGCCGCGACGGCGCCGGAGGGCGGCTCCACCTTCGGGTCGGGCGGCGGCGGCGTGAACGTGCCGGATTTGACGATTTCGCTGACCTGCACGCCGTCGAGGGATTCGTATTCGAGCAAGGCGTTGGCGATGATTTCCAATTTGTCGCGATGAATTTCGATGATCGTCTTGGAGCGGTCGTAGGCCTCGTTGGTGATGCGTTTGACCTCGGCGTCGATCTCCTGCGCCGTGAACTCGCTGTAATCCTTGCGCTGCACCATGTCGCGCCCCAGGAAAAGCTGGTCGTGGTCGCTGCCGTATTGGACCATGCCGAGTCGGTCGCTCATGCCCCACTGGCAGACCATGGCGCGGGCGACGGAGGTGGCTTGCTGGATGTCGCCGGCGGCACCGCTGGAAATGTCGCCCGAAACGATCTCTTCGGCAATGCGTCCGGCCATCATTACGGCAATCAAATCGAGCATCTCTTTGCGGCGATGATTGAGCACGTCCTCTTCGGGCAGGGACATGGTCGAGCCGAGGGTCTGGCCGCGGGGGATGATGGTCACTTTGTGAAGGGGATGGGTGTGTTCGAGGCAAACGTTGACCAAGGCGTGGCCGGCTTCGTGCCAGGCGGTGCATTTCTTGTTTTCCTCGGACATGGCCATGCTGCGGCGCTCGCGGCCCATGCGGACCTTGATGCGGGCTTCCTCCAGTTCGGCCATGCCGATGGATTTCTTGTTCATGCGGGCGGCCAGCAAGGCGGCTTCGTTCAAAAGGTTGGCCAAATCCGCGCCGGAATAGCCGGGCGTGCCGCGGGCTATGACGCCCAGGTTGGAGGAGGGGTCCAGTTTGACGTTCCGCGCGTGGACTTTGAGAATGGCTTCGCGTCCGCGCACATCCGGGAGGCTCACCATGATCTGACGGTCGAATCGGCCCGGGCGCAGCAAGGCGGGGTCCAAGACATCGGGCCGGTTGGTCGCCGCGATGATAATGATGCCGTCCTGGGTGTCAAATCCGTCCATTTCCACCAGCAGCGCGTTCAACGTTTGCTCCCGTTCGTCGTTGCCGCCACCCCAGCCGTGCCCGCGGCTGCGTCCGACGGCGTCAATCTCGTCGATGAATATCAAGCACGGAACGTTCTTGCGCGCCTGCTCGAACATGTCGCGCACACGACTGGCGCCGACGCCGACAAACATTTCGACAAAATCCGAGCCGCTGATGCTGAAGAAGGAGGCGTCGGCCTCCCCGGCAATCGCCTTGGCCAGCAGGGTTTTGCCTGTGCCCGGCGCGCCGACCATCAGGATGCCTTTGGGGATGCGTCCGCCGAGTTTTTGAAATTTCTTGGGGTCTTTGAGGAACTCGACCAACTCCGAGACTTCCTCCTTGGCTTCCTCGACTCCCGCGACGTCTTTGAAGGTGATCTTGTTTTTTTCCTTGTTCAAAAGCCGCGCGCGGCTCTTGCCAAAACTCATCGCCCCTTTGCCCGCCATTTTGATCTGCCGGAAAATGAAGAAGTAAACGGCGCCCAGGATGAGGAAGAACGGAACGAACGTGTTCCAAAACATGCTCGCCATGAGGTTGCTGTCGTTGACGGCCTTGAATTGCCGCGTATAGACCAGGATGTCTGTGTCCTTGTCTGTCAAAGGTGTTTCGAGTTTGAAGGGCACCTCCTTGACCTTGCCATCGACCATCGCCTTTTTGCCCGTCTCGTCGGTTTCGTAGTAGCTTCCGGTGATCTTCCTGATGTTGGCCGACTGCACGGAGTAAACGATGCGGCCGCTGTTGGGAACGATCAGGTTGTTGGTGACCTTGTCCAACAATTCGGGGAGCGACCCCAACTCCTTGACGGCGGGTTCCGAGCCGTTTTTGACCAGGGCCAGAATGCTGACAATGGCGATGATGCCAATGCCCAGCAGGAAGGTGCGCGGCGGAAGGCGCAAATCGTTATTGCGCTTCTCGTTCTTGTCCGGGTCGTTTGTTCGATTTGGATCAGGCATTTGTTATATAAATATCCCGCAGATTACCACGAAGCCGCCCATCCCGCAACCACGACTATTTGACCCCCTTGGCGATGTCGCGCGCCTGCTCGATCAGCGGACCGTCCAGCGTCAGGTCCCCAAACCGCAAGGGCGGCGCGCCGCTTTGCTCCCGGCCCAGCAATTCCCCAGGCCCGCGCAGCGCCAAATCCGCCTCCGCTATCCGAAAGCCGTCCGCCGTCTCCTCCAGGATTTTCAGCCGCCGCGCCGCTTCCTCTGTCTTGCCGGCGGTGACCAGGATGCAGTAGGAATCAGCCGCGCCGCGCCCGATGCGACCGCGCAATTGATGGAGCTGCGCCAGGCCGAATTGCTCCGCGTTCTCGATAATCATCACCGTCGCGTTGGGCACGTCCAAACCGACCTCGACGACCGACGTGGCCAGCAGCACCTGCACGGCGTTGGCGCGAAAGGCAGCCATAACCTCCTCCTTCTCCGCGCCCGGCAGCCGCCCGTGCAACAGGCCCGTCCGCCACGGCGCGAAGAGTTCCGACAGCCGGCCAAACTCCTTCTTGACAGCTTTCAATCCCGCCGGCGAATCCTCCGCTTCGAGCCGGGAATAGACCACGTAGGCCTGGCGGCCCGCGGCCAATTGCCCGCGCGTGAATTCCCAGACCTTCGCCAGGCTCTCCCGTTCCCGCACAAAGGTCATGATCCGCCCGCGCCCCGGCGGACCGCCCTCGATGACCGAGATGTCCAGGTCGCCGTAAAGGGTCAATCCCAGCGTGCGCGGAATGGGCGTGGCGGTCATGACCAGCAGATGGGGATAGGCGCCTTTGCGCACCAGTCGCTCCCGCTGGGCGACCCCGAATTTGTGCTGTTCGTCAATGATAACCAATCCGAGCTTTTCCGGCGCGAATCCCTCTTCCAGCAGCGCGTGCGTGCCGATGTCCATTCGCGCGCGCCGGACGCCCGGCCCGCCAAGGGCCAGCGCCTCCTGCCCGGCGGGCGTCCCCGTTTTCGTTGTCCCGGTCCGCAATTCCACCGCGATTCCCAGCGGCTCAAACCACCGGCGGAAGTTGCGCCAATGCTGTTCGGCCAGGATTTCTGTCGGCGCCATCAGCGCCACGTTGCTACCGCTTTCCAGCGCCATCAACGCCGCGCAGGCCGCCACGACGGTTTTGCCGGAGCCGACGTCGCCCTGGAGCAGGCGGCGCATGGGCGGCGGCCCGGCCAGGTCGCGGCGGATTTCGCCCAGCACCCGCGTCTGGGCTTGAGTCAAGTGGAATTCCAGCGCGGCCAGGAACGGCTTCATCAGCCGGTTGTCGCCGGCGCAGGGCAGGGCGCGGGCGTTGGCTTCCAGGTTCCGCCGGCGCGCCTGCATGGCCTCTTGCAGTTCGACATACTCGTCCAGCGCCAGCCGTTGGCGGGCGATATCCGCGTCGTCCAGTTCTTCTGGAAAATGCAGCAAGCGCACCGCCTGCGCTCGAGAGGGCAGGGGAACGGTCTGCCCGCCAACCGTCAGATTCCGGCCCGCCAGGGGCCGGTTCGGGCGCGGTTCGGGGATGGCCGTCTCAAATTGTTCCAGCAGCCGCCAGATCAGTGAGCGGAGCCAGCGTTGGGGCAGCCCTTCGGTCAGCGGATAGATCGGGGCGATGCGGTTGAGATGGACCGAGCGTTCGAGGGACTGGACGACTTCGGTTTCCGGATGGTCCATGGTCCGGGGCCGCAGCGAGCCGGGCTTGCCGAAGACGACCACTTCATCGCCCGTTTTGAAGTAATTGCGCATGAAGGGCAGGTTCCACCACCGGCAATGCAGCCGCCCGCTCCCGTCGTCCAGGATCAATTCAAAAAGCGAGCGCCCACCGCGCAATGGCCTGGACCCCGATGCGGTGACGGTTCCGCAAGCCAGGGCGGGCGCGCCAAGGTGCAGGTCGGCGATGCGCTGGAAATGGCGCCGGTCCTCGTAGCGCCGCGGGCGGTGCAAGAGCAGGTCGCCGACCGTGCGCAGTTCCAGACGCTGCAACTGCGCGGCGCGGGCCGCGCCCACGCCGGAAATCTGGGCCAGCGGCAGTTCCAGAGGATTTGGCGGCATCGGCACAACCACCTTATAGTCCATGCAACTTTAAACTTTAAACCTTAAAGTTTGCCCCTACTGTTATTCCATGGCTGAAGGTTCACCTGACCGCCTCTGGGCCGAATACAGTTCGGTCTTCGAAGGCTTCGACGACACCACGCTGGCGCGCTGGCTGGCCCAAACGCTTGGGCAATTGGGCGGCCGGGTCTGGCGCTTCTCTCATCCCCTCATCGGCGCTTACCGCCTGGCGGCCGAAGTGGGCCATCGCCGCCAGATTTGGCTCATGCGGCTGGCCGCGCCCCCGCCCAACTTCCCGTCCGCGCCCTGCTGCCGGGCGCCGCTCCTGCCGCTTTTCAGCCGCGACATCGTGCAAAGCGGTCTTATTTGCCAGCATTGTTCCGAGACGCTGGCTCCCTTCGAGGACTTGCCCGCTGACGTGCAAACGGCCGTTAAAAGCTGGGCGGACGCCTACGCGCCGGTCCATGCCGTGGCCCATTGGGAGGACCGCAAGCGCAAGACCGTTGCGGATTACGAACAGGCGTGCGACGACGCCGCCGATGAGGCGGAGAAATTGCTGGCCATCGCGGGGCGCACTCTTTTGCCCCGGTTTCTGGACCTTTATCCGGCGGTGATCTGGGAAGACTCGGACGAATGCCTCGAAGTCCGGCCCGAGGACATTTCGCTCTAAGCCTGCCTTATGTTGCGTTTTGCCCGGCTGTTCCTCCGCGTTCTGCTGTATCTCTTTGGCGCGGCGCTGGTCCTGGCGTTGGCGGCCGTTCTCCTTCTGGACACCATTTCGAAGGAGGTTCTCACCCATCGCCTCCGCGCCGCCACCGGAATGGAGGTCAAAGTCCGCTCCGTCCACGTCGGCTTGCTTTCGCCGACCCTGACGATTGAGGGCTTTAAACTTTACAACACCGCCGATTTCGGAGGCGCGGTCTGCCTGGACGTGCCCGAATTGCACGTCGAATATGACCGCCCCGCCATGCGCCTGGGGAACCTTCATCTCCCGCTGTTGCGCCTGAACCTGGCCAGCCTCACTCTCGTCCAGGATAAGCGCGGCCGGTTCAACTTCTCAGCCTTGAAGACAAAGGACAAAAAATCGGGCGGGCGCTCATCGGCGGACATATCTTTGAAATTCACCGGCATTGACACGCTCAACCTGAGCCTCGGAATAGTGCGTGTGAGCAACCTCGCCTCCGGTCGCGAGCAGGAAATCAACTTTGCCCTCACCAACCAGGTCCTTCACAACGTGAAATCTGAGGCGGACCTGGGCAGTTTGAGCATGCTCCTGGCCATGCGCGGGGCGAGCGCGTCGGGAGACTCCGATATCGATCTGGAGCCTTTGTTGAAGGCCCTCACCGCCCCGTAACGCCCTCCCATGAGCGAGCTTGTGCTTTCCGAGGCGCTGCTGTCCAAACTGGCGGGATGGATGGCCATGAAGCAGGCCCGCTCGCTCCTGGCCGCCGACCGCGTCCTTGCGTCGGAGTGGCAGGCGCCCACCTTGCGCGGCGCCGTTCAGGAAGGGCAGACCGTCTATCGCGCCGGTTTGGTCATCAGAAGCGCCACGGACGCCGACAACCTCTGCACCTGCCGCGACTCCCGCCAGCGCGGCGTGATTTGCGGCCACTCAGTCGCCGTCGGCCTCCATTTTCTCCGCCCCGCCGCGCGCCCGGCTGCCACCGCCGCCAAGACCGCTCCGGCCCCGGCTCGCGCCCCTTTGGAGGATTTCGAGCCGGGGGAGGCGAAATTCAAACTGCGCCTGGCGGGCGGTTTGGCCATGCTGAACGCCACTCTGGAGTGTCTTAGCCGGAACGATTCAGTTGAGATTGGGAGCGCGACCAGCCCGCAAAGCGGGCAGCCAGTAATCTGTTCTAACCTCTCGGTCGCTCTGGCTGGCGTCCCGCCTGCCAGCCGCCCGCCTGCCAGCGAGTCACCATTTGGTGTGGCCTCGTGCGGCGCCTCCGCCACCCAGGCGGCGGCGGAGCGCTTGCGCCGCGCCGGTTTCATCGGGCCGGACGCCGCCGGATCGTTCCGCATGAACGGCCAGAACCTGGTGCTCAATTTCTTCGCGCGCGATTATCCCCGCCTGGAAAAGGAGTGGGAAGTGACCCTGGAAGAAAGGCTGGAGCGCAGCGCCGAAAACCTGGAACGCGTCCAGCCGCGCTTTCAAATCACTCCTTCCGGCGAACAATGGTTCGACCTCAACGTGACCTACGAGGCCTCCGGCGGCGAACGGCTTCCGCCGGCGGAGATTCAGCGCCTCCTTCTCTCCGGCCAAAGCCACACCCGCCTGCGCAACGGCAAGTTTGCTCTGCTTGACACCGGCGCGGTCGAGGAGTTGCAGGAGGCGCTGGTCGATTGCGCACCCCTCCAGCACGACGGCGTCTTTCGCCTGGACAACACCCAGGCGGGCTTTCTGGACGCCACGCTGCGCGAGGCGGGCGGCTGGACGGCGCAGGCCCCGGCGGCCTGGGCCGAGCGCGCCGCCCGGCAACGGGGCGAAATCAAAATCCAGGCCCCGCCTTTGGGCGATCTGGAGGCGGTCCTGCGCCCCTATCAAAAGGAAGGCGTCGGCTGGCTCCATTTCCTGCGCGCCAACGGCTTCGGCGGCATCCTGGCCGATGAAATGGGCCTGGGCAAAACCGTTCAGGTGCTGGCCTTTCTCCGCGCGCTCAAGGAACGGCGCGGCGCCGCGCCCGCCAACCCTTCCCTGGTCGTCTGCCCGACCTCGCTGGTCTTCAATTGGGAGGCGGAGTCAAAGAAATTCACCCCGGCCTTGAGCGTCCTGGCCCTGCACGGGGCCGAACGGCGCGCCCTCTTTTCCGATCTGGCGCGGCACGACCTGCTCATCACCAGCTACGCCCTGCTCCGGCGCGACGCCGCGCTGTACGGCGGGATGGAATTCGACACGCTGGTGCTGGACGAGGCGCAGCACATCAAAAACCGCCAGACGCAAAACGCGCAGGCCGTCAAAGTCCTCCGCGCCGCGCACAGAATAGTCTTGACAGGAACGCCGCTGGAAAATTCCGTGCTCGACCTCTGGTCGATCTTCGACTTTCTCATGCCGGGCTACCTCGGCGCGGCGGCGGATTTCCGCGAACGCTGCGAAATCCCCATCGCCCGCGACCGCAGCGCGCCCGCGCGGGCGCGGCTGGCCCGGCGTTTGCGGCCCTTCCTCCTGCGCCGCCGCAAGCGCGAGGTCGCCTCCGACCTGCCTGAGAGAATCGAGCAGGTCAGCTATTGCGAGCTGGCCGACGGGCAGCGCGCGCTCTATCAGCAAATCCTCGCCGCCGGCCGCCGCGAAATCCTCGATTCCGTCAAGACCGCCGGTCTGGCCCGCAGCCGGATGGTGGTGCTCACGGCCCTGTTGCGTTTGCGCCAGATTTGCTGCGACCCGCGCCTGCTCAACGCCGGCGCCGCAGCCGGCCCGTCCGGGAAAGTCGAGTTGTTCGGCGAACTGCTCGAGGAGGTCCTCGATGGCGGGCATCGCGTTCTGGTCTTCAGCCAATTCACGTCCATGCTCGCGTTGCTGCGCGCCCAACTGGAGGCCGGCGGCATCGGCTACTGCTATCTGGATGGCTCAACCCAGGACCGGGCCGCGGTGGTGGAAAAATTCCAGGGCGACGCGGGCGTTCCGGTCTTCCTCATCAGCCTCAAAGCCGGCGGCGTGGGATTGAATCTGACCGGCGCCGACACGGTGATCCATTTCGATCCGTGGTGGAACCCGGCGGTGGAAGCGCAAGCGACGGACCGCGCCCACCGCATCGGCCAGGAGCGGGTGGTGACGAGTTACAAACTAATCACCCGCGGAACAGTCGAGGAAAAAATCCTGGCCCTGCAAAACCGCAAACGCACCCTCACCGAAAGCCTGCTGGGCGGCGAGGAACAGTTGACAGCGTCGCTGACATGGGAGGAGATACAGGACCTGCTGGCCGCAGAGACATGAAGACGAAGGCCCAGCGCGGCCCGCCGCAACCAAAAAAGGGGTTTTGAACAAAAGCAAACGAAGAGGAAAAGACATTCGGGAGAATCTTGTCGGAAATGCGCGACCTTTGCCTATGGTGGTGCAGAGAAAGAATCTTGCCGGGGATGAAGAACTTTTTGAGTTTGCAATGCAGGATTGGGCGTAAAACCGGGCCTTGACCCGCGGACCGCCTCGCAAAGGCCGGTTCTTCAATCCCAAAGGGATTGGATCATTCGGCCCAGCGGTTCCGAGGAATGGTTTCACCCGTTGACGGCACCCGCTTATGTCCAAAAAGCGGGATGCGCCCGGCGCGGGAATGGGCCATTCGTTTTCCTTTACTCCGGGGGAAAAGAGGCTACACTGGCAGCATGGTCACGATTGAGGAAAACAAGCTGTTCAAGGGCCTGACGCCTGGCGAGGTGGATTTGTTGCGCAAGGCCGCTCGTGAAATCACGTTTGCCGCCAATCAGGCGATCTTCAAGGAAGGCGATCCGGGCGACGGCATCTACTTTGTCAAAGAGGGCATGGTGCGGATTTCGGCGGTCGTGGGCTACGGCGATTTGAAGGTGTTGACGCGGGTGCCGCCGGGGGAGTTGTTTGGGGAAATGGCGGTGCTGGACAATCAATCGCGCTCGGCCAGCGCGACCGCCGAGGAGGCGACCACTGTCTATTTCGTCACGCGGACCGAATTGGAGCAACTGCTGGACCGGACGCCGCGGCTGGCGGGCGCCTTGGTGCGGGAGATCAGCCGGCGGCTGCGGGAATTCAACACCAAGTATGTGCGCGAAGTGCTCGAATCCGAGCGGCTGGCGTTGGTGGGGCGGTTTGCCAGTTCCATCGTCCACGATTTGAAAAACCCGCTCAACATCATCGGCATCTCGGCCGACATGGCGTGCATGGCCGGGGCCACGCACGAGTCGCGGCAGGTGTCCAAGGTGCGGATTCGCAAGCAGGTCGAGCGCATCAGCAACATGGTCAATGAACTGCTGGAATTCACCCAGGGTGCGCATACCAATTTCGTGCTGGCCCAGGTCGATTACAAAGTTTTCGTCGAGCAATTGATTGAGGAAATTCAGGCTGAGGTGGCCCTCAAATCCGTCACCGTGGAATACCTCAACCCGCCGCCTTCCATTGCCGTGCGCATCAATCCCCAGCGCCTCTCCCGCGTCTTTCACAATCTGATCGGCAACGCCGCCGACGCGATGTCCGGGGGCGGCAAGGTCAGACTGCGCTTTGAGGTCAGAGGCCCTGAAATCGTCACGGAACTGGAGGACACCGGCAAGGGGATCGCCCCGCAAATGCTGGACCGCCTCTTTCAGGCTTTTGCCACTCACGGCAAGGCCAACGGAACCGGCTTGGGCCTTTCGATCTGCAAGAAAATCGTCCAGGACCATCAGGGCAGGATATATGCCCGCAATGTGCCGGGCGGCGGCGCGCTTTTTGGTTTTACTCTGCCCATTCCGAACACAGACACCAAGCCGGCGTAGTCACTCGCCCGTCGGAGATGAACCGCATCCGTCTGCTGCCCGAACAGGTGGCCAACCAGATCGCCGCCGGCGAGGTCGTCGAGCGCCCCGCCAGCGTGGTCAAGGAACTGGTGGAGAATTCCCTCGACGCCCAGGCCACGCGCCTGACGGTTGAAATCCAGGCCGGCGGACGCAGCCTCATTCGCGTCACCGACGACGGCCTGGGCATGAGCCGGGACGACGCGCTGCTCTGCCTGGAACGGCACGCGACCAGCAAAATCACCCGGGCGGAGGATTTGAGTTCGATCTCCACGATGGGCTTTCGGGGCGAAGCCCTGCCGAGCATCGCCAGCGTGAGCCGCTTCACCCTGACCACGCGCGAACGCGACGGCGAAACGCCTGAAGGCACCGAAGTGCTCATCAACGGCGGGAAGATCGCCGCTGTCAAAGCTTGCGGCAGCGCTCCAGGCGCCTGCGTTGAAGTGCGCCAGCTTTTTTTTAATCTGCCGGCGCGCCGGAAATTTCTGCGCGCGGAGGACACCGAGGCGACCCACATCCAACACTACTTGACGCTGGCGGCGCTGGCCTTTCCAGAAGTCGCCTTTGAATTCATCAAGGATGGGCGGACCGTCTGGCAATTGCCCGCGGTGAAAAACCGGGACAAACTCGAGGCGGTGCGCGAACGGTTGCGCGCCCTCTCCGGTTCCGGGGAGAAGCTGCTGGCCGTCGATTTTTCCGCCGATCTGCCGGCCTTGGCGGAGGAGGGCCAGTCGGGCGAAACGGCGGCGCCGGAGCGATTTGCCGTGTGGGGGTTTATCGGCGCTCCGGGTGTTTCCCGGGCGACGCGGGAGGATCAGCATGTATTTGTCAACCGGCGGCCGGTGGAGAATCGCGGGGTGAACTTCGCCCTGCTCGAAGGCTACCACACAGCCCTCATGAAAGGGCGTTACCCGGTCTGCTGCCTGTTTATCGAGGTATCTCCCGCGGAAGTCGATGTCAACATTCACCCGGCGAAACGCGAAGTGAAGTTCCATCGGGAAAGGGCTGTGCGCGGATTGCTGACCCGCGCGCTGTCGGAGACGCTGCTCAAGTTCCACACCCCGCCGCCGGCGCCTCTCAAGCCCGCGACCGTCGCGCCGCGCTCCCGGCTTGAACCGGTGGAACTGCCGGATTTTGGCGGAGCCGTCACGCTGCCGCCCGCGCCGGCAATCGCGTCTATCGCGCCGCCGCCGCGCTCTCGGCCCGAACCTGTGGAATTGCCGGAATCCGGGGGAGTCGTCACGCCGCTGCCCTCGTCGGCTATAACGCCCGCGCCTGTCGCGCCTCCAGCTTCGGCTCCGCCGCCGCCGTCTGGCGCCGCGCGCTCATCGGCGCTTTTGCAAGTGCCGCTGCGGGTGGTGGGGGTGATCGGGAGGTTATACGTGGTGCTGGAGTCGGACCGGGGACTGGTTCTGCTGGACCAGCACGCGGCGCACGAGCGGATTCTATTCGAGGAGATGTTGCGCCGGTTGGAGGAAAGCGGTTCCGCGCCTTCGCAACGGCTGCTGCTGCCGGAGACGGTGGAGTTGACGGCCCGCGACGCGCAATTCCTGCGGGAGCAATTGCCGGCGCTGACGCGGCTGGGGGTGGGGTTGAGCGAATTTGGGGAGCAAACTTTTCTGCTTGACGCACTGCCGCCCTTCGTCAAGGCCGGCCAGCCGCGCCGCTTTATTCTGGAACTGGTCGATGAACTCAAGGCGGCGGGGCAGGGGGTCAACGCCTTGCGTCTGGGCGAGCACACCATTGCCAAGACCGTTTGCCGCCATGCCGTCAAAGCCAATGATCCGCTGGCCGGGCCGGAATTGGAGAACCTGGTCGAGGCCCTGCGCCATTGCGCGATGCCCTACACCTGCCCGCACGGGCGTCCGACGCTCATCGAGATGAACTTCCGCGAATTGGAGAAGAAATTTGGGCGCTCGCAATAGGCGCGGCCTTAGGCATCGCGAAAAAATAAGATGCGCAACTATGGCGCAGGGATTTTG
>PLGF01000033.1 GCA_003138485.1 Verrucomicrobiales bacterium | reverse complement strand
GCCTGTTCCTCGGCCTGCCGCTTAAGTTCGGCTTCCTGACGCGCCTTCTCCTCGGCTTCGGCTTTGAGGCGGAGTTCCTCCTGGGCTTGGGCCTGAGCCTTCGCTTTTTCGTCCGCAACGCGGCGAGCTTCGGCCAGGGCGCGGATGCTGGCTTGGTCTTGAGATTCGGCGGGCGGTTGCGGCGGCCGGGCCGCGACGGCCGGTGCATTGGCGCTGCCCCACTTGATGGTTTTCATGAAGATGCCCTGGCCGACAACAGCATTTCCGCCGCTCGACAACACCATGACGCGGACGTGGTCGGTGGTGAGTTCAGGCGGCACGCCTGGATCGTCATTAAAATACTTGACCCGAAGGGAGACAGTGCCGTGCCCGGCGCCGACGGACACGGGGTCCGCCCCGAACCAAGTGGACGCCTTGGGCTGCTTTTTGTCGGTGATGACGGGCGCCAGGCGCGCGGTTGGGCCGCTGGTGCCATCATAAATAAAATCCACCGTCAGGGTGACTTCGGTGCCGTCCTCCGATTGCTTGAGGATGCGCAGATTGCTGACGCTGGTGCCGCCCATGTTCTGGTTCTGGGGCTGGATGAGGATGGGCTGGGCGTAAAGCGCGCAGACCAGTTGAAGGGCGAGCAACCCGATGCAGCGGCATTTCAGCGGTTTCATGGGCGGATTCTATCCGGCAAAATATAACCCAGCCGCTCCCGCTGTCAAAGCACAACGGGCAAAAAGCGGGGAAATCAGTTTTGTGGTTCGACGCATCGGGGGTCCTCGTTTCGGGAGCTGTTCACCAGATTGCTGACCGGGTAGGCCAGCAACCGGGCCGCGCAGGGCGTCCGCAGGATTTCTTCCGCCCGCGCTGTGTCGGCCAGCCATGCTCCATAGTCGTCTGGGGTCAGTATCAGCGGCATGCGGGCATGGATGGGCCTCACCTCCGCGCTTGCGCCGGTCGTGAGTATGGCAAACGCGGCCACCGGCCCGGCGGCGTTTTTGACTGTGGCCTCGTCCCAAATTCCCGCAAACCAAAACGCCTCGCCCTCCGGCGCGACGAACCGAAAGGGCGTTTTGTCCGGCTGGCGCCACTCGTAAAAGCCATCCGCGGGGACCAGGCAGCGGCCCCGCGAAAAAGCGCGGCGGAAGGCCGGTTTCTCCGGCAGCGTTTCGGCCTTGGCGTTGATAATGGGGCTTGCCGACCAGGCGGGTTGCAATCCCCAGCGCAGTTCCTTCGGCTCCATTTGGCCGCCCTCCATGACAACGACAGGCGCGTTCTGCGTCGGGGCGATGTTGAATCGCGCGTGGAGATGGAGGCGCAATTGACCCGGCGGAAGATGGGAAATCAGCCGCAGTTCTTTCTTAGTCAGCGAATACCGGCCACACATCTGGTTTTCCAATGCGCCCGCCGCGCGAGATTGGCAATCTTTTTCGACGCCAGCCGCGCGTTGACATCGGGAACGCATTCTTAAAGACTTGGCGGAGAGGCATGATATTCCTTCCCATCGTGGATCGAGAGCTGCGGGAAGGGGCGCGCCGGCCCGCCACCTATTGGAGGCGCATCGCGGTCGCGTTCCTAGCCATCCTGATCGGCGTGACGGCTTATCTGGTCAACTACTTCCAACCTCAAATCAAATTTGGCACCGCGCTTTTCTGGGGATTATCCGGCCTGTCGATGCTCTTTTGCCTGTTTGCCGGGAGAATCTCGACGGCGGACTGCCTGAGTCGTGAAAAACGGGAAGGCACCATGGGCCTGCTCTTCCTGACCGATTTGAAAGGCTACGACGTCGTATTTGGAAAACTTGCGGGCACCTCTCTGGGCGCTTTTTACGGGTTGCTGACCGTCTTCCCCGTCATGGCGATCCCGCTGCTGGAGGGCGGAATGACCCATGGCGAATTCTGGCGGATGGTCAGCGTCCTGGCAAACACCTTCTTCCTCTCGCTGGCCGTCGGCATCGTGACATCGGCGGCGACACGCCGGTTCCACGCGGCGATGGCGGCGAACTTCTTCCTAATCGCCCTGGTGGTGGGAGTGCCGGCGGGTTGCGGCCTCGGACTGCTTGCGGGAACGCCGCCTCGATGGGTGCCGTCGCTCTTTTATGTGTGCCCTGTTTTCTCGTTTGTCGTTTGCGAAGCCACTATGTATGCGAGGTTTTCGGCGGATTTTTGGTGGTCGGTGGCCACGACCAATATGCTGGCGTGGATTTTCGTGTTCCTGGCCTGCTTGATTGTCCCACGCTCGTGGATGGACAAGCCGGCGGTGGCCGCGTCGGGCCGCTGGCGCTGGCGGGAGATCGGCCCGCTGCTCAACTTCGGCGGCCCCGCCCAACGAGCCGCCTTCCGCAAAACAGCGCTGGACGCGAACCCATTTTTTTGGCTGGCGGCGCGCGCGCGGCTGAAGCCGGCGCATGTCTGGGTTTTCGTCGGGTCGGCGGCGGTCTGGTGGATTCGTTGCTGGATCAAGGAGGGGGCGATCTGGCTGGATGAGGCCACCTATATTGCGACTGCCATGCTGCTCAATTTCTCCTTCAAGCTCTGGATCGCGCTGGAGGCCGGACAGCGGTTAGGCGAAGACCGCCGTTCCGGCGCATTTGAGTGGTTGCTGGTCACGCCGCTGGCCGTTGGCGACATCTTGAGCGGCCAATTGCGCGCGTTGCGCCGGCAATTCCTCCGTCCGCTCCTGGTGGTGGCGGCAGTGGAATTGGTCTTCGTTCTGATACTGGCCCGGCGGCACAACCAGACGGCACAAGTCCATTGGATGCTGGCTGGCATCCTCCTGCTGGCGGCGGATGTGGCGGCGCTGATTTGGGTCGCCATGCGGGCGGCGCTGACGGCCCGGAGCCAGACGCGCGCCTCAATGGAAGTGCTCATCCGCATTTTCTTCCTTCCCGGGGCGGCGTTCGTAGGCATCCTGGCCGTGCCGCAAGTGTGCTGGCTGCTGGACCTGACGCGCCAGGATCCGGGCGCCCGTTTCAACCTGGGGCTATGGCTGGGAACGGGCCTGCTGGCGGACGCTGTCTTCGGACTACGCGCCTGGTGGTCATTGCGTCGCCATTTCCGCGAAATCGCGCTACGTCCGCCTTTTCTGGAGCGAAGGCCGCCGCGGTGGCGGCAATTCCCGGCCGGAGCGTCCGCGGCGGCAAGATGGGCCGGGCGATTTGTCGCGCCGCGTTTCCGCAAGCCGGCTGAGGTCTGTCTGGCCGTTGTGCTGGCGATGGCCGTCGTCCTGCTGGCCCGCGGTCATTCCAAGTTTCCTCCGCTCGTGGTGGTGTCACTTACACACACCAACACGCCGATGGCCATTTATCGCTGTTACCGTTACCCGGGGGAGGGGGTTTTGCTGGTTTTGCCGGATGGAACTCTCTGGCGCTGGGGGATGGCCGGTTCGCCGCCTCTGCCACGCGCCGCCGTCCCGGAGCAAATCGGCGGCGACAGCAGGTGGGTCAAGACCATGGGATCCGGCGCCTATTTCGTCGGCTTGCGCGCCGATGGAACAGTCTGGGAATGGGGATCGGGTTACAGTCCCATGCCCAGCCAAGACCGTCCCGCCCTTCCCGGCAACGATTGGATTGACATTGCCGCCGGCTATACCCAGGTGATTGCCCTCAGAAGAGACGGAACGATCTGGGGTTGGAATTCCAGTTCCAAATTGCACACACCGTCAGAGAGCCTTGATCCCCGTTACAGGCATTGGGATCAGGTCGGGACCGCGCGGAATTGGACGGGCATCTCGTGCCGTGGCGGAGCGACGCTTGGCCTTCGATCCGACGGCACGTTGTGGACATGGGGACAAATTGTCGGCTCCCAGATCCCAGGCCAATGGATTGCTACGAACCTGCCTGAACCGGTGTTGGTTTGCGCGGAGACGAATTGGATCAGGCTGGACGCCGATGGAATGGCCCGAAACCGCGCGGGTGAACTGTGGGACGCGGGTTCCGCTCTGCCGAACGCCGCGGCCAGCGTGAATTCCGTTTGTCATTTGGCAAGTTCAAATTGGGCGTCGGCCCGCATTCGCTCGGCGTCGCCCTGGATAAAGGCGGAGGTGAGGTCCAACGGAACCTTGTGGGCATCCTTACCTGACGCATCGCCGCCGAATCAGGAGCTGCGGCAAATTGGCACTCGCACGGATTGGGTTGACCTATGGGGAACGGGGGGCACGTTGTTTGGCCTGACCTCAGACGGAACTCTCTGGGTGTGGGGTTACGACCTGGGAGCCGAACCGGTGATGACATTTGAAACCCGGCTGCAAATCTTGAAGCAGCGGCTCTCCGGGCAATCTTGGCGCAACATCGCCGCCAGTACGCCCTTTATTCAGAAACCCCGCCCCCTGCTGCGCATGGCGCCAGGCAAGTAGTTTACAGAATATTCGCCGCCAACTCCGCCAGTTCCGAGCGCTCGCCCTTTTGCAGTTCGATGTGCGCGGAGATCGCCTGGTCCCGGAAGCGGCTGATGATGTAGTTGAACCCGTTGGAGGAGGAATCGACGTACGGGTTGTCGATCTGGTAAGGGTCCCCCGTGAAAACGATCTTGGTGCCCTGGCCGACGCGCGTAATAATAGTCTTGACCTCCAGCGGCGTCAGGTTCTGCGCCTCGTCGATGACCATGAATTGATGGGCGATGCTCCGCCCGCGGATGTAGCTCAGAGCCTCGACGACAATCGTGCCCGAACGCATCAGATCGCCGCTGCGGCGGTGGTCGGAGCCCATGTTCAAATCGCTCAACAGCTCCAGCGCGTCATGGATCGGCTGCATCCACGGGTTGAGCTTCTCCTCCAGCGAGCCGGGAAGGAAACCCAATTCGCGGCCCATCGAGACGGTCGGCCGGGCGACGACCAGGCGGCGGAACTCGCGGTCCATCACCGTGCGCTTGAGGCCGGCGGCCATCGCCAGAAGGGTTTTGCCGGTGCCGGCCTTGCCCATGAGCGTGACCAGCTTGACGCGGTCGTCGAGCAGTGCATCGAATGCGAACTGCTGTTCGCGATTGCGCGCTTTGATCCCCCAGATGCCCTCGCGGCAATCCAGAATCGGCACCAATTTCGTCCCGGTCGCGTCCACCTTCGCCAGCGCCGTGCGCTTGGAGTTGGTGTCCTCCCCCAGGGTGCAGTACTCGTTGGGAAAGTATTTGCCCAAGCCGTTCAACTCCAGCTCGCCTTCGACGCGGAAGCGCGAGATTTTTTCCGCCGGGAGCGTCAGCTCGACCATGCCGGTGTAAAGGTCCTTCAGCAGCACCCGGTCGGTTTCGTAGTCTTCGGCGGCCAGTCCCAGAGTGTCGGCCTTGATGCGCAGGTTGATGTCTTTGGTGACGAGGATGGCGGGGGTTTTGGGATCGGCCTTATGCACGGCCAGGGCGAGGCTGACGATGCGGCTATCGACGGTGTTGTTGCCGAACGGAAACTCCGCGTCGCCGTTGCGGTCGTGAAAGATGATGCGCAAGATGCCGCCGTTGTCGAGTTTGACGCCCTTGTTGAGGCGGCCTTTGCCGCGCAGGGCGTCGAGCGAGCGGGAAACGTTGCGGGCGTTCTGGCCCAGGTCCGAAGACTCCCGTTTGAAACGGTCGATCTCCTCGATGACTTCGATGGGGATCAGGACATTGTTGCCCTTGAAGGCCAGAAGTGAATTGGGATCGTGCAGCAGAACATTGGTATCAAGAATGTAATTTTTCACTTTGGGCGGCGGCTGGCTTGAGTTTGGACATGCGCGCGAACCATTCATTCAAGCAACTGTGAAGGGCGGGCAACTGGTAATGGCCGGTAAAAAGAAAATTAGCCAGCATGCCCCAGAGGTCAAAGTCGATAAAATGCGGCTGCTCTTGCAATAAAAAGGGACGCCCGGCCAGCATCAATTCAAAGGGGACCAAAACCTGCGTCAGGTCCGTGATCAGCTCGTGCTGGCGCGTCCGCCACTGGTCCAGGCAGCCCCGCCCGAACTTGCGTTCCTTGAAGCGCAAAAACGCCAGCCGCTCGGCTTTGGGCACAAAATCCTCCCAGTAAATGTCATTGAGTCTGAAGCACGGGCCTTCGACTTGCTCTTCGATGAACCGCCACAGAATCCGGTCCACCCCGCGAAACGTCCTGGGAAACAGGTTGAGCTGGTATTTCCCGTCGATGTACTTGGCGATCACCTGGGAATGGTCGTCCGTCTCAAAAACGACCGCGCGGCCGTCCCGGATGATGGGCACGCCATAATAGCGGCGGCGGGTCAGGCGCCAGACCAGGGAGCGGTCTTGATTGTGGATATTGGTCTTCTTGAAGGGAACACCGGCGTACTCCAGGATGCGCCGCTGCACCAGGCAGAACGGGCTCCAGGGGAATTGGATCAGTTCAATCATTGCACAGCCTGTACATTGTCCCGCAGTCTATCGCGCCGCCCCCCCCGCGTGGCAAGCGGAAATTTCCAAGACCCGTAATCCGAGAGCCTCAACCCTTCATGCAATCGGCATATTGCATCATCAGGCCCCAACCCAGGTCTGTATGGCTGAACGTTCCAATGACCTTGCCGTTTTGGACAACGGGCAGTTCTTTGATGCGGCGAGCCGTCATGGTCGCCCCAGCCTGGAGCGCCTCAAGGTCGGGCGGAACGGAAATGACATTCCTGGTCATGACCTCGTCAACTGGAACATTGACGATATCTCGAAAGCGATCTTCCATCGACTGCGGATTCGCAAGGTACTCCTCATGCTCCATTAATTCCCTTTGAGTAGGGAGCAGTTTTCGACTCAAATCAGAGTACGTCACGATGCCTTCGAGCCTCTCCCCGGCGTCCACGACCAGAACATTATTCAGATGGTAGCGGAGCATAAGCTTGAGCACCTCTCGCAAGGGCGTCTTGAGGCCAACGGTGACCACCTTGGGATTCATCAATTCAAGGACTTTCATAAAAACCGGAGAATGGCGCGTTCTTCCGCCAAAAGCAAGCGTGAGCGCCAACACAAGACCCATAATCTGCAAGCCACCCGCGCCCTTTGGCGGGGGAAGGTGTGAGACAAAGTTCTTCAAGCGGCTTGTCTCCGCGGGGAAGACGATGAGAGTCGCATATCCATTCATATATAAACGATGGGCGCGCAGAGGAAAGCGGCGCTGACGCGCGCGCGCACTCCAAGACCTGGCGGATTTTCGCAAGCTTCCTGTGTGCGCGCGCCAGCGCCGCTTTGTTCCTCAAACAGGCGGAAGGTTGCTGTACACAATAAATGAAAGTAAACTCTCCTTCGGGAAAGACTTGGGATTTAACGTTAAAGCTGCCGCCGGCCCTTTATCCCCAGCCCACCGCGGTCGAACGAAATCTGATGTGTTAGCGCCGATGGACAAAGCCACGGTCTGACGCAGTTGACGGGCTTGACAGGCGGTTCACTTTGCGCTACAAAGTAAGCGTGAATATGATCAAACGCCCCACCGCCATCTTGGAATTATTGCTCGTCTTCCCTGGCGCGCTGTTCATGGCCGCCCTCTTCGCGCGGAACCTTCAGCCCGCGCCCTTTGAACCGGCGCAATCCGCCCGGCGTCTGGTCGATTGGTACAGCGCCCGCCCGGTCCTTTGCCTTGACGTTTTCCTTATTGCGCTGCCGTTCGCGGCGTTCATCATCGGCGGCACTGCACTGCTGCGTATCTGGCGCGGCGATGCCGCACTTCGGCGGACGGCCATGAGAATGCTCGCCGTTGTCCGCGCTCACACGGCGGCCCTGCTCATCGCCGGAGCCACTCTGACAGCCGGCGGCATTCTGGCCATCGTGGCCCTGCACTTGATCACGGACTGACGCTTGGTGAACCAATGAGGGAGTTGTCTTTTGACATTCCCATGGATTGAAATAAGGAATGCCTTTGTTTCAGTTCTTGCCTTTGAAATGAAATAAGCGCATTTTCCATTTCAGGCATGAGCAGCGAATCGCCCAATCAAAAATCCATTACCCAATCAGGACGGTGGATTAGGACTTTGGAAGGCTACCGCGCTTATCATCCCAATCCGTTGCCGCCACCTATTGAATGGACGCAACCATTGGCCGTGGCTCTAGCCAATGCCTCGACCCTTGTCGGGAAGCTGGCCGGGGAAGGAAGGCGGTTGCCCAATCCGCATGCGCTGATCCGTCCCTTTGTGCGCCGCGAGGCCGTGTTTTCAAGCCGCATTGAAGGCACGCAATCCACGCTCGGTGAACTGCTCGCGGCGGAGGCCGGGGCGGCCGTCGAAAGAAGCCCAGACGATTTGCGGGAGGTGGGCAATTACGTCATCGCGCTGGAATATGGCATCGAGCGACTGAAAACCCTGCCGCTGTCCTTGCGCCTGGTGCGCGAACTGCACGAAAAACTGATGGCTGGCGTCCGGGGACAACATGCCACGCCCGGCGAATTCCGACGCACACAAAACTGGATTGGCCGGCCGGGTGATACGCTGGCGCAAGCGGCCTGCGTGCCGCCACCACCTGATTCCCTGGGCGAGCATCTGTCAGCATGGGAGAAGTTTCTGCATGACCGGATGCTGCCGCCGCTGATACACGCGGCGCTGGCTCATTATCAATTCGAGGCCGTTCACCCGTTCCTGGACGGCAATGGCCGCGTGGGGCGCCTGCTGATCACGCTGGAATTGTGCGAGCGCGATATTTTGCCGGCGCCACTTCTTTACCTATCAGCGTTCTTTGAGGCGACCCGCGCGGACTATTATGACGGGCTTCGCCGCATTTCCGAAAAGGGCGATTGGCTGAACTGGCTGCAGTATTTCCTGAATGGAGTGGCGCGTCAGGCCGAAGACGCGGCAAGCCGCGCCGAGCGCATCAACGCGCTTCTGGACCGCTGGCGGAAGAGTATGCCCGGCAATATCGGCGCAAAGGCCGCTTTTCGGATGGTGGACATGCTGGGCGCGAATCCGTTTGTCACTCCTCGCGGCGCGGAAAAGCATCTCGGCCTGGCCTACAACACAGTGATGCGCGCCATCGGGCAACTGGAGAAACACGGAATCCTCAAAGAAGTCAGCGGCGCGAAACGCTCGCGGGCATATTGCGCCCAGGAATTATTGGACATCCTCGAAGAGCCGGCGCAACCTTCGCCCGCCGGAGAATTCTGACCGGCGCAACGCGAATTTGACGCTGTTCGAGTTTACGCTGTGTATTGTTCGAGTCTATTCCCCGGAGTTGGCCGCAAACCAAACAGGCTGGTCGGCTAGAATCGACTTGACTGTCATGTCCACCATTTCGGGCATCGAAATATTGACGGCATCAAGGTTGGTCGGGGCGGCCATGTTGCGTTCCCAGGCCCATTCCAGGTGGGCGTGCATCGGCTGGCCCGGGTAATTGACAAAGCTCACGTAGCGGTTCAAGTCGGCCTCCAGGAATTTACGACGGAAGGATTGCGGGGTGTGCTTCTTTAACGGAGTGACTTTGCCGTCCTTGTTTTCGTAGCGCCACTGGAAACTCTCCGGCGGCTGCCCCAGGCAGAGCACCAGGATTTTGTAGATATCCTTAAGCGTCCCCAATTTCCATTCGCGCAGATCGGACTCTTTGGCGTCATCGAAATTCGGTTGGCGGACCTCCGTGACCGCCTTGCGCAAACGGGCCGACATCAGCGCCACCATCTCCCCGGTGTGTGAAGCCGCATAGTCATCGGGCAAGAAGCCCTCTGCAAAGTGGACGGCATTGGCGAACGATCCGCGCGCCGGCAATCCAACAGCTAAGAAACCCATAGGGGAAAACATTCGACATTGGGCGTTGACTGGGGGAGAGGAGGAGGGGTAAAACGCATCTCATTCCTCCAGCTTTTAGTCAAAGGTTTCCCCCATGAAACCTTCCAAAAGCCCGCGCCAGCAAGAGGGCCATCAGCAGTGCCCCAAGTCCCAGAGCAACCACATGCTTGGATTGGCGCAGGTCGAATCGGCCAACGCGGGCTACCAGCAGGTAAGCCAGAATCAGGTTGAACAATCCCCACAGGACGTTGACCGTCGATGATGACAAACCTTGGCCGGGTGGCGATGCGAAAGGGCTCTGGAATGGGCTGCCGGAAATGCCGTTCACCAAGTGTGGAATCGCGTTTGCGAGGAAAGCCCCGCCGAAGAAGTAAGCGATAAAGTGATACCAGCGCGTGGTTGCATATGCGTTCATGTTTGCCTCACTTCTTCATGTATCATTTCAAGAACTGTCAGATCTGGATTCGACTGACTCAAGTATCCCCAACGTTGCGCCGGGAGGCCTTTTTGCCCGCGCGATGCGACTTGTCAGCGAGCATCCGCGCTTTGGCGCGGCGGCTCTTCTTGCGCTTCTGCCGGCGGATTTTCTCGATTCGGGATACCTCCGCCGCCACTTGCCCGGTCTGTTTCCCTTCAATTTTGTCGAGCAATATCCGCCGGGCAATGAACCGATTAAGTCCCTGTTGACGGGTTGTCTGGCACTTGACTTGCAGGCCGGTCGGGCGGTGGAGCAGCATCACGCACGTCGCCGATTTGTTCACATTTTGCCCGCCATGCCCTCCCGATCTGACAAAGGTTTCTTCAATATCGGACTCGCGCACCCCCAAGGCAGCCATCCGCCGGGCAAGGTGCTCTGATTTTTCCGAATTCACGGGAAATGTGGTCATTGCGGCAGTTTAACCTCCTACTGCAGGCCCAGCGCCTTGGCGACGGCGGCGCGGATGGCGTCGCCGCGCAGGTCGCGCTCGATGATTCGCCCGTCCGGGCCAATCAGAAAAATGGCGGGGATGGCATCGACGCCGTAAAGAGGGGCGACGGTTGATTGGGACCCTTGGCCCAGGAAGCCCTGGGTCCAAGGGATTTCGTTGTTGCGGGCGTAATTTTTGGGAGCATCGGGAGAGGTGTCCAGGCTGAGGCCGATCATGGCGAAGCGGGGATCGGCGCCGAAGGCGGCGAAGGCGGCTTTGAGGTGCGGGGTTTCGCCGACGCATGGCCCGCACCAGGTGGCCCAGAAATCAAGGAGGACGTATTTGCCCTGGAAGTCCGCCAGCCGCAACGGCTGGCCATCCACCGTTGTCACCGCAAACGGGGGCGCCAGATCGCCCGGTTTGAGGACTTTTTTGGGCGGAGTTTCAGCTTCGCCCTGGCCCGGTTCCATTGCAAAATCGACCCGCGCGTCGCCGTCCTTGGGCACGATGCGGCCGGAGTTATTCGGCCGGCAGCCCGGGGCCTCGATTTCAACGGTGCAAGCCTCCGCGGTCGGATCGACGGCAACGGAGTAGCAGCCGTTGGTGTCCACGACCGTTTTTTGGGAACGGGAATCGGCGCCGGCCTTGTATTCGGTGACGTTGACGGTGAATTCCCGGAGCGGCGTATTGGAGGCGGCATTGACGACTCTTCCGTCAATCATTGTTTTGTCCCCCTCCCGCCAGCGGCGCAGCGTGACGATCTTCTCCCGGCCGTCGGCGATGAGTGACGGCTCGGAGCGGGAATGGCAGCCATTGGCGGAGAAGTAGTAGGGATGGCCGCCTTCGGGGGCGCCGTCCCAGAGGAAACGGCCCTCGGTGTCGGTGGTGGCGCTCCAGTCATATTCAAGGGGGCCGAGGTTGAGCCGGTCCAAACTGACCCGGGCGCCGGCGAGGGGTTTGCCCGCGTCATCGACGACTTTGCCGGTGAGGGGCTGGCCGGGTTTCATTTCAATTCTCAGGGCGGGCATGGAGTTGCTCAGGGTGAGGAGGCAGGTTTGCGCCGCCAAACCGCCGGCCTGGAAAGTGAGGAGCAAGTCGCCGGGGCGCAAGTTGACAATTTTGAAACGGCCTTGGGCATCGGTGGCGAGGGCGGCGGCGGGGTCGCGCCATTGGTGGTTGCGGGTAATGGTGACTTCGGGGACCGGTTTGCCGGCGCCATCGACCACCTGCCCCTCCAACTCGATACCGTGCCCCAGAACCATTGCCGCGGTACCAGCGAGAAAATCCTTCTCCGGCAAGCCAATGATTTCGGAGTCCTCCAATGCTGCTTCCTGGCAGGCGAAAAATGCCGGGACGTAGTCGCCCTGCGTGACGCGGAAGGTGAGGCTGCGGATATCCTTGGGGGCGTCGCCGAACTGCCAGTGGCCGTCGGCGTCGGTGCGTTCGGAGTGGAAGTTGGGGGCGACGACGCTGCGTTCGCGTTCGCCGCTGACAGTGGAAGGCGGGCCGGACAAGATGACCCGCGCGCCTGGCACCGGCTCGCCCTTGTCATTCTTCACCACTCCGCCGATGGAGACGCCCTTTTCCAGATTGACGGTGTATGCGCCGGGCATGTCCTCGACCCGGTCATGCTGGGAACTGGACCAGGTGATGAATTTGCCGACATAGCCATCCTTGGTCAGAGCGATGCGATAGGAGAAGCTCGTGGCGCCCGGCTTGGGCAACTCCAGTGAGCAAGCGCCCGCATTATCCGTTTCGAGGCTGGACTTGACCCATGCGCGCACTTTGACGCCCGGCAAGGGCAGTCCTGTGTCGGCATCGACGACGCGCAGGCGCATCTGAGTGGCGGGCGATTGCGCGCGGGCACGGCCTGGGCCGGGCGCCAGGAGGAACAGGAGGCAAAGCAGGGCGCCCGCCGCGGTCCGTCCCGGGCGGCTTGCGGCCAGACAATTTGGGGTCGGAAGAGGCATGGTCGCGCTTTGCGCAACCCATTGTATCGGGTTTGGGCGGCAGATGGACAGAGAAATCTCTTTTCCAGAGGCGGGGATTCGTGTTTAGTGGCGCGGCATGATGCGTAAAACAGCGGTGTTATTTGCCGGCCAAGGCGCGCAAGTCGTCGGCATGAGCCGGGATTTGGCGGAGTCGTATGCCTCGGTCAAGGCGTGCTTTGACCGGAGCCGGGCGGTGCTGGGTTGTGATTTGGCGTCGATATGCTTCCTTGGGCCGGAGGCGGAGTTGACGCGCACGGAGAACGCCCAGCCGGCCATTTTTGTGGCGGGTTGGGCGGCATTGCAGGCGCTCAGGGAGCGAGTGCCGGGGTTCGCGTTTCAGGCCGCGGCGGGGTTGTCGCTGGGTGAGTTGACGGCGCTGGCGGCAGCCGGGGTGTTTTCGTTTGAGGAGGGCTTGAAGACGGCGCGGCAGAGGGGACGTTTCATGCAGGAGGCGTGCGACGCGACTCAAGGGACGATGGCGGCGGTGTTGGGCCTGGACGCGGAAGCGTTGCGCCGGGTGTGCGAGGAGGCGGACGTGGAGATGGCGAATTTGAATTGTCCGGGCCAGATTGTCATATCAGGTGAGACCGGGAAGATCGAGAAGGCGTGCTCCCTTGCCAAGGAAAAAGGGGCCAAGCGGGCGGTGCGGCTTCCGGTGGCGGGAGCCTACCATTCGCGGCTCATGGCTGGCGCCCAGCCGAAGGTGCGATCCATGCTGGATGCGGTGGCGTTGGTGCCGCCTTCGGTTCCGGTCATTTCCAATGTGACGGCACGGCCGCATGGCGGGGCTGGGGACATACGCCGGCTCCTGACCGAGCAAGTGGTGTCGCCGGTGCGCTGGGAGGATTCGATCCGGTACTTGCTGGGGGAAGGTTTTGCGCGATTCATCGAATTGGGGCCGGGCACGGCGTTGAGCGGTTTTTTGAAGCGCATTGACAAAGAGGCGCAAATGCTGAATATCGCGGACGTTACGAGCCTGGACGCGACCGTCGCGGCCCTGACAACGAAGCACTGAAGGTTTATGTCCCAACTAGCCAGCCAGATAGCGGTCATAACGGGAGCGGGGCGCGGCATTGGCCGGGCCATCGCGCTCAAATTCGCGGCGGCGGGGGCCGACATTGTCTGCGTGTCCCGCAACGGCGCCAACGCGGAGAAGGCGGCCGGGGAAGTGCGGGCGCTGGGCCGGAAGGCATGGGCGCACGCGGTGGATGTGGCCGCGGCGGCGGACGTGGCGGCGGTCTGCGAAATAATCCTCGCGGAAACGGGGAAGGTGGATATTCTGGTGAATAACGCGGGCGTCACGCGGGATGGATTGCTGATGCGGATGAGCGATGAGGATTGGGACACGGTGTTGAACACCAATCTGAGGGGTGCTTTTGCATTTACCAGGGCGTTCAGCCGGGGATTTCTTAAGCAGCGATCCGGGCGGATCATCAATGTGGCGTCGGTGATAGGGTTGATCGGCAATGCGGGGCAGGCCAATTACGCGGCGAGCAAGGCGGGGTTGATCGGGTTGACAAAGTCGGTGGCGAAGGAATTCGCATCGCGCGGGATAACGGTCAACGCGCTGGCGCCGGGGTTTATTGAGACGGACATGACGGCGGCGTTGACGGAAGAGTTGAAGGGGGAGATACTCAAGGGGATTCCGTTGCGGGCGCTGGGGAAAGCGGAGGACGTGGCGGAAGCGGCACTGTTCCTGGCCGGGCCGGGGGCGCGCTACATAACGGGGCAGGTTCTGGCCGTGGACGGTGGGATGACAATGTAAAAAAATACGATTCAGGGCTTGACGCTTTCTGGAGCGTCGGGCATAGACACAATTCAACTTGAAAATGGAGTTAACCGATGGCTGAAAAATCAATCGAACAGAGAGTCAAAGACATCATTGTCGAACAACTCGGCGTCAACCCCGACCAGGTGACGCTGGAGGCGAAATTCATCGAAGACCTCGGCGCGGATTCGCTGGACACGGTCGAACTGGTGATGGCGTTGGAGGAGGAGTTCGGCAACGAAATCCCGGACGCGCAGGCTGAAAAGCTGCAAAGCGTCGGCGACGTGATCAAGTATATTGAAGACACCCAGAAGAAATAAGCACCGCGACATTTTGCCAGGGCGGCCGCCCCGAGGCGCGCTGCTCTTTTTTTATGGCCGGCAACTGGACTGAGCGCAGAGTCGTGGTGACAGGCATTGGGGTGGTTTCGGCCTTGGGCCGCAATCCCCTGGTTTTCTGGGACAATGTCCTTGCGGGCAAGTGCGGCGTTCAGCCCATCACTGCCTTCGACGCTTCGGCCTTCACGACGCGCATTGCGGCGGAAGTCAAGGATTTCGATCCAGTCCCTGCGTTCCCCTCGGCCAAAGACGCCCGCCGGGCGGACCGTTTCGCCCAATTCGCCGTCTTCGCGGCGGAAGAGGCGCTGCGGGATTCCGGTTTGGACCTCAACACCGTCGATCTCGATCAAGTGGGGACCTTTATTGGATCGGGCATAGGCGGCCTCCACACGATCGAAGAACAGCACAAGGTTTACCTCGCCAAAGGCCCCTCCCGGCTTTCCCCTTTCATGATCCCCATGCTCATCCTTAACATGGGATCGGGCCTTTTCTCCATGTTCCGCAATCTTCGCGGGCCCAATGTGGCCACCTGCTCGGCTTGCGCCACCGCCACGCACGCCTTGGGGGAAGCCTGGCGCACCGTCAAGATGGGCGATGCCAACGTGATGTTCGCCGGCGGATGCGAAGCCGCGATTGTCCCTTTGGGTTTGGGCGGATTCTGCGCCATGCGCGCCTTGAGCACCCGCAATGATGATCCCCAACGCGCCTCCCGGCCTTTTGACCGCGACCGCGACGGCTTCGTCATGGGGGAAGGCGGCGGCGTCATAGTTCTGGAGGAGTTGCAACACGCCAAGGCCCGCGGAGCGCGCATCTATGCCGAATTGGCCGGCTACGGCAACACGGCTGACGCTCACCATTTGACAACTCCCGCCCCGGCCGGCGAAGGCGCCGCCCGCTGCATGCGGATGGCGCTCCGGAGCGCCGGGATGAACCCGGAGGACATTTCTTACATCAACGCCCACGGCACCTCGACGCCCCAAGGGGATATTGCCGAGACGCAGGCGATCAAGACGGTCTTCGGCGGCCACGCCAGGAAGTTGGCCGTAAGCTCCACCAAAGGCGCGACCGGCCACATGCTCGGCGCGGCGGGCGCGGTGGAGATGGCGCTGTGCGTCAAGGCCATCGAGTGCGACGTCGTTCCGCCGACCATCAACCTGGAAAATCCAGACCCGGAATGCGATCTGGACTACGTCCCCGGCGCGGCGCGCGAAATGCGCGTGGACGCCATTGTCAACAACTCCTTTGGCTTCGGCGGACACAACGCCACCGTCATCGCGCGCAAGTTCGCCTGAGGAGCCGCGCAGAAACAAGTTCCGATGCCCGACCTGATGATCCGGGAAACCCCAACGCCCTCAGTTTAAGCCGCGAATAGCCGGCCAAGGGTGTGAGACAAAGTTCTTCGAGGCGGTCACATCGCCTCGGAAGAGCGTGATGCTCATATATGTGTTCGCATATAAATGGGCGCGCGCGAGCGGCAAAGCGGCGCTGGCGCGCGCGCACTCCAAAACCTGTCGGCATTTCGGTAACGCACTGGGAACGCGAAGCGTCGTGGAGTGCGGAACGCCAGTTCCGCTTTGCCCGTGAAACGGGCGCTCTTGGGGTGACTCGAAGAATTCTGTCTCACGCCGGCCGGCCAAAACCCTGCTTTTAGCTTGGCCTAGGGTGCCAGAGGGTGAAATCCCGGAGCACCAGAGCAAAGGTAAAGTTGCAGCGCGGAATGCCGCAACCAAAATCCCCTTGCCCAGGGATTTGCGGGCAAGCCAATTCAGACGGCTTCGATTTCAACTTTGGTCAAATCGGCGAAGTCATTTTCAAGCTTCAATTGCCGCCGAACCATCTCAATAATCTTTCATCGGACATTGGGGGCGGTTTAGGCATTCTATTCCGAGGTTTGACAGCAATGTCCTGACCCCCGCGGCTTTCCGTTGGAACCATGGTCCACCATCATCGTTTCTATCAATGGTTTCAAATGTTTTTTCAATTAACATCCCGGCCAGCAGGAGGGGTATCTTTTGTTCATGGAAAATATGAACACAAGACCCCATGTCACCGCAATGATTGCAACGCTTGCCATGCTTTTCACAACCTGGCATTCGGGGGCTGAGGAGAGCGCCGTCCCAGGATCCATGATCGCCATCGACGGAACAAGGAAAGCTTGCGATACCTATCGAATCGATCTGGTTGTTGCCCCGTCCCAAGGCCGTTGCGAGGGAAACATGGTGCTTCGCTATCAGAATCAGAGGTCGAATTCGATGGCTGCGCTGCGGCTGCATTTGGACCCGAACATGAGCACCCGTCAATCCCTGGAAATCCTCAGCGTGGAGGATGACACCGGCTTGCCTTTGGCGTGGAATTATCAACCGTTCAAGTTCGGCAGCCTGCGATCCGACAAGGGGGCGGTGGATGTCAAATTGCCGAAAGCTCTCGCGCCATTCGGGGAAACAACGGTGTCCATGAAATTTCGCAGTTCGGGCAATCTTGTCGTCTCCAACATGGTGGTGCTTCAGGATGACCCCTATCAGTCGCTTGACGGGTGGTATCCCAAGGCGATGACGGCTTGCAGTGGAGGGTGGTCACTCGACGACGACCGTCCTGCCGATTACGACGTAACGGTGCAACTTCCATCGGAGTTTTGCGTGGCGTCCACAGGACGGGTTTTGAACGAAAAGCCACGCGAGAAGCAACGCGTGTTGCACCTGAAGGCGGAGCGGGTGCGTGGTTTCACCCTTTACGCATACCCGCACTGGCAACGGCGCGAAAGGCGCGTCGGGCAGATTGAACTCGCCGTTTGCCTGCCAGCGGAAGCAGCGACGTGGGCCGACCGTATGCTCGATTCGGCTGCCGACGCCATCGCCTTCTATGAAAAGGAATACGCTCCGTTTCCATCCCGGCACCTGGACATCTTCTGCCCCGGCAGTCTTGTCAGCGGTCACTCAAAACCAGCCACCAAGGGTCGAATGAAAACCAGCCACTTTGAGGGAAGCATTGCGTGTTGGGCAGCTTGGGCTGCTCATGGGCGCAATGAACGAACTCAATGTGAACTTGCAGCATACGATATTAACTTTGGCGGGCAATGGCTGGTCCAACCGGCGGATTGCGCGTGAACTGGGCATTAACCGGGAGACGGTGGGCAAGTATCTGCTGCTGGCGCGGCCAAAACCGGCCATTTCGACCCCCGGCTCCGACTCTGATCCAAATTCAAAACCAGCCATTCCGA
>PLGF01000051.1 GCA_003138485.1 Verrucomicrobiales bacterium | reverse complement strand
CCGCCTGCGCGGCGACCTGTGGCACGATGGTTATCTTGAAAACCGGAAATCGGCCCGCAACATGAGATTGCTCGAGGCGGAATTGGAGCGCGATCCGGGCAATGTGTATTATCTTTTCCAACTGGCGGTCGAACACAATGCCATGGGCTGGCCGGAGAAGGCGTTCGGCTGCCTGCAAGAGGCGTTCGCGCGGGTCAAGCCGGGCGATCCGGCGGCGCCCAATATCACCGTGGATTTTCTTTACACCATCATCGATCTGAAAAGATTCGAGGAGGGCCTTGAGGTGATCGCAAAGGGGGAAAAGCAACTCGGCGGCTTTNNATCCGGCAAAATACGTTTCCGAACTGCCGAAGATTGAACAAAGTTTCCGGCAGTGCCTTGCGCTGGGCGAGGTGCCGGCGAGGGAGGGGGAAGCCGCCTTCGCGGGCAGAAGCGTGCGCGGCTCCGGGACGTTTCTGGCGAGTTACAATCTCGGCGTGTTTTACCAGGTATTTGGGAATGCCGCCGGGGCGCGGGCTTGTTTTGAAGTCGCCGCCGCGCAAGGTTACGACCCAGCCGCCGCGCTGCTCGAAAAGATGCCGGGTGCGCCAGGCAAGACCTGACCCGACTATTGAAGGCACCACGCCGCCACGTGGACGATCCGCCGCACTACCCCAGGCCCCCGTGCGCAACATCGTCGCTAATCGGCATTTTGCGGGATCGACTTTAGCGGATTACAAAAATAAATATCACCCGAATCAGTAAAGTCCCGCTCACCCCTGCCGATGGCTCAAGTAACGATGGCGATTGGCAGCCACAAAGAGCCAATCGGGAAACCGGCGGAAGCCCGTTTTAAATTCCGCCACACGACAGGGATGTCGTGAAATAAAACGCCCCGCAAGGGGTAACTCAAGGAAAGAGTTAGTTATGGTAATCAATACAAACATGGCGGCCATTACGTCCGCCAGCAACCTCAATAAGTCAACGAACGAACTGAACAATGCGTTGGCGCAATTGTCCTCCGGCTCGAAAATCACGAGTCCTTCCGATGATCCGGCCGGGTTGGCCGAGTCCATCGCCTTGAACGCCCAAATCGGCCAGACCCAGGCCGCCAACAACAACGTCAGCAACGCCGTCTCCTACAGCCAGACCCAGGACGGGTATCTGCAACAGGTGGGATCGGCGCTGGATCAGATGGCGACCTTGGCCGTCGAGGCGCAGGACCCCACCAAGACCAGCACTGAAATTGCGGACTACAACACCGAGTTTGCCGCGCTGGGCGCCTATGTCAATAACACAGCAAGCGCCACCTTCAATGGCGTCAGCTTGTTCTCCGCCTCCGGCCTCTCGATCACGACCGATGGCACGGGCGGCGCCGCGTTCCAAATGACGGCCGTCAACCTGGGATCGTCAGTCTACACGACCGCGACCAGCGCCAGCATCACGTCCGCGACCGGCGCGGCCTCGGCGCTGTCGGACGTGACCGCCGCCATCACCCAGTTGGCGACCGATCGTTCCAGCGTGGGCGCGAACGAAGAACGGTTGACCTACACGGGCGATGAACTGGGCGTGTTGCAAGACAACCTGACCTCCGCCAACAGCACGATCAGCGACGTGGACGTGGCGACGGAGAGCACCAAGTACGCCGAATACCAAATCCTCGTGCAGTCCGGCACGTCGATGCTGGCCCAGGCGAATCAAAATCCTCAGTCCGTGCTCAAACTCCTGCAGTAAGCAGCCGGTTTAAACATTCGGATACGCAAGTCGGGCGGCGTTAGGCGCCGCCCGATTTTTCTTTTTTCCACCTCCGCTTTTCCCGCCAGGGCCTCTTGAAGACTGCCAAGGAGGTGGAAATAAATCAAGGCAGCAACCTGACGGGTTCTTTTGGCGGCAGGCAGCGTTGATCGCTCGTTGCAGATCCATGCGGATATGCGCCTCGCTCGGGTGAGAACAGATAAGAGCTGCCCGCTTTCGCGGGCTGCCTTGCCAGCCGCCAAAATCCCTGCGTCATCTTGCTGCCTTGATCTATTTCCACCTCCTAAAGTATTTCCCGCGTCCGTCGATATAACTATTGCCTAGCTAGACACAGGCGGTTGGCAGCCACAAAGAGCCAACCGGGAAACCGGCGGAAGCCCGAATCAAATTCCGCCACGCGACAGGGATGTCGTGAAATAAATGCCCCGAAAGGGGTAACTCAAGGAAAGAGTTAGTTATGGTAATCAATACAAACATGGCGGCCATTACGTCCGCCAATAACCTCGACAAGTCAACCAACGAACTGAATAACGCGTTGGCGCAGCTCTCCTCTGGCTCGAAAATTGTGTCTCCTGCGGATGACCCGGCCGGTTTGGCCGAGTCCATCTCATTGAATGCGCAAATCGGCCAGACGAACGCCGCGAACAACAACGTCAGCAACGCCATCTCCTTCAGCCAGACCCAGGATGGGTATCTGCAACAGGTGGGGGCCGCGCTGGATCAGATGAGCACGCTGGCTGTCGAGGCTCAGGACCCGACCAAGAGCACCTCTCAGTTAGCCGACTACAACGCCGAGTACCAATCTCTGGCGGGGTACATCAAGACCACAGCAAATGCCTCCTTCAATGGCGTCAGCTTGTTCGCCGGCACCGACGACTCCACCACAGGCGGTCTCGCGGTGACGGTCGATGGCAACGGCACCATGTTCACCATGACGGCCGTTAACCTGGGTTCGACGACGGCTTACACCGGCGCGACGGGGGCGACCATCACGACCACGACGCTTGCGGCCACGGCACTGGGGTTGGTCACATCCGCGATCAGCGCGCTGGCCACGGATCGTGCCGCTGTCGGCGCGAACGAAGCGGAATTGACCTACACGGGCGACGAACTGGGAGTTCTGTCGGACAACCTCACCGCCGCCAACAGCAACCTCACGGATGTCGATGTTGCGACGGAGAGCACCAAGTACGCCCAATACCAAATCCTCGTGCAGTCCGGCACGTCGATGCTGGCACAGGCGAATCAAAACCCTCAGTCCGTGCTCAAACTCCTGCAATAAGGAGAGTGAGCACTGCTAGATCGGTTTGACACACCTCGGGCGGCCTTCGGGCCGCCCGAGTGAAACGTTTTCAAGGGTCTGAACGAATTGGAAAAACTTGAGTGAGAGCCAAAGAAAGAAAATAAGAGTATGTCAGCGGTAAACTCCAGCAGCACCAGCAGCCTGGCCATGTCCGGTCTGGCCTCCGGCATCAATTGGACCACCCTCATCAACGACATGGTGTCTTCGGAATCAAAGCCGATCACCACTATGGAGACACATCAGACCACACTCGCCTCGGATAACTCCGCCTATGAAACCATCGGCACCGATCTGACCAATCTGCAAAACGACGCCACCACCCTCTCGGCGTCCGACTTTTTCCTGAGCGCCACCACGGCCAGTTCGGACTCTTCGGTGGCCACCGCCACCGCCCAATCAGGGGCTCCTTTGGGCACGTATGCTTTTTCGGTTGCCCAATTGGCCGCCGCCGCCGTCCAGAACGGCTCGACCGTTTCCGCCCAGCCCATCAGTTCCACCAGCGACGTCTCCGCTGTGGATTTGAACAGCGGCGCCTTCGCCGATCCCATTACCGCCGGAACCTTCACCATTGACGGCCATACCATCACCGTCGCCGCCACCGACTCCTTGCAGTCCGTCTTCACTCAGATTCACAACGCTACTAGTAGTGCGGTCACGGCCAGTTACGATCCCGGCTCCGACACGATTACACTCACTGACAGCACCGGCGCGCCGATCACCCTGGGGAGCAGCGCGGACACCAGCAATTTTCTCCAGGCCACCCAACTCTATACCAACGGCAACGACAGCGTCACCAGCCTTGGAGCATTGGCCGGCATCAGTACGACTGCCGCCGCAGACCAGGCCAATCTGTCCACGGCCATCTCCGACGGCGGCAGCGGGAAGGGAGCGTTCGAGATCAACGGAGTGACGATCAACTACGACGCTTCCACCGACAGCATTAACGACATATTGAAGGCGATCAATAATTCCGCCGCGGGCGTGACGGCCACGTACGACGGGGCCAACAATCGATTCGTCCTGACCAATAACAACACCGGCAATACGAGCATGACCCTGCAGGACGTGACCGGCACTTTCCTGGCCGCCACCGGCCTTTCCGGCGGCAAGTTTCAACCCGGAACGAATTTGCAGTACAGCATCAATGGCAGCAAACCGATGACCAGCGAGAGCAACACGGTCGATCCTTCCTCCATTGGCCTGACCGGTTTGTCCATCACCGCCCTGTCCGTGGGCTCGACCAACGTGACGGTCAGCTCCGACACCAACACCATCGCCACCGCCATCACCAACTTTGTCAACGATTACAACACCATCCAGAACTACATCACCTCGCAAACGACCGTCTCCACAACAACCCTGAGCACGACCGGCTCGACGGACTCGACGACGACGACGTCGGCCGTTGCTGGATTGTTGATGGGGGACATGGATGTGGAAGGCATAGCGACCAATTTGCGCCAACTGGTGGATGCCTCGCCCCTTTCGGGCATCGTTGAAAACCTGAACGACATCGGCGTCATTTCCAACGGCACCGATAACACGCTGGCGACCAGTACCCCGGTCTTGAACATCGCGCTGACCAATAATCTGAGCCAAATCAGCCAGTTGTTCACGGACCCGACCTCCGGCCTGGCCACCACGCTCGGCAGTTACCTCACCAACACCTTGGGGAGCAGTGGTGTGATCAAGACTAAGGAACAGAGTTTCACCACGCAATCCACTGACATCGCCACCAGCATAACCACCCTGCAACAGAAGATCACAAGCGACGAAACGGAGATGGAAAACCAATTCGTGGAAATGGAAGACGCCATCAACACCATCAACGTCGATAAGGAATACCTCACCGCCTACTTTGACAGCACTTCCTCCAGCAGCTCCGGCTCCTCCTCCTCAAGCTCATCTTCCTCATCCTCATCGGGGATATAATCCGCCTGCCAGCTTTTCCTGTCGGTTTTCCTTGCCAAATGCGGGAGGGACGTTTACACTCGCGTCCGAGCTTCAACAAAAGGAATTGCCATGAAAAATGCGACACGCATCGCCTTAGTCAGTTCAAGTTTAATCTTTATTATTACGGCCCTCAGCGCGCCGGCCCAGGATTGGCCGCAGTGGCGCGGGCCAAATCGCGACGCCAAAGCCGCCGGCTTCACCCCCCCGGCGTCGTGGCCTCAACAACTCAACCTCAAATGGAAAGTCGCCGTCGGCAAGAGCGACACCACGCCGGCACTGGCCGGCGGCAAATTATTCGTCTTCTCGCGCCAGGATGATTCCGAAGTCATCCAATGCCTGGACGCGGCCACCGGCGCGGGGGTGTGGAGCAATAAATATGACGTGGCGGCGCCCACAGGACCGCCGGCCCGGCATCCCGGCCCGCGCAGTTCCCCCGTCGTGGCCGACGGCAAAGTCGTCACCTTGGGCGTCCGCGGCACACTCTCCTGCCTGGACGCGGCATCGGGCAAACTGCTCTGGCGCAAGGATGACATCAAGGATGTGCCCAACTTCTTCACCGCGATGTCGCCCCTGGTGGTCAACGGCCTCTGCATCGCCCAACTGGGCGGCAAGTCCGACGGCGTTGTCATCGCCTGCGATCTGGCCACCGGCGCGGAGCAATGGAAATGGACCGGCGACGGCGCCGCTTACGCTTCGCCCGTGCTGATGGAGGCGGGGGACGCCAAATTGGTCGTCACGCAAACCGACAAACGCGTGGTGGCGCTCAACCTGGCCGACGGCAAACTGGTCTGGGATGCTCCCTTCGTCCCCCAAGGGATGGGCGGCAATTTTGACACGCCGGTTGTTGACGGCCAAACGATCATCTACACGGGCACCGGACGCGGAACCGTGGCGGTCAAACTGGCAAAAGAGGGGGACAGTTTCAAGGGCACGCCGCTTTGGACCAACACCGATAATTCACCGCAGTATTGCACGCCGGTGCTCAAAAACGGCCTGATCTTCGGCCTGTCGCAACCCGGCAATTTCTATTGCATCAACGCCCAAACCGGCAAGACGGCCTGGAGCGAAACCGATGCCAAGCGCGGCGCTTTCGGCTCCATCGTCGATGCGGGCGCCGTCCTTGTGGCGTTGACGCCCAAATCAAGCTTGATCGTCTTCCAACCCAGCGACACCGCCTACACCCAAGTGGCCGCAATCAAAGTGGCCGATGGCAGCGCCTATGGGTATCCGGTGCTGGCGGGCAACAGGGTCTTTGTGGAAGACGACGATTCAGTTACGCTCTGGACGATCAATTGACCGCGGGGCCTTGGCGCGGCAGGCGGCCAATCCAGACGGCCCCGGCCGCGTGGCGCCATTCCAGGGGCGGCAGTTCCGGTTCGGTCCCGCTGGTGATTTCCAGCCGGTCGGAGGGCCGCATTTTCTCCACCCACGGCCGATACGATTCCCACTCATAGTGGTTCCACTGGATGTTGCGATAAATCTTCAGGTCCGCGTCAGGCATGATGGCCGATTCATAACCGAGGATGTAGCGCCAGTCGCCGCCGGGGTTCTTGTAGAACGTATTGAAGAAGAAGGAAAAGTCCGCGCCGTAAAAAATGCCGCCGCTGTCGGGCATCCAGCCTTGCAATTCGGGCCGGCTGGCGTCCACCAGGTCCTCGTGGAGGGTGGCGGTGTACCGGCCGTCCAGGTCGCTGCTGGTGTCCAGAAAGAGCGCGGCGCAAACCAGGCCGCAAACCGCCAGCCGCCGTCCGGGCCGAGTGGCCCACTCCTCCTGGATTGCCTGGTCAAATTGGATCGCCAGCCACGCCATCGCAGCCGCCAAACCCCAGTCCGCCCAAAAACGCCCCGCCTTGAGCGCCAGCACCCAGCACACCGCCATCATCCAGAACGCCGGCGACCCAAACAGGTCCGGCCCGCCTTTTCCCCGCTGCCGGCGCCAGAGCCAGACAAAGCCCAGCACCAGCAGGGCGCTGAATTCCCCGTTGCTGGGCTGCAATTCGCCCACCATCGACTCCGCGGGCGCCCCTCCGCGCGAAAGCGCCCCCGCCCACGCCAGGTTCTGTTGCAGGAACTCCCAGGGCCGCCCCGTCAACAGCGCGCCCAGGACAGTCCCCGCCAACCAGCACACCGTCAAATATACCGTGGCGCGCCGCCGGCCCGCCAGGAAAAACGACGCCAGCAGCAGCCCGTACAAATACCACGTCCCGTGCATCCACGCCGCCAGCCCGAATCCCGCCGTGCTCGCCAGCAGCATCAGCCAGGAAGGCTTTTGCTCCCTCTGGCGCGACCACGCCAAGAGCAGGCAAAGCAGCACGCATTCGCTGACCAAAAACGGGCGGCCCTGCAGCCAGCGCGTCATGAGTCCGGGCAAGGGAACAGTGAGGGCGAGCAACGCGGCCAGCCAGGCCTCCGGATGGCGCAGCCAGGGCAGACCGGCGGCCAGAATCAGCAGCAACAAGCCCCCCGCCGAAATCACCATCAAACCGTCCTCCCCCATCCCCGTGGCCCGGTTCAAGCGGCGCAGCAGCCATTCCCATCCCGGACTGAAATCCATCCGGTAAGCGGGGCCGAGCACCAGAATTTGGGGATACTCCTTGTCCGTCACCGCCTTGGCCACGTAGCGGCGCGCGTCTCCGACCGGCACGAAGCCATAACCGAGGATTTTCAGCGCAATGCCAAGACAGGCCGCCGCCACCATCAGCCACGCCAGCAGCGGAACGTAACGTTGCAGGACAGCGGAACCATTGTTCATCTCCTGTGCTTATGCCCTCCCCTGCCCCGCCGTCAAGCTTGTTACTTCGTTGCGGCCGGCTTCTCAACCACGCCCCGGGCTTCCTCAATGAGAGAGTGGGCGGCTATCCAACCCGGCCAGTCCGCGCCCAGATCGCCGCTTTCAAGTTTGGGAAGTTTCGTGTCGATGACTTGCTCCCCCGCGGCCAGCGTCGAGCGCGCCTTGCCCGCCTGTCCCAGTTTTTGCTCGGACATCGAAAGAACCGCGCAGGCCCCGGCCACACGCTCAAAATCTTGTCCGTCCGCGGCGAGGGCTTTGCCCGCCCAGTCGGCGGCCTCGGTCCAGCGGCCCTGGCGGAACTCGGCCAGACCTTGAGTCAACAATTGTTCTGGAGTCTGAAGGGCGTTGGTATTGGAGGCGGATTGGCGCGCCCATGCCGAGACGGCGGCCAGGTCCAGGCCCGGCGCGGCGGCCAGGAGACAGTCGCCTGCCAGGGACGCGGGGCCGTTGGTTGGGTCCAGGCGCGCCAGAAGTCGCGCGCAAAGCCGGCCATAACCCTGGAGATCGCCGATTTGAACCAGGAGGGCGGCCAGCGCATGGGACGCCTCGGGGTTGTTGGTCTCCCGGTCCAGCAAGGCGGAGTAATCGATCATGGCGTTGGTCCAATCGCCCTGACGCGCGTGCCAGCCGGCTCGCGCGCGCGTCAGTTGGGTTGTCCAGGGACCGATGGCATCGGAGGGAACCACCGGGGCGTCGGCGACCTTCAACGCCTGGGAAGGGGGAAGCAGGTTCAGGCGGCTGACGACGTTGGAGAGCGCACCATGCGCTTGACTTGCTTCCGCGGCGGCGGCGGCGGCGGCGGCTTCGGCCTGCTGGCGCAAGCCCGCCTCCGCGGCGGCGGCTTTGGCCGCCTGCTGGCTCTTGCCGGCCTCGGTCGTGGCGCGGGTTTCCGCCGACTCGGCCTCTTTGAGGGCGGTGACGGCTTGCTGCTGCGCGCTGCTGGCCAGCAATTGGGAATCCCTGGCCTTTTTATCGGCGGCTTCAGCCTTGGTGCGATCGGCTTCAGCTTGTTGCAAAGCGGCCACCGCCTGGGCGCGGGCCGTTTCGGCCTCCAGTTGAGACGCCACGGCTTTCTTCTCTGCGGCTTCAGCCTTGGCCCGGTCCACTTCCGATTGTTGCAGGGCCGCCTCGGTTTTTTGACGCGCGGCATCGGCCAGTTTCCGGTCCACCTCGGATTGGGCCAGGGCCGCTTCGGCCTGGCGGCGGGCGGATTCGGCCTGGAGACGGGAGGCCTCGGCGATTTGGCGGGCGGAATCGGCGCGAGCGCTGGCAACGAGCGCCAGGTCGCGCTGTTGTCTTTCATTGACGGCGAACCAGGTCGAGATGCCCAAGGCCACGAGGAGGGAAGCCAGAACGGCCGTCGCGGCGGCGAAGGCCAGGCGGTTGCGGCGCACGAGCTTTCGAAAGCGGTAAAGATTGCTGGGCGGACGAGCCGTGACAGCTTCGTTGTCCAGAAAGCGCTGGACGTCCTCCGCCAGGCTGGCGGCGGTTTCGTAGCGGCGGGAGCGGTCTTTCTCCAGGCACTTCATGACCACCCAATCGAGATCCCCCTTGACCAGATCAATGAGTTTGGGGGCGTCGGTGCCGTGCCGTTGGGCGGCGCTGGCTTGCACGCTGGCGTCTTGTTTTCCCAAAAGCAGCGACGGACGCAGCGGCTCCATTTCACGAATCGTCCGGCGCATATCGTCAAAGCCGCCTTTCGGAAGGTTTTTGGAGGCGAAGGGTGTTTGGGAGGTCAGCAATTCATACAGCAAGACTCCGAGGCTGTAGATGTCGCTGCGCGTATCGATGTCCAACCCCCCCAATCCGGCCTGCTCCGGACTCATATAGGCTGGCGTGCCGATGAACTGATCGAATTGGGTGTGAACGGTGTTGCCGGTCAAACCGGCTTGCGTGGCCTTGGCAATCCCGAAATCGATCACCTTGGGGACGGCCGAGCCGTCTTGAAGGGTGACCAGGATGTTGGAGGGCTTGATGTCACGGTGAATGATTCCCTTTTGATGGGCGTGCTCGATGGCGCGGCAAACCAGGACGAAGAGTTCCAGCCGCTTCCGCGTCGCGAGTCTGGCCTGATCGCAATAATCGGTGATCTGCTCCCCCCGCACCAACTCCATCACAAAGTAAGGACGCCCCGTCTCGGTCGCGCCGGCGTCAAACACATTGGCGATGTTCGGGTGCTCCATCAGCGCCAGCGCCTGGCGTTCCGCCTCGAACCGCGCCACCACTTGCCGGGTGTCCATACCCAGCTTGGTGATCTTGAGCGCCACGCGGCGCTTGATGGGCTCCTGCTGCTCGGCCACATACACCGCCCCAAAACCGCCTTCGCCGATTCTCTCCAGAAGTTTGTAGCGCCCAATGGCGTCTCCCGGCAGTTCCTCGCGCGACAGGCTGCCCTCTGATCTGAGCGTCGCATGGGGATCGGCGTCCGGGGCCGGACAAGGCGATCCCGTCGCAGGCGGCGTCTGGATTCGCCCGCTGATTTCGGCGCCGCCGGGATGTTGGAGGCGGGCCGAGCCTTGCTCTGTCTCGCTCATCGAATCGGCCGCGCCGCCTGGCGGCACAACGGCGGCGGCGCGAATCAATTCTTCATCACAGCGGCTGGCCAGGACAATGCCGCCGCGGCCCTTATTTCTTGACGTGGCCGGAGACCAGCTTGGTCATCTC
>PLGF01000037.1 GCA_003138485.1 Verrucomicrobiales bacterium | reverse complement strand
TTCCGAAGATAGGTGGCCCCTTCCCCGATTTCCGGGATCTGCCTTAAACCAGGCCGTTGAGCTATCCGTTTCCACATAATTGCATTCGATGAACAGCATTGTCATTGCAAAGTTCGGCCGACATCATAATGAAAGCGGGCTTCAAATAAACGGATTAAATCAAAACCCACAAATCAGCGTGTAAAAGTCCCCACTCGAACAGATGCCGTTGTCGAAGGACAAAACCAAGTCGCACCAGCAACAGAGGAGGCAGGGCGCAAGGAATAAGGAGAATGTCATTGAACCACGAGTGAAAAAAAACTATGTGGCAATGCGGCTTGATCAGCCAGCGATTAACGGCATACAACGCGCAGCAGACGAGAAACAGCGGATCAAAAACGTATCCGAACCGCCTCACAACAACGCCAGGATAATGAGACCGAATCCCAAACCCAGCAGGGCCTTCAACAGCAGAATCTTGGTCAAAATCACGCCCGCAGAATCGCCCAATCACCAAGTCTTGTCAAACAAGAATCGGGATAGGTTTGATGTCTCCTGTAAGACAGTCCCCATCTTGACCTTTGCACTTTCCCCCACTTGCAAGGAGGCTGCTCGACTGCAGTCAGTCGCGCTTGACCGGACGCTCACGCCTGTCGAGCGTTCCGGCTTACGCTTTCACCTCCTGTTCTGCAAATGGTGCCGCGCCTATGGCAGGCAGTATGAGGGGCGCGGGGGCTTTTCCCATCAAGTCGCGCACCGTCATCGGGGCGTTCGCGGGCGGACCCGCTACCAGCCCCGATGACTCCTGCGTATTTGTTCCCCGGGATGAACCCACGGGAAACAGGCTGCGTCCGGTGGGCTTTCGCTCGGGACACTGCGGAAGTCCGTGGACTCGCGCACTCCGCCCGCTCGAAGCGGACACGTTTTTACACCCGCCCCCTCCCGAATCCCCCTCACACAACGGAACCCGTTGTTGTTGTTGTCGTTGTTCGGGTTGTTGTTGTTGCGATTGGCGCACCGCGCGTTGTTGGCGTTGTTGTTCCAATTGCCGCCGCGCAAAACACGGTTGCTCACGTTCCGGTCGCACCTAAAGCATTTCTTAACTCTCGTTTAACTTTTTCAACCAGTGCGCCGCAGTCCGCCTGCTCCGCATGTCCCCGCCAACTGTTCCAACGGCACAGCAGAGCGTCTTTGCTCAAATTTGAGCCAGCCACCGATCATCCGCCCCACTTCGTCCATCTTCTCCGCCAGCAGGCCATAGGTGTGGTTGCTGAACAACTTCAAGGCATTGGCCAGCCGCACCAGATGCCGCGCTACTTCCAGTTGCAAATTGGCTTCCAGCAGGTGCCCGCGCTTCTCCCGGCTATAATAGGCGCGCAGACAAAACTCCTGCACATCCAGCAGCTTCGTCTCAATCCGGTCGCCCAGCACAAACTTCTGATCGCGCGGAACCTTGTTCAGTTGCGGAATCAGGTAAACCAGCAGGTCTTGCAGCTTCGTCAAAATGTTGTCGCTTTCTGCCATGTCAATTTTCTTAAAAAAATCCACCGCTGCGCGGGCTTTCAAAAGGGTTAAAGACTAAAAGAGCAAAAATTAAAGCCCCCTCACACAACGGAACCCGCTGTAGCCGCCGGTGCCGAAGTTCGGGTTGACGTTGAGGCGATTGGCGCACCGCGCGAAGCTGGCGCTGCCGCTCCAATAGCCGCCGCGCAAAACACGGTAGCTCCCAGATGCCGGGCCTGTTGGATTAGTAGTTGTTGGTTGACCATACGGCGTCCCATACCAATCCCAACACCACTCAAATACATTCCCAGCCATGTCGTACAGCCCATACCCGTTCGCCGCAAAATAACCCACCGGACTCGTGTAGGGATACGCCCCGGTATCGAAAAGGGCGTTGAAGCCATTCGGCCCCAAATCGTAGCTATAATCGTTGGTAGTACCTCCGTAGTAGTTGGCCTGGCTCTCGGATATCGTGTCGCCCCACGGAAACCGTTGCCCACTCAACCCACCCCGAGCCGCCTTCTCCCACTCCGCTTCCGTCGGCAAACGATAACCATTGGCGGTCCAATTCACATAAGGCGCCAAATCGCCAGTCTTATAGACGTGCGTCAGACCCGCATCCGTGTAATACACCGGCGTCAGACCCGCCTGCTGCGACCGCGCATTGCTCCACTTCACCACGTCATACCAATCCACCGTCTGCACCGGATGGTTCGCCGCCTTGCCAGACCCGCCATGATCAAACCCATATCCGTGGCTTGTGGCATAAGTATAGACCGACTGCCATTGACTGTAGCTCACCAAGTTCACGTCCATGTAAAACGCCGATACCGTCACGCTGATGGGGATGGCATCGCTCTCGCCAGTAGCGCTCTCGCCATCCAGCGTGTCCCCCATCGTGAAGGCTCCCGCCGGGATGAGCGCCATGCCCGAGGGCGGGTTGAAGGCAAAGAGCAGGTTTGTGTTGACGGCCTGGGTGACGGGAAGCTGGACATAGTTCACCCAATTGCCTCCGCCGACCAGCGAGGTGGCGGTCTGAACGGTATAGTTCGTGCCCGCCAGCGCGTTGCTCCACACCAGCGTCCCGTCCGGGCTGAACGCGGTCATGGTCGTCGCCGCCGGGCCGACAATCCGGAAGAACTGCGCCCCTTGGGCTGCGGCTTGATGAACGCCAGCCAACAAGGACAGCAGGATGAATAAATGCCGCGATTTTGTTCTCATAATATTCTCAGTTTCATTTTTCGGGGTCTGTACCATAATCTGCGG
>PLGF01000034.1 GCA_003138485.1 Verrucomicrobiales bacterium | reverse complement strand
TGAATATCAAACCCTTACGAATCCGATTCAACCCTTTCAGGGTTGTGATATTTCTCTCTTCTTACCCAGGGGTAGCTCGTTCCTCGCAACCGTGGGTTGATCTATAGGCAATCCTTTCAGGATTGCCTTCCAAGGCGTTGTTGACGGCGGTGGGCTGAATGATTGCAATCCTTTCAGCATCGCCTGCCAAGGCGCCACCGCACGATCAGCCCCCAAACTCCGCTGTTGGCTTAACGGGCGTTTGGGTCTATCTTGGACGGCGCTATGATGCCTACATCTCAACAGCTTTGGGACCGTTTTAAAACGTTCTACTCCGAGTTCCCGGCCATCGGTCTTTCCATTGACCTGAGCCGGATGAATTTTCCGGATGACCTTTTTTCCTCGATGGAGCCGCGCTTGCAGCGCGCTTTCGCCGCCATGTCCGCGCTCGAAGGCGGCGCCATCGCCAATCCGGATGAGAAGCGCATGGTTGGCCATTACTGGCTGCGCAACCCCCTCCTGGCGCCTTCCCCTGAACTCCGCGGCGAAATCGAGACCACTTTCGCCGGCATCAAGTCCTTCGCGGCCAAGGTGCATGACGCCTCGATTGCCGGCGCGCGCGGCCGGTTCACGACGCTGCTCGTCATCGGCATCGGTGGCTCGGCGCTTGGTCCGCAGTTTGTCGCCAACGCCCTCGGCAAGCCGGCTTCCGATAAGCTGGAGCCTTTCTTCTTCGATAACACTGATCCCGACGGCATGGAGAAAGTCCTCGCCCGCATTTCAAGGCGGCTGGGGAAAACCTTGTGCGTCGTGATCTCAAAATCCGGCGGAACGCAGGAAACGCGCAACGGCATGCTCATCGCGAAGGCAGCTTATCAAAAGGCCGGTTTCGAGTTCGCCCGCCACGCTGTCGCGGTCACGGGCACTGGCAGCAAGCTAGACAAGATAGCCGAGGCGGACCATTGGCTGGCTCGGTTCCCGATGTGGGACTGGGTTGGCGGACGCACCAGCGAGACTTCCGCTGTCGGCTTGCTCCCCGCTGCTCTGCAAGGGATCAAGATTGATGACTTCCTTCGCGGGGCAAAGGCTTGCGATGATCTCACGCGGATCAACAATGTTAAGGCAAATCCGGCCGCGCAGCTTGCTTTGATGTGGTATTACATCGGTAACGGTAAAGGAGCTAAAGATATGGTTATTTTGCCATATAAAGACCGTTTGGAGCTGTTTTCTCGCTACTTACAGCAGTTGGTCATGGAGTCGCTCGGCAAAGAGTTGGATTTGGATGGCCACACAGTGAATCAGGGCATCGCGGTTTATGGAAATAAAGGTTCTACTGACCAACATGCTTATATTCAACAACTTCGAGATGGTCTGAACAACTTCTTCGTCACATTCATCAGCGTCCTCCGCGATAAGGCAGGGAAGCCACTGTTTGTCGATGATGGAGTGACTTCAGGTGACTTCTTGCACGGCTTTCTGCTAGGAACAAGGCAAGCTTTGCATGAAAAAGGCCGTGAATCCGTGACGTTAACGCTAACGGACGTGTCGCCATTTTCTGTTGGCGTTTTGATTGCTCTTTTTGAAAGGGCTGTCGGCCTCTACGCTTCTCTCATCAATATCAACGCCTATCATCAACCGGGAGTCGAAGCTGGAAAGAAGGCCGCCACCGCAGTAATAGCCTTGCAGCAGAAAACTGTCCAGCATCTGCGCACCAATCCTGGCTCAACGGTCAGCCAAATTGCCGCAGCCATCGGCCAATCCGACGCGGAAACGATTTTCAAAATCTGCGAGCACCTTGCCGCGAACCCGGACCGCAACGTTACAAAGAAGCCCGGCCCAACCCCATTCGAGGCGACTTATCGGCTCTCTTGATGTTCGTCTATCCCAAGAAGTACGACGTGATCGTCGTGGGAGCCGGTCACGCCGGAATCGAGGCTGCGCTGGCTGCGGCAAGAATGGGTGGCTCAACTCTGCTGCTCACCATCAACGCCGACACGATCGGCCAAATGTCGTGCAATCCCGCAATCGGCGGACTAGCCAAGGGTCACTTGGCGCGGGAGATCGACGCCATTGGCGGCGAGATGGGGAAGGCTACCGACATGACGGGATTGCAATTCCGGATGCTGAATACCAAGAAAGGGCCGTCCGTTTGGGCACCGCGCGCGCAATGCGACAAGAAGGCTTACCAATTTCGGCTAAAATGGCTCTGCGAACGAGAGCCGAATCTCGACGTCAAGCAAGGGCAGGTTTCGAAGATACTTCACGAAGGCGGCGCGGCGTTTGGGATCGAGACGACCCTGGAAGCTCAGTATCACGCGAAAACCGTCGTCATTACCACGGGGACATTTCTGCGCGGGCTTATGCACATCGGCTCCAACCAACAATCGGGTGGCCGGGCTGGCGAGGCGGCGGCGATGGGACTTTCCGGCTCGCTAAAGGAATTGGGCCTCGAACTGGGACGGCTCAAGACCGGAACGCCGCCCCGGTTGCTGCGTCGATCCATTGATTTCTCGAAGACCGAAGTCCAGCCCGGAGACGAGCCGGTTCCCTATTTCACCTATTGGAGGGACGATTTGTTCCACGTGGAACATTCCGGGCCGTACCCTCCTGGCTCCATTCTTGACCATATCAAGGGCCAGTTGCCCTGTTACATCACTTATACCACAGACGCCACTGCCCGGATTATCCGCGAGAACCTCAGCAAATCTCCCATGTACTCGGGCGTCATCGAAGGCGTCGGCCCGCGCTATTGCCCTTCCATCGAAGACAAGATCGTTAAGTTCCCGGAGAAGGAGAGACAACAGATTTTTCTCGAACCCGAGGGAATCGCGACTGACGAGATTTACGTCAACGGCTTCTCGACCTGTCTCCCGTTTGAAGTCCAAGTGCAAATGGTGCAGACTGTGATCGGCTGCGAAAAGGCCGAGATCATGCGTCCCGCCTATGCCGTCGAATACGATTTCGCATTCCCAACGCAACTTCATCCCTCGCTCGAAACCAAAGTCTGCCGCAACCTATACCTCGCCGGCCAGATCAACGGCACCTCCGGCTACGAGGAAGCCGGTGCCCAAGGCATCATCGCCGGCATCAACGCCATCCGCCGCGTTCAGGAGCGGGACCCGATAGTTCTCCGCAGAAACGAGGCCTACATCGGAGTCCTGATCGACGACCTTGTGACCAAGGGAACTATCGAGCCTTACAGGATGTTTACTTCGCGGGCCGAATACCGCCTCCTGTTGCGCCAAGACAACGCCGACTTGCGCCTTTCCCAACTCGGCTACGACATCGGCCTCTTGCCCCACCGCAACTTCCAGAAGTTCCAAGCCAAGAAAGCGGCCATCGAAGGTGAACTTGCTCGAATCGAACGAACCAGAGCCGGTTCGGAAACGCTCATCCAGATGTTGCGCAGACCGGAAGTTGCCTACGCTGACCTTCCCAGCCGCAAGACGAACCTGTCAGCGGAAGTCATCGAGCAAGTCGAGATTGCCGTCAAATACGAAGGCTACATCGCCCGCCAGGAAATCGAAGTTGCCAAGCTCAAGGGACTGGAAGACAAACAAATCCCGCCCTGGCTGGATTACGCCAAAGTGCCCAGCCTCCGCACCGAAGCCCGCCAGAAGCTGGCCAAAATCCAACCCGCCACCCTGGGCCAGGCCTCGCGCATCTCCGGCGTCTCCCCGTCCGACGTCGGCATCCTGATGATCTGGATGAAACAGGGAACGCCGCCGGCGTGACCCGTCTATTTCAAAAAGCACACTGATTTGCTTTTTGAACCTTATTCAACTCATTTTCCTGAGGGCGTCGCGCATGCGGGCGGCTTCCTCATAGTCTTCGTTCTTGACGGCTTCGTTCAAGGCGCTCTGCAATTTCTCGCGGGCGCTCAAAGGGCGTTTGGTGTGGATTTCCTGGAGCCAGAGTTCCAGAGATTGAAGCTCGCCGCTGGAGTCGAGCAGGTCCTGGCGGTCGTGCTCGCGGTAGAACTGGCGGATTTCCTCCAAGCCGTCCTCGACCAGGCGGATGACTTCATCGTAGCGGTTGTCCTTGAGGGCCATGGCGCCGCGGGCGCGCACGCGCATCATCAGCAACTGCGGCCGGAATTGCTGGAGGGACCAGGCCAATTCATCCGACCCGGCGTACTTGCTCACAAAATCAAACACCTTGAGGTTGCGTTGCGCGTCCTCGATGACGGCGTTGAAATCCTCCAGTTGGAACAGGCAGATGTAGCGGTGATGATATTGGATGGCTTCCTGTTGCAGGCGCCCGCAATCCTCCGGCGTCAAGCGAAAGGACTTGTCGTCATTGTCATGCTCGCGGCGGAATTTCGCCAGGAGATCGAGGTAGTACTCCAAAAGCGATTCGCGGCCAAAAGGGCGCTTGCCGTCGGGCCGGCCCGTGGCATTCATCTGCAACAAACCCAGATCGACCCGCAGTTGGATCTTGTCCGCCCCGTCCTGGCCGCGAAACCTCCTGACCACGACCTGGCCCGGCTGATAATCCCACTGATCCAGGAGTGCCGAAATATCGAAACTCATGCCTTGAATATGACTGTCGAACGCCCGCAAGTCAACGTGCCGCTGGAAACTGGCCGCATCTTGAACGAAGGCAGGCCATTCGCCGGGAGGGCGTTGAAAAACGGGCTTTTCAAAACACGCCCTCAGCTTGAACGATGCGGTTGCTTCCGGGGAGCGCGGGCAGCCCGCAAAGCCCACGCGCAAGCGTCTGCCCAATAATTTGTTCACTTCTGCAGCCAATAATTTGTTCTAACCTCTCGCTCGCGGTTTTCGGCCTCTGGCCGAAAACATGAGCTCTGTGCGAAAACCCATCAAACGGCGACTTACCCCCAGGCGTACAACTGGCTGGCGGGACGCCAGCCAGAGCGACCGAGACGGTCGCGCTCCCGATCTCAACCACATCGTCCCAGCTCAGGCGGTGTAAGCTCCCGAGGCGGTCACGCCGCCGTGGCCGGTCCAATTGGTATGGAAGAATTCCCCGCGCGGCTTATCGAGCCGCTCGTAGGTGTGGGCGCCGAAATAATCGCGCTGGGCCTGGAGAAGGTTGGCGGGCAGCCGTTCGGAACGGTAACTGTCAAAGAAATTCAGCGCGGTGGAGAACGCCGGGATGGGCAGGCCCTTGCGCGCGGCCGTGGCAACGACCCTGCGCCAGGAACGCTGGCACTTCTTGATTTCGCCGCGGAAAAATTTGTCCAGGAGCAGATTAGTGAGGCTGGGGCCGCGGTCGAACGCCTCCTTGATTTTGCCCAGGAAACGGCTGCGGATGATGCAGCCGCCGCGCCACATCAGCGCCACCCCGCCGTAATTGAGGTTCCAGCCGTATTCCCTGGCGGCGGCCCGCATCAGCATGTAGCCCTGCGCGTAAGAGATGATCTTCGACGCGTAAAGCGCCAGGCGGATGTCCTCCACGAACTCCGCGCGGTCGCCACTGATGGCGCGTTTGGGGCCTTTCAATTTCCTGGCCGCTGCCACGCGCTCCTCCTTCAACGCCGAGACGCACCGGGCATAAACCGCTTCGGCTATCAGCGTGATGGGAATGCCCAGTTCGGTCGAATTGATCACCGTCCATTTGCCCGTGCCTTTCTGGCCGGCGGCATCGACAATCTTATCGACAAGCGGCTGGCCGTCGGCGTCCTGGAAAGCGAGGATATGCGCCGTGATTTCGATCAGATACGAATCCAGCTCGGTCTTGTTCCAATTGGAAAACGCCTCCTGCATCTCGCCGGCGGACATCCCCAGGCCGTCCTTCATCAATTGATACGCCTCGCAGATCAATTGCATGTCCCCGTATTCGATGCCGTTGTGGACCATTTTCACGTAATGGCCGGCGCCCCCTTCCCCCACCCATTCGCAGCAAGGCGTCCCGTCCTCGACCTTCGCGGCAATCGCCTGGAAAATATCCTTCACGCGCGGCCAGGCCCCCTTCGAGCCGCCGGGCATGATCGAGGGGCCGCGCCGCGCTCCTTCCTCCCCGCCCGAAACCCCCGTGCCGATGAACAGAAACCCCTTCCCTTCCAGATACTTCACCCGCCGCGTCGTGTCCTCAAAGAGCGAATTGCCGCCGTCAATAAGAATGTCGCCCGGTTCCAGGTGCGGCACAAGCTCCTCAATCAGCTCATCCACCGCCGGGCCGGCCTTGACCATGAGCATCACGCGCCGGGGACGCTTGAGAAGCGCGGCCAGTTCCGTCAGCGAATGGGCGCCGATGACTTTGGTGCCTTTGGCCTCGCGGCCCAGAAACTCATCGACGCGCGCCACCGTGCGGTTAAAAACAGCCACGGTGAAACCGTGGTCGTTCATATTGAGAACGAGGTTCTGGCCCATGACAGCCAATCCGATCAATCCGATATCTGCTTGAGCTTCCATAAAATTGCGTCTTTGATTTGATGTCCAATTTCGGTTCCGCGACCACCACTCCGACACGTTTCAACATACAAAACCCTCCCCGCCGTCAATTCAAGCCGTAAATAGGCGTACTTTACCGTAATTTACCGTAATTTACGTAACCAGCGACCCTTTCACCTTCCTGCTCCGGGAAACCCACACCGCCGTCAATTCAAGGTGCGAATAGGTGCGAACAGCCGCCTAAAACCCCGGATTTGATAACTTGCCAGAGGGTGAAATCCCGGAACACCAGCCTCACAAGGGAAACCGACTTTCTTCGCGCAGAGTCGCGGAGGCGCAGAGAAAAATATTTCCTCTCCCCGGGGGAGAGGATCAAGGTGAGGGCGAGCCAAATTCCTCTCTCTCATTTCGCTTGGCACCCCGCAAAGCCGGCAGCCGATAGTTTGTTCACCCCGCTTTGTGTGAGCAGGTCTTGCTTTCGGTCCGGCGCTCCGCGCCCGAAGCCGGGCGCCGCCCGGCTCGCCCGCAAAAACTACCGCGATTTGGTGCGATTTGGTGCAAAAAACAACACCACCGCCCAACAAAGTGGCTTGCGCCGCAAAGCGGGCGTGACGGTTCACGCCACGCACGCCGNNTCAAAGAACAAGCCTGCTTATGATATGTAACACTGCGAAAAGAAATTGCAAGGGTTTGGCCCGCAGATTGACGCGGAAAAAGAAGAGTCTGGCTTCTTCTCATCTTTCCGCGTGTTCAGCGTATTCCGCGGGCAATCATGCTTAGGAGCCTCCGCAAAATAACTTGAGCATCTGCGCTTGATCTTTTGGCCGCTGGCTTCGTTGAACGCTCGTTACAGATCCATGCGGATATGCGCCTCGCGCTCGCCTCGCCGGCGGCCAAAATCTCTGCGCCCAAATTGTTCAAGTTATTTTGCGGAGGCTCCCTACGCCAGAATGTAGCGGCCGCTTTTCCTGGAACTGGAACCAACCCGCTTTACCAGTCCGGCTTCAAGAAGAGGATTGAGCAGGTCGAGCGCACCCTGTTTGGAAATGCCCAACGCGCGCTCCAAATCTCGCTTGGACTCATGTTGAGCGGGATTCCCATAAGTCCAGTATAAGTCAAGTTTTTGGTCAATCGCTTGCGGGGGCGACCTGGGGAAAAACGCAACGGGCAAAGGCACAGCGCGGCCAGCCGCGACCAAAGGGGTTTTGAACAAAAGGAAACG
>PLGF01000053.1 GCA_003138485.1 Verrucomicrobiales bacterium | reverse complement strand
ATGCAGGAGCACGGCGTGAGCAAAATTGTCAGCGTCAAGTTCCATCAGGCGGGCGACTCCGGCAACGGCCAGCCCGCCCTGGAAGAGTCGCTGGAAAACCGTTCGTTCCAGGCCACCGACGAGTCAGCGCGCCAGCGCGAGGAAACCGTTGTCATGGCAAAATAGGCGAACGCACCAACCCAACCGGCATGAACTAATTACCGCTTATGGCTGCGCATCACGACACAGGAGAGTTTGTTGACAGCGATTTCCAATCCGCCCAGCAAAACGGCCGCGGCGCGCCGCTCGGGGAGCCGGCGGCGCCGGCCCCCGCCGCGTCCAACCGCCCGCCCACGCGCGAGGAGATCGAGGCGCTGGTGAGCGAAAAACAGATCAAGCTGGCCGAATTGAAGCGCGCGCAGGAGGAGCTGGANNCCGCCGCGACGCCGAGCAAATGGCCCGCACACTGGCCGAGTTCCGCTCCACCGTCGCCAAAGTCCAGTCGGTCAACGAGCAGGCTTGGACGCAGGAGAATTTCAGCATGGAATTGACCCGCGCCTCCACCACCATCGAGAACGCCCGCATGGAATGGAACTCAGCGCGGTTGAAATTCCCGTTGCTCGCCGGCGCGCCGTCCAGCGAGCCGGCGGCCGCCCCGGAAAAGTCCCCCGCGCCGCTGCTTCAGGCGGCGAGCCTGACCCAGCTTTCCAAAATCGGACTGGCCTTCACCTGGCCGCTCGTCCTCCTGGGCGCCGCCATTTTCCTGATTTTGCTCTTCCGACGCTGACGGCTGGCATGCTCCGGTTCAAAAAAAATGTCGATCCCATTTCCGAACGTTCGCGCGAGCTGACCACCAAGATCGCCGAGTTGGAAGCCAGGATCAGGAAGCTCAACCAGAAGGCCGAGCCGGGGAACCGTCCCCGCTATCGCTCCACCGCCTACCCGCAAGGCCCCCTGCCCTCCTCCCGGTCCGCAGCCCCGGCCCCGTCCGGCGAGCCGGTGTTCGAGCCGGTGGACCAGCACCCGCTCAAGGCCGCGCCGGATTCCCGGCCGACGGCGGTCCCCCGCAATGATCTGGGCGCGCCCAAGTACGATCTGACTGCGCTGTGCAAGCGTGTCAAAAAGTATTTCAGCGGCCCCCCGGCCGCCAATCCGAGGCTCATCAACTACCTCGCTGCCGGCAACGTCCATGGCCTGCGCCCCCTCNNAGCGCATCGCCCGCAACCGCTTTCTGACCTTGGCGCTGATCTTTGTCGCCGTCCTATTCGGCATATTCTTCTTCCTGGCGCGCCCCCGTTGAGGCCCGCGCCCGGGCGTTCCACACCAGCCGAGGGGACAGACTTTTTAAGATGCGAAACCCCGGGAATTCTGAACACGGCGGCAAAATAGAGTTGGTTTCCGCCAAAATATGTTGCGTAAAGACTGTTTACTCTCACCTTGCTTCTACCGATGTCGCTTATAGTCATGTTGTTGCGTCGAGCGTGTCCGGCAACCTGAACTGAATGGCGCATAAATGAAACTGCAAACGAAATTCATCGTGGTTCTCCTCAGTGCGATACTGCTGGTCTTGGTCGCCAGCCAAGTGTTCCAGCAGGCTCTCAGCACCAACGCGTTGAAACACCTCGGGAGCGAGAACTTGGACTCATTGGAACTACGGGAACGACTTCATGCGGAGAACATCTTCCAAACAGCCAATCCCGTCATTCAGCAAACCATCAACTTGGGGGACATGCCCAAGCTCGACGCGGTGATTCAGAACTTCACCAACATTGACGGGATTCTTGAGTATTCAATTTATGACCACAGGGGCGACGCGGCCTTTTCCAGCAGCCACGAAGTTTTGAAATCCAACAAAACGCTTCCGGGCGATATGAAGGAGAAATTACTGAGCGACCCGGCAAAGCGATCCCGGCAGACCAGCAATGCTTTTGAAATCTATCAGCCGATGGTGGCCACGGCAAAGTGTCTTGAGTGCCATGATGATTTCAAGACGGGTTCCATCGGAGGCGTTGCCGTGTTGCGCCTCTCCACCGCGGCGCTTGCCAAGTCCGAGCAGGACTGGATCGGCGCGACCGGCAAGATTCAGCAGACCAACGTCACAATAGCCTGCCTGACCACCGTGGCCATCGCGGTCTTGTTCATCGTCCTTGCCTGGCTGACCGTGGGACGCCTCATCACGGTTCCGCTGCAAAGGATCATCGACCACCTGAAACAAGGGGCGGATCGCATCAAACTCAGTTCCGACGAGATGGCCTCCAACAGCCGGATCATTGCCGAGGGCGCAAGCGAACAGGCAGCCGCCCTCGAGGAAAGCAGCGCTTCACTCGAAGAGTTGTCCAGCATGACCAAGCAAAACGGAGAGAGCGCCAGCAAGACCAACGAATTGGCCCGGCAAGCGCGTGCCGCCGGGGACCGCGGCGCGCTGGATATCCAGGCCATGTCCTCGGCCATGGACGTCATCAAGGCTTCCAGCGATGATATCGCCAAGATCATCAAAACCATTGATGAGATCGCCTTTCAAACGAACATCCTCGCTTTGAACGCCGCAGTCGAAGCCGCCCGTGCCGGCGATGCTGGTTTAGGTTTCGCCGTGGTCGCCGACGAAGTCCGCAACCTGGCCCAACGCAGCGCTCAAGCGGCCAAGGATACCACGGCCAAGATCGAGGGTGCCATCAGCAAGACTGGACAGGGAGTGGAGATCAGCCGGAAAGTCGCGGAAACTTTGAATGAAATTGTGACCAAGGCCCGCCAGGTGGATGAATTGGCGGCCGAAGTGGCTGGCGCCTCGAAAGAACAAATTCAGGGCATCTCGCAAATCAACACCGCGGTGGCGCAAATGGACAAGGTAACGCAATCCAATGCCGCGAGCGCCGAAGAAAGCGCGGCAGCATCGGAAACGCTCAATGGCCAGGCCCAAACCATGCAGGAAGACGTGGCCGAATTGTTGAAGTTGCTCGGGTGCGACAGCTACCCGGATTCGACCGGATTGTCCCAACTCAACGGCGGGGAGGAGAATCCCGCGCCAATTTCCAAACCGACTCCGATTCCCAAGCGGAACGGCCATGGCGACACTCTGTCCTCTCCCAGGCGGAACCTATCTGTGTCGATGCCGCACGAGCGAGCGGGGCGCGGCTTCCAGGGATAGACATCGTGAGCGCCGCGGACAGCCTTTCGAAGAAGAAGCCCGCGTTCGCCCCAAATTCACCGGTGCCTGCCCGCGGTTTGTCCTGCCCTGTCCGCCGTAGCCAGGCTACTGCCGAGGCACAGGCCTCGCAGAGATCAGAAGCTGATTCGCGCCCGTGGACGCCCGGCCACAGTTCCATTTTATTTCTTTAAAGCCGCAAGCTGGCCAGTGGCCTGTTTGTTGATTGCCTGGCCCGTCATCTTAAGCAGAAGAAGAGAATCCGGCCCATCAAGGGCTTGCCCGCACTCTTTCAATTGATTGAAACATCTTTCAGCAGTGGCCTGGTCCCCTTTCGCCAGGGCGTCCCTGCCCCTCGCGTTGACCGCGCTGCAAATCATCTTGACTGTTTGAAGATCCGCTGTCATCTGCTTGCTCATGGTCTCTCTGGCCGAGGCTGGAATGGCGGCAAATTGCGCCTCGGAATAACCCAAAACATCGCCAGTGGCAAACAGCGGACGCTGGCTCCAATCGATCTCCATGAACTTCTCCACGGCCGCATTCGTGTCGCTCTTCCAAGAGGCGATGGTTTGCTCCGCGATAGTCTGCCCGCTGACAGCGGGGGGCGGGGTAGCTTTGCCGCAGCCCGTGGCAACAAACGCCAAGCCGGAGGTGAAAAGCATCAAGGCGATGAAAAACCCGTTGGCCGGGGCATGACGCGATAAGACCGGCCTCGTCAGCGCGACGACGATGAGCAGTATTATCACAAGTCCGCCAATCGAGTTTAACCACGCGTTGATAACAAGAGCCTGTCCTACCGCCATAGGCGAAAGCCCATGAAAAAGAACTGCCTCCGCTCCCACAGCCGCCATCTTCAATGCAATGGCGCCACAAAACAGGACAGGCAGGGCGATTCTCGGCCGTTGCAGCAAGCGCGCCATCGAAAAGGTAATTCCCGTCAGACGACCGGCGGCAACGAGACGCAAAAGCAACCCCGCGCCCACAATCACCGAAACACAAATACCCCCCCCAATCCAGCCCAACAAAAAACCGTTTGCCACAAAGTGCCCGCACAAAGCCATGATCGCCGTGGAAGCCAGTTTTGCCAAAGCGGACACCGCCAAATAAACAAGCATTCCCGCCAGCATCCAAAACGCGCGCGCCTGCCAAACCAATCCAAAGTTCAGTTTGCTGAATTCACAGCTCAATTTATCAACCCCGCCCAAGCGCCGGAATGCAATCAGGAAAGACTCCTCCTCGGAAAGCCCGCTTGCTTTTAGCCGTTGGGCAGAGGCGCGCAAATGCGACGCCAGTTCTTCAAGATTGTCCGCGCAAAAGGCGGGTGACGCTCCGAGGTCTTGTTGCCAGCGGCGAATCGCGTCGTTCAAGCTAAACGGGTTTGGGTTATCCATAATTTTGTCAGCAGGTTGTGGACGGTCATCCACTGTTCTTTTTCGGCGTGCAAGGCTTTCCGGCCCTCTTTGCGCAAACGGTAATACTTCCGGCGATGGCCGGTTTCCGCCTCGCGCCATTCAGATTCGATCAATCCCTCCTTCTCCATCCAGTGCAGCACTGGGTAAAGCATCCCCTCGCTCCATTGCACCTGGCCGGCGGAAAGCTCGTTGACGCGCTGGATGAGGGCATAACCGTAATTTTCGCCCTCGCTCAAGATCGACAGCACCAAGGTGGTGGTGGAGGCGGCAACCAATTCTTTTGAAAGCATGGCGGCACATTGCCTCACAACACTAGGCATGTCAAGGGGAAATCGCAAGAAATCTCAATCCCAGTCCCGGACCGTCCAATTTCGTCATTTGTGAACAAGAAGACCCGATCCATTAAACTCGCTCTGCCCCAAGTGCGCGAGGGGGTGTCCAGGAAGTCTGATCTCGCGGAGCCGGCAGCGGAAACTTGGAAAAAGCTCGGACCGGCTCCAACCGTCCGTTACGATTGGGCTTGCGGGAGTGGACAACGCCAAGGTCGGGAGGGTGCTCGGCTTCCTGCCAGCGGAATGTCCGGACGCCGTTGATGAGGTACTGCTCCGCCAATTTGGTTTGTGAAGGAGTGGGCAGGATCGATCCCGCCTTTCCTGCGGTGCCGCAAAAAGCGCATTGCCCTTGCTTCTGCTTTCCACCATCACTTAAATCAACCTGCTCGCCCGTGTTTTATCTGCTGCTGTCAATGGTATTGAAGCCTTCCCTGTTGAGGTTGAGGTGAATTGCGGCTGGGGGATACGATCGTCGTGATCGTCGGGTTGCGGGATGTGGCGGTGCAAGGAATAACGCGACGGGGTTTCGGAGGCGCCAACCCACTCCGGCTTCAAGCTTCCGACGGACCGCACCCCCACCGCGCCACCGATCAGGCGGAGGCGGGACGGAGCGAGAGCATGGTTTTGGCGATCAATTCCGCGGCCTGCTTGTGGCCGATCAGGTCGGTGTTGATGACCAGATGGTAGAGCAAGGCATCGTCAATATCTTTGCCGAAGTATTTGCGCAAATAGCGCCGGCGTCCGCGGTCTTCGGAGTGGATGAACTTGAGGGCGGCCCGCCTGCCGACTTGCCGGCATTGTTGTATATACGCGACCCGCTTTTCCAGGGAGCCGACCAAGCGCACATGAAAAGCGCCCTCCAAATTGCTGGCAACGATGTTGGCGCCGCGCCCGATGAGGATGACATGGCCCAATTCGGCCAGACGCCGGATGGTTTGGGCCGTTTTTTCGATGAGCGTTGAGAGTGGCGGGTGCAACCCGCACACATTCTCTATCACGTCGTCTATCTCGGAAACCCTGTCTTCCGGCATAAATTTGGCGAGGCGGGCGGGCAAATGGTTGTCTTCCAAGACCTTCTCGACCAGATTGCGATCAAACACGGCCCACGGGCGGGTGTCGGTCATGCCAGAAGCCCCGAAACATTTGGCCAACTGCTCCGCCACGACATGCCCGCCGGAGCCAGTCTGCCGGGAAATGGTCACCGCGCGCCATTCCGTGGCGGGCAAGGGAGGATGCGGGACGGCAATGGCGGGACGCAACTGGCCGTGGATGAAGGTCAAACAATGCTCCAATTTAGGCTGGGCTGTCATACGACAACAGAGGGTCATGGATTCACAAGCCAATGTACGCGCGGGGGGGAGGAATTCAACCGCGCCGGCACTCATTTTACCGCCCCTAATGCCGCATCTCACGGCTCCTTATGGTTGCTTGATGGGGAATTTATCCGATTGACGATTGGCGGACTCTGGTTAAACTGAGCGCCGAATTGATGGCTTGATATTGCAAAAGGAAGAAAACTGACCGCTTTACCGCCAAGGCTATGTCCGCAACCCGTTTGTCTCGCTTCGTGGCCGCCCTTCTCCTGGCAGCCGCAACCCAGGCTTATGCCACAAACTTCGTCTGGAACAACCCCGGCGGCGGCAATTGGAGCGCGCCGACCAACTGGAGCCCAAACGGCACGCCGGGCGCCAATGACAGCGTCTATATCACCAACGCCGGCATCTACACCATCACCCTGGACACCACCAATATCACTATCGCCAACCTGATGTTGGGAGGGCCTGTCGGACAACAAACCCTGGCCACGACCAATTATCCCCTCACGCTGGCGTCGAACATTTCCAGCCTGGTAGGTTCCAATGGCGTTTTCCTTTTGCAAGGCGGCGTCTTTTCCGGAGACCTGACCGTTAATGGCCAGCTTGATTGGACCGGCGGCCAACTGGGGAACACTCCGAATACTGTCACAATTACCACCAACGGCGTGGCGACGCTGGCCGGCGTGAACGGCACGGATTACACCCTCGGCGAGTATGTTACAAATTCGGGAAGGTTCGACTTGGACAGCGGCAATCTGAACATCGACTGGTGCGACTTTCATGGCCAGTTCAACAATGGGCCCAGCGGCTGGCTGCTGGTGCAGACCAATGTTTCCATCGACGGCTGCGCATCAGGCCTGGGCCTGGTCAATCAGGGGACAGTCCAGGCGCGTAGCGGGACGGAAGCCACGTTCATCAATGCAATCTTCAACAATAACGGCGCGCTGGACGTCCAAACGGGCACGGTCAATATCGGCGGGACGGGCGGCGGCGCCGGACTCTTTGAAGCCGAAGCGGGCGCGACGCTGGTTTTCAGTGATAATTACGAGGTTGATGGCATATTGTCCGGCGCGGGGACGAACGTTCTGGCCAATGGAACATTGTTACTGACTGGGACCAACGCCACGTCCAACACGCTGCTGTCGGGCGGGACGCTCATGGGCGTCGGCGGGGTATTGAGCGGGCTGACAACCTGGACAAGTGGCGCCATCGGCGACGCCGCCGGCGGCATCACCCTGGCGAGCAACGGCATCCTGGCGCTGGAGGGCGCCGCCAACACGGATTATTCGGTGGGCGAGTACTTCACCAACGCGGGAACGATCCTGTTGCAAAGCGGGAACCTGCAACTCAACTGGGTGAACTACGGATTGTTGGTCAACCTGCCGGGCGGCTTGGTGAACTTCGCCTCGGACGGCTCGATTGACGATTTGGGCGGAAGCCCGGGCCTCTTCAACTTCGGAACCGTGCGCAAATCCGGCGGAACCAACGTCAGCTACATCAATACAACCTTCATCAACACCGGGACGCTGGACGTGCAGAGCGGCGTTGTCGATATCAACCCTTCTGATTTGAATTACTCCCTGACAGGCGGCACGATCCATATCGGCATCAGCAGCTCGAACGCTTTCGGGCAAGTCGCGCTGTCGGGCAATCCGGCCGTGCTGGACGGAACGATCAGCGCCAATTTGAACAACGGCTACGTCCCCGCCGCGGGGAATACATTCGCAGTGGTGACGTTCTCCTCCTCGAGCGGAGCATTTACCAACGTGAATCTGCCGGCCGCGGTCGCCTGGCAAACCACTTATGGCGCGACCAATTTTGTATTGACCGCACAGGCCCGTACCGCCCCGGCCCTGACAGCCCCGAAGTGGTTTGCGAGGAACCAATTCGAATTCAGTTTCAGCGCCGCTACCCTGACGAATTATACGATCCAGTACTCGACCAACCTTGTGAATTGGACATCCATCCTCGAACTGTTGGGCACCAATGGCAGCGGCACGCTGACCATCATTGATCCCAACGCCACGAACAACGCCCGCTTCTACCGCATCGTGTCGCCTTGATCCAAACCATGACTGCGTCCAACACCTTACCCTCCCCCAGACCGGATGGACGGCGGGCGGACCAACTCCGCCCCATTCGCTTCCAAAACGGCATCGCTCCCCATGCCGCCGGCTCCACCTTGATCGAGTGGGGCAATACCCGCGTCCTGTGCGGTGTCACCATTGAAGACTCGGTCCCCCGTTGGATGAAGGAACAGGGCGTCGCCGGCGGTTGGATCACCGCCGAGTATTCCATGCTCCCTTATTCCACAATTACCCGCAAAGCCCGCGACATCTCCAAAGGCAAAATCGACGGTCGTTCCCAGGAAATCCAGCGTTTGATCGGACGTTCCATGCGCGCGGCGTTGGACCTGGAGAAAATCGGCGCGCGCACCATCTGGCTGGATTGCGATGTCCTGCAAGCCGACGGCGGAACACGCACCGCGGCCATCACTGGAACGTATGTGGCGCTGGCGCTGGCGATCAACTCGCTGCGCGCCGCCGGGAAACTGACGGACCAGGTCGCCCTCAAACCGGTCGCCGCGGTCAGCGCCGGCATTGTGAATTCACAACCGTTGCTGGACCTTTCCTACACCGAAGACGTGGCGGCCTCGGTGGACATGAATCTGGTGATGAATGCCGGGGGCGAATTCATTGAGTTGCAGGGCAGCGGCGAGGAGGCCTCCTTCAGCGAGCAGGAATTGGCCGCCCTGCTCGCTTTGGGAAAAGCCGGCATTGCGCGGTTGCTTGAATGCCAGCAGGCCGCGATCAATTCCACGACAGATCGTCCGGCGAATCCGCCAGCAAGCGGTTCTTAAGCCCCTTTTGCCTTAGTATTCCCTTCCAAATCTGGTCCGGTTCCGGTGAAAATATCAACTCCAGCGCGGCCGGATGAACCAGCCAGTCGTGGCGCGCCATCTCGTTGTCCAACTGACCGGCTGTCCAGCCGGCGTAACCGGCAAACAGTTTGAGCTTCTGCGATCCCGAAAAGGACTCGCTCAAATCCATCAGCACATCCAGCGAATGGCCGACGTTCAAATTGAGCATCACGTTCGCGTCGGTCAGGAATTGATCGCTGTGCAGAAAGCTCAGCGTCTGGGGCTGCACCGGCCCGCCCAGGAACAGCGGCTGCTCCTTGACGACTGCGGGCAAATTGGCCACCAGCGCCTGCCCCACCGTGCTGGTCGTCGCCCGATTGAGGATCAGCCCAAAGGCCCCCTCTCTGTCGTGCTGGCAAATCAGAACGACGGTCCTGTGAAAAAAAGAACCGCTCAACTTGCCCCCGTCCAAAATGAGTTGTCCTTGCAATGATTTATGCATTTGCGACATAGCCGCCTCCAGGCCCGCCAGGCCTGGCGCTGTATTTTACTTCTCCTGCGGACTGTCATTCGCAGTCCCATGACAACTCACTTTACAGCAAACTTCGCGCCGCTTCCACTAATTTCCCCGCCGTGAGCCCATGTTTCTCGTAAAGCTGTTCGGCCACCCATGCCGATTGCCCAAATTCACCCCCGATTCCCAGCGATTTCATCCGGTGCGCCACCCCGGCTTGCGAGAGCGCGTGTGAAATCTGCGCACCCATCCCGCACGCCACCTGGTGATCCTCAATCGTGACGATCCGGCCCTGGCATCTCCTGACCGCCGCCCCCACCGTCTCAACATCCACGCGGTTGACGAAAGGAGTCGCCAACACCGTCGCCCCCACCCCTTGTTCCCCCAACTTCCGCCCGGCTTCGATTGCCCTTCCCACAAACGGCCCGCACGCCGCTATCACCACGTCGCCTCCCTCCGCCAATAGCTGCGCCTTGCCCCATTCATATTTCGCATTCTCCACCCAACGGACAGGGTAATTCTCACGCCCGACAAAAAAGATGGCCGACTCCCCATCCTTGCCTTTGAGGCGGGCCTGGCCGAGCCGTTTGATGGCCTCGTACATCAAGGCCTCCGCCTCCTCCGCGCACGAGCAGGAAATCACAACCGTGTGCGGAATGGCCGACGTCGCCGCGAAATAGGTCGTGGCCTGATGGGAGGCTCCGTCGGCCGCGTCCTGGAATCCGACATGGGAAAAAACAGCGATCACCGGCGCCTGCGACAGCGCGGACATCGTCAGGGGCAGGTTCCCCTTGGTCACGCCGAACTGTCCAAACGTATCCACGATGGGAATGAAGCCCGCCTTGGCAAACCCCGCCGCCGTGCTGATCATGTTCGCCTCCGCCACCCCGACTTCCACGAACCGGTCGGGAAAACTCTTCTGGAAGAAACTCATTCCCGTTGATCCTTCCACGTCCGATGAAATCGAATACACCGGCAGCCCCTCCTGCGCGGCCCGCACCGCCCCCTTGCCCAGCCCGCTTTGCACCTTGTCCTTCTTGACCCCCGCCGCCGCGGGCGCTGCTCCCTTTTTCGCCGCCTCCTTCTTTTCCCAATCGGCGCGCAATCCCCGCGCCCAGTCCTCCAGCAATGCGGGAACTGGCCCGCTTCCCCAATAAATCTCGTTGACAAAATCGACGATCTTTTCCCCGTTGCCCAGCGGAAAACCGTGTCCGCCCGACGCGCTTTCCACCGTCGAGCGCACGCCGTAGCCCTTGACCGTCTTGGTCCACACGCAAACCGGGGCGTGCGGGTTGGCCCGCGCCCGCGCAATCCCCTCCTCCACCGCCAGGTAAACCGCCTGCAGATCATTCCCCTTGGGCGCTTCGATGACGCTCCACCCAAGCGTGCTCATCGCCGAAAACGTCGGCGCCATGCTGAAGGCGTCGGCCGTGATGCGCCCCGAAAGCTTGGTGTCGTTGTCGGACACGACCATGACGAATGGGTTGAGCTTGCCCTTGGCGGCAAATCCCGGTATCGCCGCGAACGCCTCCTTGGCCTCGCCCTCCATCGAGGCCCCATCGGAAACCGTGCAGATCGTGACGCGGTCATTCTTTCGCAGCCGGTCGGCCATTGCCAGGCCCTGCGCCTGCGGAAGGGCGGAGCCGAGCGGCCCGTTGCTCAAGAGCACGCCCCGCGGATTAAGGTGCGATTCGCCGTGGCCGGTCAGCTTGCTGTGGATGCTCCGGAAGGCCTTCAAATCCGCAAACGTCATCCCGTCGTAACCGTAATTGCTGCGCAACGCGTAAACCCCATTCTCAGTGTGGCCAGCGTCGTTGACGAAATTGTAGGCCTCATGCCACGGCCGCCCCTGCGTCGCGAACATCAACCCGTGAATGGCCGACATGATTTCAGCGAACGCCGACGGGCCGCCCCAATGACAAGCCGCCCCTCCGTTGACCGCCTCCAAATCCATCAGCGCCACCAGGGCCCGCGTCGCGCGCGGGTCGCCCAGCGCCACCGGCTTTCCCTGGGCGTTCTTGACGGTGGCGGAGAATTGCGGCGGCCCGGCTGGGGTCGCGGCGAGTTTGGATTCCAACAGCAAGGGCGCCAGCGGCGGCGCGGCGGCGGGTTTTACAACGGATTTATCCTCGGACATAATAGTATAATGGCTAATTTTTAATGGCGCGCGCCGGGCGGGGGGAAATGGTGCGCGCGGCGGGAGTTGAACCCACAACCTTCGGCTTCGGAGGCCGTCACTCTATCCAGTTGAGCTACGCGCGCGAACTTGATGAACATATTTTCAACCACCACCCGCTCCAGCGCAAGCGGCGCACCCATTATGACCCATCCCGCCCTCTCCGCAAGAAAATCCAATCCGAGCAAATGGGCTTGCAATGTGGGGCCGGAAATACGAAAACTCTCGCCGGCAATGGAAACACCGTTGGACTTCCGTTTTGAACTCCCGTGGCCGCCCGGCGGGCCGCTGGTGGAAGTCTCGTCGCTGGAAATAGAGCGATTCCTTCTCGGCCGCCTCGAAGACCCCGCCAACGATCCCACCCTGGCGCTGTGGCAATTGGCCCGTTTCTACAAACAAACCCGCCAGCCTGAAAAGGCCCTGGTCCGGCTCCGCCAGTTGCTGGACTGGCTGCCCACCGCCGAAGACCTCGCCAAATGCTACCTTTGCATGGGCCAGACCATGGAAATGGCCCGCGATTTCCCCGCCGCCGCCGGCTATTACAAGGAAGCCCTCGCCCTGGAGCCGATGCACACCGCCACCTGGTATTTTGTCAATAATAACCTCGCCTTCTGCCTCAACTCCCTCGATCGCTTCGCCGAAGCCGAAAACTACTCCCGCAAGGCCATCCAGACTGACCCCAACCGCTGCAACGCCTACAAAAATCTCGGCGCCGCCCTCGCCGGCCAGGGCCAATTCAGCGACGCCGCCCAGTGCTTAATCGCCGCCACGCAGGTCAACGCCGCCGATGACCGCGCTTTCTTCATGCTCCGCGATTTGCTGCGCGATCACCCCGAACTCCAATTCGAGTTCAATAACGCCGCCCTCTGCTGCCAGCGCGCCGTCGAAGCCGCCGCCCGCAAGCTCCAGGAATTGAAACCCGTCGTCCACCGCGGCTGGAGAAAACACCTTATTCTTCTCCGCGCCAAAGTCCGGGCGCTGCTCCGGCGTTTATGGACCGGCTTTCTGTGACGCCCGCCACGGCCCCGCCCTGGCCCGCTTTCCTCCGTCAAGTCGAATCGGCCATTCTGGCCCGACGCCTCTTTCCCGATGGCGGAAGAATTCTCGTCGCCGTTTCCGGCGGATTGGATTCGATGGTTCTCCTGCGCGCCCTCTGCCAACTCGCCCCGGCTCATCGCTGGCGCGTCACCGCCGCCCATTTCAACCACCTACTGCGCGGTCCCGCCGCCGACGCCGATGAACGCCTGGTCCGCAAAACCGCCCGCGCTCTCGGAATCCCTTTGGTCGTCGGACGCGGCAATGTCCGCCAATCCGCTCGCCGCCTCGGAGTTTCCCTCGAAATGGCCGGGCGTGAGCGTCGCCATCAATTCCTGGCTCGCGCGGCCCGCCGCCTCGGCATTCCCGTCGTGGCCCTGGCCCACCACTCGGACGACCAAGTCGAACTATTCTTCTTGCGGCTCTTGCGCGGCGCCGGCGGCCAGGGCTTGGCGGGCATGAAATGGAGCAACCCCTCCCCCAGCCACCCTTCCATTACCCTCGTCCGCCCGCTCCTCCATCAATCCAAAGCCGCCCTGGCGGAACTCGCCCGCGCCGGCGGCGTCCCATTCTCCGAAGACGCCACCAATGCATCCCTCGCCTTCGAGCGCAATCGCATCCGGCATGAACTCATCCCCTTGCTGCGCCAAAAATACCAGCCCGCCCTCATGGAAACCGTGCCGCGCCTGATGGAACTGGCCGGCGCCGAATCCGAAGTCGTCACCGCCCTGGCGGAGAAGTGGTTGCGCGCCCGGCGGCGGACCGCGTATCGCCGCCTGGCCGCCGCCGTCCAGCGCCGCGTCCTCCAGCTTCAACTCTTTCAACTGGGCCAACCCGCCGACTTTGACCTGATCGAACGCCTGCGCGCCTCCCCCGAAAAACCTCTGGCCCTTAATCCTTCCCAAACCATCTTGCGCGATTCCGCCGGCTTGCTGCGTTTGCGGAAAACTGAGAACCAGCAATTTGACCCCGCCCGCTTGCGCCTCCTGTTGCGCGAAGGTAAGGGCCGCGCGCATTTCGACGGCTTAACCCTCGCCTGGGCCATCGAACGGGTCGCCGGGACAAACTTCAGCCGGGAGCCTAACATCGAATACTTCGATGCCGCCAAGGTGGGCGCGCGAATCCGGCTGCGGCACTGGCAGCCGGGCGACCGTTTCCAGCCCATCGGCTGCGCGTCCACGCGGAAACTCCAGGACCTGTTTGTCAATTTGAAAATCCCGCGCGCCCAGCGCCGCCGCCGCGTCGTGGCCGCGACCGTCCGGGGAGAAATCTTCTGGGTCGAAGGCCTGCGCATGTCGGAGCAATTCAAACTGACGCCCTCCACCCGCTGGCGCCTCCGATGGCACTGGCGCCGGTCTTGAGATTGTAAGAGTTCTTTTGCCCGCGGAACACGCAGAACACGCGGAAAGGGGAGAAGAAGCGCCAGACTCCTTTTTTTGCGTCATTCTGCGTGATCCGCGGGCAAAAAAGTCCTGATTCCAAATCCATTCACAGGGTCATTTAAACATTCGACATTGGTCGTTGACTGGGAGAGTGGCCGTCAATTCAAGCCGTAAACAGGCGTAATTTACCGTAATTTCCCGTAATTTCCGTAACCAGCGAACCCTGCCCGATTTCAAGATATTGGTCAAGATATTGGAACAAGATATTGGGGCCGTAGTTAAACATTTAACATTTCGCCTGACGCGGGTTCCGGGCCGGGGAAGTGGCAGTCCTTGATATTTGCACTTTTACGCTTTGACGCACATGCGCTGGGTGGACCATGGGGATTTTTTACATAAGGGAACGAAGATCACGAAGAAAACTCGCGCATTTCCGACAAGATTTTTTGGAACGGCTTTTCCTCTTCGTTGCCTTCGTTTCCTTTTGTTCAAAACCCCACATTCCCGCGGGAGCCACACCGCAACAATGGCCGGATACGCGGGCTTGTGCAGGAACAAAGGACTTGACCACGGATTTCACGGATTAACACGGATAAAAAGATGTCTGGAATAAAAATCACTTGCTCGGTCCGCAGCCTTGGGAGGGCAGCAGTTCTGGATGATTCCGCAATTTGAGCGGCCGAATGTGATTGGGGGAAGCCAAGGCCGGTGAAGGGGTTAGATCTTACTTGCGGCGGTGCAGCCAATAGTCCGGGTTGCGATGCAGGTGCTTTACCGCCCAAATGACGACGGCGTCTCTTTCAATTGTGTAGTAAATGGCGTACGGAAAACGGCGGATGAGAAACCGGCTTGCGTCGTCTTCGACCACACGCCAAACCTCAGGGCCGTTGAGAATGGTTCGGATACCGGCTTCAACCTAATCAACAAAGGTGTCACCCAGCCCGGGAACCTGCTGTTTGTAATACCGCCCAGCCGCAACGAATTCTTCCAAATCTTCCTCAGCAAAGCGATGCTTCATTTCCGCACCGCGGCTCGGGCTATCCTGAGTGCTTCTGTCCCCTCAACAAGCGTCGATTTCCCAGAGCGCACAGCGGCGCGGCGCTCCCGGACATCATCCAAATGGGCGCGTTCCACCGCCGGGTTTGCGTCGCCTGCCAGGCTGGCAAGGAGCTTTTCCACCAGCAACGCGCGTCCGCTTGTCGGCAGGCTCAGCGATTCTTCCGCGACCATTTCAAGTGAAAGAGCCACGTCGGAAGCATACGTCACGGGACATCATTTGCCAGCCTGCTCCCGGTTCAATTTTGGGCCCCTCGCAAAGGCGAAACCCCGTTGGTCATCATGGGGTTGTCTGCTTTCCATCCGCCGCCCAGGGCCTTGGCCAGGAGGACGGTCGTCACGATGCGCTGCCCGTTCAATTGATAAGCCAGTATCTCATTTTCCAATGCCGTCCTGTCCGATTGGACGACCTCGAAATAACTGGCCAGTCCTTCCTTGTACCGGGCGCGTGAAAGTTCGGCCGCCTTCTTGGCTGCGTCCACCGCGCGCATTTGGTCCTCGTATTGTTCCCTGAGCAGTCGCAAGCCGATCAAGCCGTCCTCCACATCGCGGAAAGCGGTCAGAATCTGGGAGCGGTACTGCGCCACGGCCTCCTGGTAAGCGGCCTGCGCGCGCTGAACCCCGGCCCGGTTGCGACCGCCTTCAAAGAGGGGAAGGCTGATGCTGGGGCCGATGCTCCAGATGCGGTTTTCCCAATTGAAAATGTCCTTGAGTTCCGCGCTTTCCACCCCGGCGGTTCCGGTCAGCTGGATGGATGGAAAGTAAGCGGCCTTGGCAATGCCAATGGCTTCACTGGCGGCCGCCATGGACCGTTCCGCCTCCGCCACGTCCGGCCGCCTTTCCAGAAGATCGGCGGGCAGCCCTATCGGAATGGCCGGCGGCTGGTAGAGGCGGGTGGTTGCCGCCAGCGAAAAACTGGACGATGTTTGGCCACAGAGAACGGCCAGCGCGTTTTCCAATTGCGCGCGCTGGAGTTCCAGCCCCACCAGGTCCGCTTCGGCGGAGGACAATTCCGTTTGGGCTTGCGCCACATCCACGGCGCTGTCGGCGCCGCCCCGGTGGAGCGATTCAACCAGTTCGAGGTTCTTTTTGCGCAGCTCGATGGTTTCCCCCACGACGTGCCGGTCCAGGTCGATGGACCGGATCATAAAATATGTCCGCGCCACATCAGCCTGCAGGGAAAGCAGGACGTTCTGGTAGGAGGCGGCGCTGGCCTGGGCCTGCTCCCGCGCGGCGCGGAAGGAGCGCCGGACGCGCCCCCAAAGATCGATCTCATAACTCAAATCCAGGGGAAGAACGAAGTCGTTCGCGGCATAGCCCAATACGAGGCCTCCCGGCTGCGCGGGCCGGCCTTGCGAGTAACGTGTCCGGTTCCCATTTGGGTCCAAGCTCAAGCCGGGATAAAGGTCCGCCCTGGAAATACGGGCGATGGCGCGGTACTGTTCGACGCGCTCGAACGCGGCCCACAGGTCCGGGCTGTTGGTGATGGCTTCCTGCTCCAACCCGCTCAAGATGGCATCATCAAAAATTTCCCAAAAGTTCGGTTTGATCTCAGCGTCGCGGGGCTGGCCCTCTTTCCAGGGCGAGCCTGCCTTCCACTGCGCGGGCGCTCCGGTGGCACGCGGCCTCTGGTAATCGGGTCCCACGGCGCAACCGGCCAGAACCAGCGCGCACAGAGAAGCGATTCCGAGGCCGCGAGCGATGCGCCGGGGATGAAACTCATTCATGGGCTGGATTACGGGCGTCCGTTGTGGACTTGGCGACCTGCACCTTGGTCCCGGGTTCGAGGGAATCAGACGGGTTGATAATCACGTTGTCGGTTTCGGCCAACCCAAAAACGATCTCGACGTTCGTTCCATAATCCCGCCCCACCGTCACGTCGGCCAGGTGGACGATTGCGTTGGAATCCACCAGGCCAACCTGCATGCCCCGTTCGTTGCGGAACAGCAGCGTGTTGACCGGCACCACCACCGGTTCCACTCCGGCCGCCATGTTGATCCGCACCATCGCATGGGCGCCGGGAAACAACTTCCCGTCCTGATTGGACAGCAGTATCTCGGTCAGCAGAGTGCGGGAGACCGGGTCAATCGCGCCCGCCGTCCGGTCCACCTTCCCCTTGAACTCCTGGCCGGGCAGTTCGGAAAAAGTCAGCACCGCCTCATCGTTTGACTTGACCATCTGGCTGTAAGCTTGCGGCAAACTGATATAGACCCGTAGCGGGTCGATCCGCGCCAGGCGGAAAATCTCCCGCGACGATCCAGCCGTGATAAGCGTCCCCGCGTCCATCGTCCGGGCGGTGATGATGCCTGGAAATGGGGCAACGAGCGTTTTGAAGTTGGTCATTTCCTTCAAACGCTCGACGTTGGCCTCCTGGGCCTGCTGGGCGGCTTGCAGGGCGTGCCATGTCGCCACTTTGACATCGGTGTCTTGCTGCGAAACCGAGTCGCTCTGGCGCAAGTTCTGCCAGCGCTCGGCGGAAATGCGCGCGATTTCCAAGTTGGCCTTGGCCTGGGCCAGCGCGGCGCTCGCCTGGTTGAGTTCCTGGTCCAGTTCGGGCGTCTCTATTTCCGCCAGTTCCTGCCCCTGCGCCACCCGTGTGCCGATGTCCGTCTCCCATCGCTTCAAGTAGCCGCTGACCCGCGCATAAATGGGAGCGTCCTCAAACGCCGTGATGTCCCCGGGCAGTTCCAGCTTCACCTGCGCGCCCGTTCGGGCGGGATGGACCACACTCACCGTTGGAATCAGGCTCTCGCGGGTGTCGCTCTCCAACGCCGCCCGCGCGCGGGAGCGGGCCGCAATCGTGATCCCGGCCATGACAACCAATGCCAGGCCAAAGCCGCCCAATAGAATCCACGGGCCGCGCCCCACCGGCGGCGGCGGCGTGGAGTCCGTGGGCAACGCCCCCAATTCGGCCCCGTGTGGCACGGCGCCGATGGGCGGCGTGATCGCGGGTCCTGTTTCCGTTTCCTTCATAAATTCTAATTCGTCGCGCCGGTTTCAATTGTGGCGCTGCCGTCAACTTCAACGTCCTCCCGGCTGCGGATCATGCAAAAAATCACCGGCACAAAAAAGAGCGTTGCGACCGTGGCAAAGAGCAGTCCGCCGATCACCGCCCGGCCCAAAGGCGCGTTCTGCTCGCCGCCTTCGCCCAGCCCCAGAGCCATCGGCACCATGCCAATGATCATGGCCAGCGCGGTCATGATCACCGGACGCAACCGGATGTATCCGGCATCCAACGCGGCCGCGAAAGCATTGCGGGTCTCGGCGAGCCGTTCCTTGGCGAAGGTGACCACCAGGATGCTGTTGGAAGTGGCCACGCCAATGCTCATCACCGCTCCCATGAGCGAGGGCACGTTGAGCGTCGTGCGCGTCAGGAACAGCATCCACACAATCCCGCATAAGGCTCCCGGCAGGGCGGTGATGATGATAAACGGATCGCTCCAGGATTGGAAGTTGATTACGATCAGCAAATAAACCAGCCCTATGGCAAAAAGCAGTCCAAGCCCAAGGCCCAGGAACGACGACTTCATCGTCTTCACCTGCCCCCGCACAATGATGGAACTGCCCCGCGGCAGTTCCTTCTCCGCGTCCCGCACGATCCCTTCAGAGTCTTTGGCCACGCTTCCCAGGTCGCGCCCCTGCACGTCCCCATACACGTCAATCACAGGCTGGATGTCATAATGGCTCACCACTCCCTGCTCGGCGCCCCGCGAAATGGAGGCCAGGTTGCCCAGCAACTGCGGCACCGCCCCGCTTGGCCCCGTTACCGGAATCCCCGCCAGGGCCTGCAGTGAATTCAGATTGTATTGGGGCACTTGCGAAGCCACCTGATAACTGACGCCACTGCCCGGATTGAGATAAAACGAGGGCGCGGTCTGAAAGCTTCCGCTCAACGCCACCAACAGACTCGACGCCACATCATGCTCGGTGAGGCCGACCTCCTGGACCTTCGTTCGGTCGGTCTTCACTTGCAGGCTCGGCAGATCAAACATCTGCTGGACATGCACGTCCACCGCGCCGGGAATCTTGCGGAGTTTGCCGGCAATTTCGGTGGCGATGTGGTAATCCGCCTTTTGGTCCCGGCCGACAACCTGGATGTCAATCGGCGAGGGCAACCCGAAGTTGAGGACCTGGCTGACGATGTCAGCCGGCTGAAAGAAAAACGACACACCCGGAAAAGCCCCGTTCAGATCGCGGCGCAGTTTTCGTATGTAGCCCGCGGTGGCATGGTGGCTCTCGCGGTTGAGCGAGATCAGAATCTCGGCGTCGAACGGCCCGATCGTTCCCCCGTTGTTGTAGGAGACGTTGATCCCGCTGGCGGGCAGCCCGATGTTATCGACGATGCTTTCCAACTCCCCGGAAGGAATTGTCCGCCGGATCAACTCCTCAACGTGATCGCACAACGCAGCCGTTTCCTCCACGCGCGTTCCCGTTTTCGCCCGCACATGGAGCCGCATCTGGCCCGCATCCACTTTCGGGAAAAAATCCTGGCCCAAAAACGGCGTCAACAGGCACGACGCCGCGCAGAAGGCCAGGAAGCAGGCGGCGAATGGCAGCCGGTGATGCAGGCACGCGCTCAACCAGCCCCGATACCCGCCGCGCAGCCGCTCAAATCCCCCTTCAAACTTCGCGTGGAATCGCCCGAACCACCCTTTGGCCTCCGTGCCCGTCTCATGGACGTGATGCCGCAAAAAGTACATGACAAGCGTCGGCACGACGGTGCGCGATAGAAAATACGAGGCCAGCATCGCGAACACCACCGCCTCCGCCAACGGCACAAACAGGTAGCGCGCCGTCCCCGTCAGAAAAAACATCGGCACGAACACGATGCAGATGCACAACGTCGAGACGAAGGCCGGCACCGCTATTTGCGAGGCGCCATCGAGGATGGCTGTGCGCAATTCCTTCCCCTGCCGGAGATTCCTTTCGATGTTCTCGATCTCCACCGTCGCGTCATCCACCAGGATGCCCACCGCCAGCGCCAGACCGCCCAAGGTCATTATGTTCATCGTTTCCCCCAGCGCGCTCAAGGTGAGGATCGAACACAAAATGGCCAGAGGAATGGATATGACGATGACAAAGGTCGTGCGCCAATTCCCCAGAAAGATCAGGATCATCATCGCCGTCAAGCACGCGGCGATGACCGCTTCCTTGATCACCGATTGCACCGCCGCGCGCACGAACAACGATTGGTCCAGCAGGGTGCGTATCTCCAATCCGGGCGGCAGCGTTTTGGCCACTTGCGGCACGGCCTTCTTGATCCGCGCCACTATGTCCAGCGTCGAAGCCGCCCCCGATTTGATGATCGTCAGGAGCGACGCGCGCACGCCGTCGCTGCGCACGATGTTCTGCTGCACCGCGAAACCGTCCCTGACATGCGCCACGTCCCGGATGTAAATCATATGGCCGTTGACCACCTTGAGTGGGATATCATTCAGATCACGGATGGTCGCCGGACTCCCGTTCAACTCCACGGCATATTCCAGGCTGCCGATCTTCTCCGTGCCCCCGGGCAGGATCAGGTTCTCCGCGCTGATGGCGTTGACCACGTCGGCGGGTGAAAGCCCCTTCCCGTTCAGCGCCGAGATGTCCAGATCGACCATGATCTGCCGCGTCCTGCCGCCGTAAGGATTGGGCATCGACGCCCCTTGCACCGTCGCCAGTCCGACGCGCAGAAAATTCATCCCCAAATCGTTCACCTGGGCTTCCGACAGCGTCTTGCTGCTCAGGCTCAATTGCAAAATGGGAACGCTGGAAGCGTTGTAAGTGATGATCAGCGGCGGCGTGATGCCCGGCGGCAGCGTGCGCACCGCCGCCTGCGAAATCGCCGTGATCTGCGCGATGGCCATCTCGATCTTCACGTTCGGATGGAAAAACACCTTGATCACTCCCATCCCGTTGAGCGACTGCGACTCGATATGCTCGATGTCGTTGACGGTGGTGGTCATCCCGCGCTCGCTGACGGTCACGATGCGCGAGGCCATCTCCTGCGCCGACATCCCGGTGTATCCCCACACCACGCTCACCACCGGGATGCTAATGTCGGGGAAAATGTCCGTGGGCGTGCGCAAAATGACCACCGGGCTGACCAGCAAGATCATCAGCGCCACCACCACAAACGTATAAGGCCGGTTCAGGGCCAGTCGGACAATCCACATAAATGCTACGTAACATATTACGAACGAACGGATTATCGTCCACCCTCAAAAAGTGAACCCGGTGGCGCCTTGTCAGAGCGTTTTGGTCTGGCCGCCGTCAACATCGAGAATTGCTCCCTGGCAGTAGGCAGCCTGGTTGGACGCCAAAAACGCCACCACGGCGGCGATTTCCGCTGGCTCGCCAAATCGTCTGACTCCCAGGTGTCCGGCCAACTGCGATGACGCGGCTTCGACGGTCATGCCGCCTTCCGTGGCCAGTTTGTTGATGCGAGTTTCCAATCGGTTCGTGGCGATGGCCCCTGGGTTGATGGCGTTTACTCGCACGCCATCCTTGATCCCGCGATCGGCAAGCACTTTTGTCAGATTCAACAGGGCGGCATTGACGGCGCCGCCAATGGCAAATTCCGCGCTTCCGGTGCGCCCTCCTACTCCAACGATATTGACGATGGAGCCTTGAGTGTTCACCAGGTGTGGCCAGGCCGCCCGCGAACAGCGGACGGCGCAGTAAAATTTCAAGGCGAACCCATCGCGCCAGTCTTCCTCGGTCAGTTGAAGAAAGTCGCCACGCTGGGTGGCCCCGACATTGTTGACCAGAAGATCAATCCTTCCGAATTTCTCCATCGCCAACGCGACCAGCTTTTGCGGGGCATCTTCATCGCGCAAATCAGCCGCGAAAATGATCGCCTCCGCGTTGCAGCATTTTGCCGCCTCCTCGAGCAGGTCTCCCGACCTCGCGGCAAGGACAAGACGCATACCCTCCTGCGACAACACCTCGGCAATGGACCGGCCAATTCCGCGGCTTGCGCCGGTGACGATCGCAACTTTGTTTGCCAAATTCAGGTTCACAATGGTTCAATCCGATACGCGCGCTCCGCCAAATCGCCTTCCAAATCAAGTTCCACAATGGGCAGGATGCCACTGCCCGGGCCGGAGAGTCAACCGGTGTGAACCGTCGAAACGGGCTTTCCTTGTTGGAGGCATCATTCACCACGACCGACGCGCCCTTCGCGGCAAGCCCAACCAAAAGGGTTTTGAACAAAAGGAATCCAAGGAAACAAGATATTGGGGCCATAAATATTTAACATTTCGCTTGTCGGGGATTTTGTTGTGCAGGTGTCATGCACGCGCCACCTTTCACTTTTTGCACTTTTGGTGCAGGACTAAGAAAGACAGGGGGTCTTCAGAATCACCGTGTTGCTCCGGTCAGCTTGTGCTTTAAGTGACTTAGGCGGCTGCTCAGCCGCTCGCGTCGGCGGAAGATTCGGTTCGCAGCGATCCAACGTATCGATACGTGTTGAGGAGCACGCCCGTCGGCGTGGTCTTCGTGCTGACCAAAGCGAGCTCGCGCGGGCCGGCGCTGTCCGAAAAGCAGCGTTTGCCCCGGCCCAGCAAGACCGGGTAGACCAGCAGCAGAACCTCGTCCACCAGGCCTTGCTCGAGCAGCATGGACGTCAGCGTCGAACTTCCCCAGACGATCAGGTCAGGGCCGTCCGTTGACTTGACGCGGCGAACACCCGCCATGACGTCTGTGCCCAAGTCCGCGACCGGACCCCATCCGAGGCTGTCCGGCCTGTGAGTCGCGACATATTTCGTCGCGGCGTTGATCGGACCCGCAAAGGGACCGGCCTTGACCTTCGGCCAGAAGTCGGCCCAGAGATCGTAGGTTCGGCGGCCAAGCAGCAGGTCGAAGCTCGTGCCCTGTGCCTCGGCGACGGCGGCTGCCCCAGCCGGAGTTCGATATGGCGCCGACCATCCGCCATTCGCAAAGTCACCGTCGCCGGGCGGCTGGATCACGCCGTCCATCGAGATATGTTCGAATATCCTGATCTTTCTCGTTTTCATGTTGTTTAGCCTTTTTGCTTCACTCTTTTTATCTATTCTTTAGAGAGATGACGAGCGAAGCGGCTCAATCAGGACATTTATTTTAGGGCAACACGGCTGCCGACGCGTAGGGGCAAAGTCCCGCACCCGGTTGGATTTCGCCGGCTCGATTTAGCCGGGCGCGGGACCCTGGCGAGTCAACCGC
>PLGF01000193.1 GCA_003138485.1 Verrucomicrobiales bacterium | reverse complement strand
GCCTGCTTATGAAATGTAACACGGAAACTGGAGATTGCAAGAGTTCTTCCCGCAGAACACGCGGAATGACGCGGAAAGGGGGGCTGGCGCTTCTTCTCATCTTTCCGCGTGTTCTGCGTGTTCTGCGGGCAATTCCCTCCTTGCAGTGGCGTCTCATCAGCCTGACCTTTGTCACCATTCCCGCCAGCGTCACCAACATCGGAGGCCGGGCGTTGAGTGGCAGCACCAACCTGGTCACCATCTATTTTGAAGGGAACGCTCCCACGGTCGGCTCCTCTGTCTTTGCGGGTGACACCGACGCGACGGCCTATCATTTGCCTGGCACCACCGGCTGGGCTGAGTTCTCCTCCGTTGTGCCGTGGAATCCGCTGGGAGCATCCGGAGACGTCAGCCTTGGCGTGCAGAGCAATCAATTTGCGTTCAGTTTCACCGGCCCGGCCAATCTGGTCGTCGTGGTGGAAGCTTGCACTGATCTGGCGAACCCCGTTTGGGTTCCGATCCAGACCAACGCGCTTACCAACGGTTCGTTCAACTTCAGCGATCCGCACTGGACGAATTTCCCCGGGCGCTATTACCGCATTAGCTCGCCCTGAGCCGACAGCGGAGGGCAGGCAGATTTGATAACCACGGATTAACACGGATAAAGCATTCCCATCCGTGTGCATCTGGTCCATCCGTGGTTAAATTTCTTCGTTTGCGGCTTGTCGCCGGCTGAAAGTATTCGCATACAAGCCCATTTGCAATTTTCCGGAGGGGATATATGATAGAGGGAGTTGTTGAACCGGTTTAATCGTTGTTTATTCTATGAATTGGTTGATTTTTGCTTTGATGACGGTCGTTTCGTGGGGTCTTTATGGGATTTTCCTGCACAGCGGGCAAACGGCCATGGCGGACAAATCCAACGGGCTTTACAAGGCGTTCTTGTTTGTCGGCCTGGCGTACTTTTTGACGGCGGTGCTCGCGCCGCTGGCGATGTTGATGACGCGCAAGGCGGAATGGAGTTTTCCCGCCGCCGGCATGGGATGGTCGCTGCTGGCCGGGATTGTGGGAGCGGCCGGGGCGTTTTGCGTGTTGCTGGCCTTCGGAGCCAAAGGGACGCCCGGCGTGGTGATGTCGATTGTCTTTGCGGGCGCGCCGATCGTCAACGCGGTCGTGGCGCTCATTGAGTATCCACCGGAAGGCGGCTGGGGGTCGATTCGGTGGCCGTTTTATCTGGGCATTGTCCTGGCGGCGACGGGCGGATGCCTGGTGACGCTCTTCAAGCCGCCGCCCGCGCGGGCTCGCGCACCCGCGCCCGCGCCCGTGGCGCAGAGGGCGTTGGCGAACCCGGTGCAAAATTGATGCAATTCCCGACGCGCCAAACGATGGCGGCGGAACAGCTTGCGCAACTGCGGCGGCTGCTGGCGGCTGTGATGTTGAGCAACGCGTTTTACAGGAAAAAATTCGCGGGGATTCATCCCGGTATCGCGAGTTTGGAGGAGTTTACGACGCGGATTCCGTTCACCACCAAACAGGAACTGGTCGAGGACCAGCGGGCCGCGCCGCCCTTTGGCACAAACCTGACTTTTCCCCCCAGCCATTACACCAGGTATCATCAGACCAGCGGGACAACGAGCGCGCCGTTGCGCTGGCTGGACACGCCCGAGAGCTGGAACGGCATGGTCAAGAGTTGGATGGAGGTTTTCCGGGCGGCGGGGACGGCGGCCGGGGACCGGGTCTATTTCGCGTTTTCGTTCGGGCCGTTCATCGGATTCTGGCTGGCATTTGACGCGGCGCAACGGCTGGGCTGCCTGTGCCTGCCGGGCGGGGGCTTGAGCAGCGCGAGCCGGCTGCGGTGCATTTTGGACAGCCGGGCGTCGGTCTTATGCTGCACGCCCAGTTACGCGACGCACCTGGCGGAGGAGGCGGCGCGGGAACAGATCAATCTCAAGTCGGGCGCGGTGCGCGCGCTGATTGTGGCGGGTGAACCGGGGGGCAGCATTGCCTCCACCCGCCAGCGGATTGAGGGACTTTGGCCGCGCGCGCGCGTGTTCGATCATCACGGCATGACGGAAACGGGGCCGGTATCGCACGAGTGCCCCCAACGACGCGGGACGCTGCACATCATGGAGAGGGCGTATCTGGCGGAAGTGATCGACGGGCGGGGCCGTCCGGCCGCGGCCGGGGAGGCTGGAGAGTTAGTATTGACTACTTTGGGGCGGACAGGCTCGCCGGTGTTGCGCTACCGGACGGGGGACCTGGCGCGGGCCCGGGCGCGGGGGGAGTGCGTCTGCGGACGGCACGATCTGGCGCTGGAGGGGGGGATTCTGGGCCGGACGGACGACATGGTGATCGTGCGCGGGGTGAACGTTTTTCCAACCGCCGTGGAGGAAGTGTTGCGCGGCTTCGCGGAGGTGGCGGAGTACCGGGTGGATGTGGACGGTTCGCGGAGTCTGGCGGAGTTGAGCGTGCGGGTGGAGCCGCGGGCGGAGTGCGCGGAACCGGAGGCGCTGGCGCGGCGGGTGCAAGAGGCCTTGCAGCGGGTCTTCAATTTGCGCATTCCCGTGACGCCCGCCCCCGCGGGCAGCCTGCCGCGGTTTGAGATGAAGGCCAAGCGGTGGAATCTTCAGGGATCGCTTTCACCCCCCCCCTAGAAGGAACATCTGTCGTGCGGCTCTGGTTTTCCCGGGGCGCAAGCGAACTTGCAAGGGCGGGCCGCTCCCTCCTTGTGGCGCGGGCGCTGGTTGCGCGCAACCTTGTTGAACGGGCGGTGTTTGGTTAGATTGTTAGCAAATGGCTGCGCCCACGGACCCCGATGCCGCACTGATGCTTCGCGTGAAAGGCGGAGATATGCGCGCTTTTGAGGAGTTGGTCGGCAAGTACAAGCAGCCCATCGTCAACTTGATGTACCGCATGATGCGGGATTTGGATGAGGCGGAGGACCTGGCCCAGAATGTCTTCATCCGGGTCTTTCAATCCGCCCCCCGCTACGAGATTTCAGCGAAGTTTTCGACCTGGATTTTCACCATCGCCCGGAATCTGTGTTTGAATGAAATCCGGCGGCGCGGGCGGCATCCGGCGGAATCGCTGGAGGCGAGCCAGGCGGAAAGCCCTGAGGCGGCGCCGCGTCAATACCCGGACAGCAAGGCTGTGGGAGCACCGCAGGCTTTTCTACAGGTGGAACTGGAGGCGAAGATTCAGGAGGCGGTGGCGGAATTGCCCGGCAAGCAGCGGCTGGCCATCGCGCTGTGCCGCGAGGAGGAGCTTTCCTACGAGGAGATCGCCCGGGTGCTGGGATGCTCCCTTTCAGCCGCCAAGTCGCTCATCCATCGCGGGCGGGAAACACTCAAAGAGAGGCTCAAGCCCTACCTGCAAAGCGGCGTCTGGCAGGGAGAGGCGGCCGAAACCCTGGAAGGAAAACGGTGTTTATAATGAATGTGAACATGCAGGACACGGATTTTCAGAACTTGAAAGAGATAAGTTGGCGCCGGCCCTTGACGGCGGTTGAGCTGGCCCGTCTGCGCCAGTTGCTGGCCGCCCGTCCCGAATTGCGGGCGCAGTGGGATCAGGAGGCGGCGTTGGACCGGCTTTTGTACCAGCTTCCCGCCGCGCGGGTGTCGTCGAATTTCACCGCTCGGGTGGTGTGGGCGGCACAACAGGCTCCGGCCCGACCGGGCTGGATGCGGTGGCTGCCGGGCCTGCCCCCGGTGATCGCTCCTTGGCTTCCGCGTTGCGCGTTGGGAGCGGCCATCGTGTGCGTGGGATTTCTCGGTTTCCGCGGGTATCAACTGACGGCCCAACGCGCCCAAGCGGCCCGCGATCTGGCCAGCGTAAGCCGCCTGGCCGCTTTGCCGCCGATGGATTGGTTAAAAGACTACGAGGTGATTAACCGCCTGAACAAGGTCAAGGTCGCGGACGACGATTTGCTCGCCGTGTTGCAATAAGATTATGCGCCAGCCGGTTATTCCATTCGTCGCGGTGATATTCCTCAGCATGGCTTGCCGCGGACAAAACGAGTTGGTGATGACCCCTTCTTCCGGGCCGCCGCCGCCGCACTGGTATCAAACCGTCGGCGCCGGGGTGACGCTGACGAACCTTACGCCGGTGGAATACTTTCGGGGCCTGTTGGGAATGACGCCGGAGGAGAGGCAGCGGGTTCTTGCGGGCAAATCGCCGGGGGAAACCCGGGCGCTCCTGGACAAAGTGCGGGAGTATCAGGCGCTGCCAGTTTCCGTGCGCGAGGAGCGCCTCCGCCAGACCGAGTTGCATTGGCATCTCCTCAATTTGATGCGGCTGGACAAGACCAACCGGGCGGCCGAGTTGAAACAAGTGTGGCCTCTGGACCAGCCGATGATCCTTGGGGCGCTGGATCACTGGGACGCATTGGCGGCGGCGACCCGCAAGACGCTGTTGGCAAAGGAGGAATTCATCAGGCTCTATCTGGAGTGGGCGGCGCGTTCGCCGGCCGGGCAGAAGGAACTGTTGGCCAGTCTGCCGACGGAACGGCGGGCGCGTTGGACCAGGGAATGGGAACGATGGCAGGCGATGCCCGAAGATCAGCGGGCCGGACTGTGCGGGCAGTTTCGCCGGTTCTTCGAGTTGCCGGGACGGGAGCAACGGCAGACGATCGACGCCTTATCCGACGCGGAACGGAGGGACATGGAAGAGGCGCTGCGGAACTTTAACGAGCTGCCGCCGGCGGACCGGCAATTGTGCATCATCTCATTTGGCAAGTTCGCGACGCTGACGCCGGAGGAGCGGAACCAGTTTCTGACCAATGCCCGGAGGTGGGACGCGATGACGGCGGGCGAACGCCAGAGATGGCGCGAGTTGGTGGGGCACCTGCCACCGATGCCACCCGAGCCGCCGGACCTTCCGCCGATGCCCCCCGGGGCGGAAACGCCGGGTCCAGCCCGGACTGTCACGGCTTTGGCGAAACCTGCCGGGACGGCCCGATAGGTCCGCACGTTCTGCTTGGCACGGGGGAGACGTTGGCGTAGGTTAGGCGGGTGACAGCGATTCTGAGATTCGTGGGGATTCTAAACGCGGCCGTCTGGTGCGGCTCGGCTATTTTCCTGACCATTGGGTTGCCGGCGGTTTTTTCGCCGGACCTCAAGAGGCTGCTCACGGCGCCCGGGGCGGGATTTGCCGCCGAGGCCGTGGTGGGGCGCTTTTTTGTGCTGCAATACTGGTGCGCGGCGATCGCGCTGGCCCATCTGGCTGGGGAGTGGCTGTACGCGGGGCGTTCTCCGCTGCGCTGGAATCTGGCGTTGGTGACGGCGTTGCTGGCCGTGGCGCTGGCGGGTGGACTGTGGGCGCAGCCGAAAATGCAGATGCTGCACAAGGACAAGTATTTCGGCGCCACTGCGGCGCGCCAGACACAGGCGGCGCGGGAATTTGCGGTGTGGCACGGGGCGGCGGAAACGGTGAATCTGCTGGTCATCGGCGGGTTGATCGTGTACTTGTGGCGCGTAAGTGTGCCGACGGAATACCCGCGATTTGGCAGTTTTAGCAAAATTCGGGGTTGACAAAGCGCCGTTTCTGGAAAAGCTTGGTATGGAAACTAACAGCGCCGCTAACCGGCGCCACAGTGAAAAATAAGAGGAACTATGATTTCAAATGAACGTCCTTCCCCGCATGGGTATCGGTCGTATAGCGCGGGACCGCCGAAACCGCCGGTCAACGAGGACACTCTAAGAACCGAAAAGATTCAGATCGAACGGAAGACATTTATCTTCACCCTGAAGGAAAATCCGCGCGGTCGCTTTCTGCGTATCACTGAGGATGTCAACGGGCGGCGTGATAACGTCATCGTCCCTTCCACTGGGTTGGACGAGTTTCTCAAGGTACTTGACGAAATGGTCAAAGCTTCCGCTGAGATCCCGCTCAAGACTCCTGAAGCCTGATTCCCGATTGAGGGCGCCGGCCGGCTGTTGGCAGCCGGCTTTCAAGCCGTTCCAAGCGCCGTCTTGGAGGCGGTTCGACGCACACGGGTTGGGCGGAGGCGCGGAGCATCGCCCCAGAGGCTCTCCAAATCGTATTTCTCCCGCGCGTCGGCCCGCATGATATGCACGATTACGTCAAAGTAATCGAGCACCTGCCACGAGTCACGGCCTTCGCCGTCGATGGCTCGCGGACGCACTTGATGCTCCGTGCGCAGATTGTCGATCACTTCGTTGGCGATGGCGCGGAGGTGAGGCTCGCTCGTGCCGGAGACGATGACGAAGTAGTCGGTCACTGAAGAGAGGTGGCGCACGTCGAGGATGACGGCTTTCCCGGCTTTTTTATTCTCCGCCAGTTTGCGGCACAGCAACGCCAGTTTCTTCGATTCCATTGCGGGAGATGTTAGCGCGGCGGCTTCAAAGATAAAGCCGATTATTTTTGACCGCCTCGGCCACGGCCGGCGGCACCAAGTGTGCGAAGGGCAGCCCCGCCTGAATGCGCCGCCGAATTTCCGATGACGAAACGCCCAGCGGAGTGCCGCGCAGGGCGCGCCCGCGAAAGGGCGCCGGCAACTGGGGCAAAGCCTCGCCCGGACGGGGGACGATCAGGAATTGCGCCAGCCGGGCCAGCGCCTCCGCCTCATGCCATAGCGGCATTTGCGCCGGCTGATCGGCGCCAACCAGATAAAACAACTCAGCCTCCGGAAATTTCCTGGCGTACGTCCGCACCGTGTCGATGGTGAAAGAGACCCCGCCGCGCCGGATTTCCTGGTCGTCGATTTCAGCCGCCGGGTCGCCGGCCAGCGCCAGGCGCAGCAACCGCAGGCGTTGGAGCGCGGGAGCGGGCTGCGCCCCTGTCTTGAACGGGGATTGCGCCGCCGGAATGAAGAAGACGCGAGCCAGGCCGGCTTCTTCGCGGGCGGCCTGGGCCGCCAGCAAATGCCCCAAATGAACCGGGTCAAAGGACCCGCCAAAAAGTCCAAGTTTCACCGGAGACTTCTTTATCCATCGGCGACCCCGGCGTCAACACGCATTCAGCGCGGGACTTCAGAGTTGGGGCGCAGGACGTCAGGGCTGGCGGAGGCGAAAGTACTGTTGACTATTGGTGAGAGGCGCGGCAAAGGCCAGCGCCTGGCCGTTGCCCGTCAGCCGCGCGCGGACCTGCCAGAGGCCCGGCGCCAGATCGGTGCATTGCTCAACCGTGTAGGTCTTGTTGGAAACAGTCTGGAAACTGAAACTCAAATTGCCCGGAGCCAGCGCCGGGCCGTTCAGTGACAACGCGGGCGTTCCGCTCAGGGCAAAAATCGCCGTCGTCGTCTTCCCGCCGGATGGCAGGAAAAATTCAACCGCGGAAATCGGTTCCGACCCCAGGTTCAACGCCGCCAGATCAACGGTCGTCTGATAGAGGTTGGGGTCGTTGTTGGTGGCATTGTCCGCATAGAAACGGTCGTAATTGCCGCAATAAATCCTGCCGAAATGCGTCAGGGCGGCCGCCCCCGGATCGTCATACCAATCGTTGGCTACGTAGGACAGCGGAGCGCTGGCGTTGCCGTTGGCAAACTTAATGACAAACGTCCCCGTGCCGCCTCCGTTGGCCGACGCCGCCAGAATGCTCAGCGATTCATAAGCGCCCGGCGTCACCAGATACAGCGTTCCGGACGGCGCGGCGGCGCTCAGGCCCAGCGCGCTGTTGCCTGTGTATGGCGCAAGCTGGAAGACGGTGCTGCCGTCCAAAAGGCTGGTCAGCCGCCCGTTTTGCGGCAGACCCAGGTTGTGCGGTGAGCCTCCGGTATAATGGGTCGCATTCAGGTTCGTTTCGTAGAACGCAAACGCGACGTTGACCGTTTGGAACGGTTGCGCGTAGAGGGACGTGTCGCACATGCCGCCAATTGCAACGGCTGTGTTCTCCACCACAAAACTGGAATTGAATCCCGTCACCGCGATGGGCGTCCCGTTGAGCAGCAATCCCTGGTACGGGACGCCGAGACGAATCTGATAATTGTCGCTGTCCGAGATATAGACATTGCCCGCGGCATCGACCGCCACGCCGTTTGGATTCAACGAGCTGTAGGCGAAATCGAATCGGGCAAAGGGACCGACGCCATTGTTGGCGCCAGGGAAACCGGCGTGTCCCGCCAGTGTGACGCTCGACCACGACGCGCCGGCGCACGTGAGTTGCCGGATGGTGCCGTTGAAAAAGTCCGAGACATAAATGTTGGTCGCGCCATCGACCGCCAGACCACAGGGGAAGTTGAATCCGATGTTGGTTCCGGAGCCGTCGGCGCTGCCGTAGGTTCCGGTTCCCGCCAGGGTGCTCACCATCCCCGCTGGCGTGATCATCCGCACGGTGTAGTTTTCCCCGTCGGCCACATAAAGATTCGTGGCCGAGTCCAGCGCCACGCTGTTGGGCGCGGAAAACCGGGCGATGCCGGCTGCGCCGTCCCTGTTGCCCGACGCTCCCAGTTGTCCCGCATAGGTGTTGGCCACCCAATTGGTGCCGGTGGCATCCGGCGAAATGATGCGGATGGCGCTGTTGTATTGGTCGGCGACATAGACATTGCCCGCGCCATCGACCGCGACACCGGTGGGATAGTCGAACTGCGCCGCGGTATTGGTGGCGTTGACCGCGCCGGGCCTGCCTGAGCCGGCCAGGGTCTTGACAATCCAATTCGTGCCGGTGGCGTCGGCGGAAACGCGGCGGATGGAATGGTTGCCGGAATCGGCGACGTATATGTTGCCGGAGGCGTCCAGGGCCAGGGCGGTGGGGCTGTTGAACCGGGCGGCGGCGTTGGTGCCGTCGCGGTTTCCGGCGGAGGGGGCTAACCCGGCCAGGGTGGTCGTCGTCCGATTTGCGCCGCCTGCTCCCGCGCTGATCCTGCGGATGACGCAATTGTAGGTGTCGGCCACATAGACGTTGCCGGCGGGATCGACTGCCACGCCGCTTGGGTCTGAGAACTGCGCCGACAGCGCCGCGGCGTCCTGGCTTCCGAACGAACCGGAGCCGGCCAGAGTGGAAATGGAAAGCGACTGGCAATGGGCAGTCACCGTCAAGACCAACAGCAGGCACAACGCCTCCACGCTTCCTCCGCGCATGCCGAAACGGTTTTTTTCTTCAAGGATCAACACAACTGGACTCTGGCCAGAATAACCCGATGACATGTTGGCCCGCAACAAATAATGCGATGCCGGCATTGAATCGGGCGTATGCCACCTTCGTCGAGCTTTCCTGTGTCTGAAAGCGGCGCTGTCACGCAGATGGAACAAGTTATTAGGCTACGCCGCAAAGCGATGCTGCACTCCAGGACGCTTCGCGTTCAGGGTACGCTCCCATTCCGCCGACAGGTCTTGGAGTGCGGCGCGACAGCGCCGCTTTTCTCCCGAAGACAAGACAAACCCGACAAAGGTGGGATGCGTCCAAGTTGCCTGTCAGTCTCAATTCAAGTATGCTTGTCCCGTGCCGGCGAGTGAGAGAATGCGGTTGTTTGTGGCGATATTTCCGCCGCCGGACGTCATTGCCTGTTTGACTGATGCGGTCTTGACCGTGGCGGGCGGCCTCCCGCGCGGGTCCGTGGCATGGACCGCGCCGGAACAAGTGCATCTCACCCTCAATTTCCTGGACGCCGTCGCGGCCGGGTCCATCGGAGAGCTTGAAACGGTGTTGGAGGGCGTTTGCCGGACGGCACAGGCTCATCGGTTGCGCGCGCGCGGATTGGGATGCTTTCCTGGTACGAATCGCCCGCGCATCCTGTGGGCGGGATTGGACGGACCGCCGCCCGCTTTGGCCTCGCTGAAGGGAACGCTGGATAATAGTTTGACGCCGCTTGGCTATCGGCCGGAGGAGCGCGCCTTTCATCCGCACCTGACGCTGGGGCGCGTGAAGGAATTACGGGCGGGCGACCGTCCGCCTCTGGCACGGGCATTGCGCGAACTGCGCGAGGCGGACTTCGGCCAGTGGACGGCCCGGCGCGTGGACTTGATGCGCAGCGTCCTGACGCCCGGCGGAGCCTGTTATTCCATCGTTCGTTCCTTCGCGCTGGCGGGGCATTGAGGAGGTGGAAAATGTCTTTTGCGCCGCCGGGCGCGGAGTTAGGCTGGAGGCATGTTGAAGAAAGCGGCGGCGGCTCTTGGCGCTTTGGCCATTATTTTCGCCCTCGGCCTGTTTCTGGGCCTGATGGCCTACCGCTGGTTCGCGCCCGGCGCGGGCGGATTTCTCAACACGGCGACTGTGGTGAAGAAGGTGCAAACCCTCTCCGAATTCACCACCGTCAGATACACCCTTGAAAAGGTGGTGGTCTTTGAAGACGCCAAATGGTACGGCGACAGCCGGGTTCTGCTCGTGGCGCACGGGGTTGTCAAAGCCGGCATCAACCTCGATCAACTCGACCCCAAGGACATCCGCATCTCCGGCCAGAAAATCTCCATGACTCTGCCCCGCCCCCGCGTCACCGACGTGTACCTGGACGACCGCCAGACCGAGATTGTGGAGAGATTGACGGGCATGCTGCGGCTGTTCGACAAAGACCTGGAACAGAACGCCCGGCGCGAGGCGGTGGACCAGTTGCGTCTGGCGGCGCTGCGCAACGGCATCCTGGCCGACGCGGCCGAGCGGGGCCGCTCGCAGTTGACGATCTTGCTCTACCAACTGGGCTTCACGGACATTGAGTTGAAATCGAAGTGAATTTCGAGGTCAAATCCCCTTGGCAGTTTGGCCGGGTTCTGGTTAGCTGGGCGGTCTTGATGAGACCCATGCGGCCCCTGACTCGGATGGCGCTGTTCCTGGCGCTGGCGCTGGCGGCGGCGTGCCAGGCGCAGTCGCCGCCCTTTGAAGTTCACGGCCTCGGCGACCAGAGCCAGTTCGAATCGCGCGGCAGCACCAATGTCTTCACCCACGCCGTCATGGTCAGCAATGCAACCACCGTCGTGACCACCGACGACAAGGCGACGGCCGATGACCTGACGGGGGAGGTGGTGGCCGAAGGCGATGTCACGATTCTGGACCACGGCCATGTGTGGCGCGGGACGAATTTCATTTACAATTTCAAGACCGGCGACGTTCGCAGCGGTTCCTTCAAAACGGTCCAAACGCCCTTTTCGGTGTCCGGGCAGACTCTGAACGGAAACAGCAACCAGGTCTTTGTGGCGACCAACGCGACCCTCACGACCGACGACTACCAGCGGCCCGCGCACAGGATCCGGGCGCGGCGCATCACGATTATGCCGGGCAATTATTTCGAGGCCTGGCAGGCGACCTATTACATCGGAAACGTTCCGGTTTTTTACTGGCCGTATTACAAGCGGAATCTTGGGCAGCACCCCGACAACTGGGAATTCGCCCCGGGCTATCGCAGCATGTACGGGCCTTTCCTGCTGACCACTTACAATTGGTACGGCACCGGGCTGCTTGACGGTTCGGTTCATTTCGACGAGCGCGAACGGCGCGGCCTGGCGGGCGGCCCGGACCTGCTCTTCCACGGAGGCGATTGGGGAGAGGCCGTCTTCCGCTATTATTTCGCGCGCGATCAGGACCCCGGGGCGGACGGCATCGCCGCGCCGCACCTGAAGGAAGACCGGCAGCGGATAAGTTTTTATTACCAGGACCCGCTGGGTTCAAACACCGTCGCCAAAGTGGCGGCCAATTATCAAAGCGATCCGCTGGTCATCCGGGATTTCTATTGGAACGAGTACCAGGCCAACGTCGAGCCGGCCTCGTTCGCGGAGGTGACGCAACTGAAGCCCAACTGGGTCCTGGACGGCATGGCCCAGCCGCAACTGGTCAATTTTTTTGAAACGGTCGAACGCCTGCCGGATGTCAAATTAACGGGACTGCGCCAGGAAGTGGGCGCCACCCCGGTATATTACGAGAGCGAGACCTCGGCGGGGTACTTCAAGCGCGCCTTTTCCGACACCAACTCCCCCTCGCCCTTCACCAACTCCCTCCAGGCTCCCAACGGATTGGCTTATTTCTTCAATACCGGCTCGACCACCAACCCGGCCAGCTACTCCGCGTCGCGGCTGGACACCTTCCACCAGTTCACGCTGCCCCAGACCTTCTTTGGCTGGCTGGACGTCACGCCGCGCGTGGGCGGACGGGCGACTTATTACAGCGATGTCGATGGGCCGCAAGTCCACACCAACCAGCAAGTGCGCGCCGTTTTCGACACGGGCGTGGATATGTCCTTCAAGGCCTCGCAAGTTTTCAGCGGGGCGGAGAGTCCGCTGCTGGACGTGCATGAACTGCGCCACATCATCGAGCCGGACATCGACTACGCTTACGTGCCGGCTCCCACGCGGTCGCCGTCGCAACTGCCGCAATTCGACACGCAATTGCCCGCCTTGAGGCAGCTGCCGCTGGAGTTTCCGGGCTATAATTCGATTGACTCCATCGACCGCCAGAATGTCGTGCGGCTCATGCTGCGCAACAAACTGCAAACCCACCGCCAGGATGGGATCGAGGACCTGGTCAACTGGGCCGTTTACACCGATTGGAACCTGGCTCCCGGCGTCAATCATCACTTCACCGACCTTTACTCCGATCTGGACCTGCGCCCGCGCTCGTGGCTGACCTTCAGTTCGTCCACTCGCTACGATCTGCCCGACTCGCGCTGGCGCGAAGCCATCGAGCGCATCTTCATCCAGCCGACGACGGCCTGGAGCCTCTCGTTGGGGTATTATTACCTGATGAACAATGATCCCGAGTTTCAGAGTTACCCCGGAGAGAATGTGCCGGGCCACAATCTCTTCAATTTCAGCCTCTACTATCGCATGAATGAAAACTGGGGCGCGCGCATCACCGAGCAGTTTGAAGGGCAGAGCGGCACCATGCAGCAGCAGATTTACTCGGTTTACCGCGACCTCCGCAGTTGGACCTCCGCCTTGATGGTGCGCATGACCCAAGGCCCCGGCCAGCCGGACGACCTGACTGTCGCCATCACCTTCTCCCTTAAAGCGCGCCCCCGCTTCCCGCTGAACTCGGACAGCAGCCAGCCCAACCTGCAAATGTCCACCGAAGCGCCCTGGGACTTGAGGAGTCAGTTCTAATCCGGGCCTCCAATTGCCGGCGCGGCCTGGCAAGGAGTTCATCTCTATGGTTGATAAAGTGAATCGAAGCGCAAAACATTGGCACCGCATGAAAATCCGCACCTGGCTCATCGCCGGCTTGGCCGGGTTGTGCGCGGAGCGGGCGCCGGGCCAGTCCGCCAGCCAACCCGCTTCGCCGCCGCCCGTCGCCATCGCGGGCGCCGCCCTCGCGGCCATTCCCCAGTCCGATTCCAGCGCCGCGACGGTCGTCTCCGGCCAGGAAGTCCAATTCGGCGGCTTGACGTCCATCCGCGATTTGAGCGCGCAAACGCCCGACCTGACGGTGTTCGACTCCGACAACCAGCGCATGCCAAAATTCTCCATCCGCGGTTACCGCGAGAATAATTTCGGGGCGGGCCAGCCGGTGGCCGGCCTCTATGTCGATGACGTGCCGTATTTCGACATGGACTCGCGCGGGCTGGAGCTTTTTGACGTTCGGGAAATCCAGTTCGTCCGCGGCGACCAGGGAACGCTCTGCGGCGCCAGCGGGGTCGGCGGCGTCATCAACGTCCTGACCCCCCAGCCGGGCAACGTCACCCACGGCTACGCCCAGGCGGGCTACGGCTCCTACAATGGCCAGGACTACCGCCTCGGCTTGGGCGGCCCCATCGTGACCAACCAGCTCTTCCTGAGCCTGGACGGGCTGGATTCGCTCCGGGACGGATTTGTCAACAATAACACTCTCGGCGGCCGCCCCGACGCCCGCGACTCCCTGGCCGCCCGCGGGTCGCTCCGCTGGATTCCCAGCGCCCCCTGGAACATCACCTTGAGCGCCGACGCCGCGCGCTACCGCGACGGGTTTGTCCCCACCTTCCTGCCCGGCTCGGACGCCAATCCGTTCTCGGTCTCGCGCAATCTCGACGGGCATGTGGACACGGACAACGTGGATGAGGCGCTGAAGATCGCCTACGACGCCGGTTCGGCCCGGATCACCTCCGTCACCACGCACCGGGACTGGCGGCAGAATCTGCTCCAGGATTTCGATTTCTCCGCGCTCAACCTTGCCGACGGTTTTTCCGATCCGGCGGTCGAACAATGGAGCGAAGAATTGCGCGCGCAATCCCCGCAAGGGGCGGACCGGCTCCAATGGCTGGCCGGGGCGTTTTATTTTTACAGCGATCAGCAGACTGATTCCGGGTACACGCAACTCGTCCCCGGCCAGGTCCTGCCGCCGCCGGCGCCGCTGGACATGCCGCCCATTACCGCCCTGACGCTGGCAAGATCGCTCAACAAAACCTACGCCGCCTTTGGCCAGGCGACGCTGAACGTCGGGGACCACCTGGATCTGACGGCCGGAGTGCGCCTGACCTACGACACGCGCAGCATGTCGCGCGTGGCAACAGTGACGGCCGCAGGAGTGCCGCCAACGACGACTGGCGCCTATAATCTGTCCCGGGATTTCACCGCGGCCCAGCCGAAGTTCGCCGCCGCCTGGCATATCACGCCCAAGGACGAGGTCTATGCCAGCGCCACGCAGGCGTACCGGAGCGGCGGGTTTAATCCGTCAGTGGACGCCGCGGCTTTGAGCGCCTACGGCGCGGAGCGCTCGTGGCAATTTGAGATGGGCGCCAAGACTTCCTGGCTGGGCGGCCGGCTCGCGGTCAACGCGGCCCTCTTCTACACCGAAGCCGATGACTACCAAACCTTCCGCCTCAACCCGCAGAGCTTGGAGCAGGCGTACATGCTCAACGCACGGCGCGCCGAAATGGAAGGGGCGGAATTGGAATTGACAGCCAGGCCGTCCCGCAGCCTGGACCTGTACGCCGGCATGGGCTACACGCATGCGATTTACCAACGCTTTACCGAACCGGCGGCGGCGGGCGGATTGACGCTGGACGGAAAGCCGATCAGTTTCGTGCCGGAATTCACACTGAACCTCTCGGCCCGCTATCGGCTGCCCTGGTGGCATCTTTTTGTGAGCGCCCAGTTGATCGGCATCGGCCGCTACGAACTGGACGACGCCGACAACGTGTCCAGCGGGCCGACCGTTCAGAGCTTTTACACTCTGGTCAACGCCCAGGCCGGCTACCAGGGCCGGGTGTTCAGCCTCTATCTCTTCGCCAACAACATCTTTGACCGCCGCTATTTCAACAATGCCATGAACCTCGGCTACTCCTCACTCGTGCTGGAGCCTGGCGACCCGGCCACCCTCGGAGTGGCCGCCGCCGCGCGCTTCTGACGCGCCGCCCCGCGCATGGCGGAGGGGCGCTTCAGGCACTCGCAATGATCCGCTCAGAGTATTCGATTGCCTTTCTCTGCGCCCTCTGCGACTCTGCGCGAGACTATCTGCATCATGGAGCCAAACGAGATCAGCGCGCAAATCGTGGATGCCGCCTTCAAGATTCATACTCAACTTGGCCCAGGCTTGCTCGAAACGGTGTACGAGGTCAGCGTGGCTCACGAACTCACAAAACGCGGCCTTGGAGTACGCCGCCAGGTTCCTGTTCCCATCGAATTTGACGGCCTGAAATTCGACGAAGGGTTTCGGATAGATTTATTGGTTGAGGAATCGGTCGTGGCGGAGATCAAATCGCTGGAGAGAAACCATCCCGTCCACGCAAAACAACTGCGGACGCACCTGGTGCTGGCCAACCTGCGGCTTGGGCTGGGCTTAAATTTCGGTCTGGAGCGCATGAAGGACGGTATCACGCGAATCGTCAACGGGCTGCCCGAACCGTCGGACATTGAGACGGAAAGTCGATGACGCTTCTCGCGCAGAGGCGCAGAGTGCGCAGAGAAACGACTCTGCTAAATATGAAAACTTCTTTGCACTGCAAAGAGCTTCAAAGCCACTGGGGACGCAAAAAGCGATGATCATTCGAGCGAAAATTGCCCATCTCGCGGCGGCCCTTTGGCTGGGGGGCGGGCTGGCCGCCGCCGAGGAACCCCTGGCTCCGCTCCCGGCGGGCGCGACGAATGTTCCGGGAAGAGCCGTCGAATCGCCCAAGCCGGTTGAAAGTGCCGTTTCGCCTCTGACCAATGCTGACGTGCGGTTGGTGGAACCGGGCGTCTTTGAAATCGGCAAAGTCAGGCTCGACCAGCGGCGCCGCAGCGTCACGCTTCCGGCTGTGCTGGACCGCGCGCAGGGGGCGATGGAGTATTTCCTGGTCACCACTTACGGCAAGACCCATGAAAGCATTCTAATGACCCAGGCCCAGCCCAATCACATCCACCTCGCCATGCTTCTACTGGGCGCCAACGGCCCCGGCAACGCCGCCTTCCCCGGCAGCCCGACCAACGGTGTTCCCGGCCCGATCGTCCATCCTTCCAAGGAAACCATTCCCGGCAACAAGGTGTCCATCCAGGTAAAATGGAAAACACCCGATGGCGACACCGAGCGATCCGCCGCGGACCTCATCTACAACACCGACGCCCATTCCGTCATGAAGCATGGCTCCTGGGTCTATAACGGATCACTGATCGTCCGCGGCACGTTCCTGGCGCAGGTCGATGGCTCCATAATTTCTCTTGTGACCGATCCCGTGGCCCTCATCAACAACACCGGCCCGGGCCACGACAACGACCTGATTTGGACTCCCAACACCAACAACATCCCTCCGCCCGATGTTCCGGTGGAGGTCACCATCACATTGGAAGACGCCAAACCCAAGTAGCCGCCAATAAAAAAGCCCGCCCTGCCGCAGGGTAGGGCGACGCTCCCGCGGAGCCATCCCCTTCTCCCCTCAAAGAACCCCGGCTCGGCAGGAGCCTCGCCCTACCACGACTTCGGTGTGCCGGAGCGTTTTCAATGTGAGATTCTTAATACACGCTGTCACGGTTCAAGCACCCGGTAGAATTTCGCGGGGACGGCGGGCGAAGGATCAATGAACTGGAGCGCGCCGTTTGTGTTGGTGACAGTCGTCAGCAGGGTCCAATGGGGCAGATTGGTCGAGGTTTGGATTTCGCACACTTCGCCGGCGGGGCCATTGAGTGTAAACCGGAATTGGTTCGCGCCCAATCGCGCCGGGGAGCCGAGGATGAGGCCGGGGAGCGCCCGCTGCGGGATATAGATCACGAAAGCTCCGTCGTCTTGGAGTTGTTGGATGACCGTCAACGCCGCCGAGCTGGCGTTCGTATCGAGATAATCATTGCTCAGGTCAACGTAGATTAGGCTGGGGTCGCTAGTGAGCGGGCCAATGTTGGTGAGCGGGTTATCCGCCAAGTTCAGCCAGTTCAAGACCGGCAGGCCCGAAAGGCTGCTGATGTCAGTGATGCTGTTATGGGAAAGGTCAAGGCTTGTGATCTGGGTTTTCCCAGCCAGGACCGAGATGTCGCTCACGTTGTTGGATGCCAGTTCGAGCCAGACGAGGTTGGACGCCCCGGCCAGCGGCGAGATGTCCGTTATGTCATTGAACCCGAAGCTCGTTGAGACGAGGTTTGTCATCACGGTTGCGAATGTCATGTTGGTCAATCCCAGGCCGCGCACGTAGAAATTGACCATATTCCACGAGTTGGGCAGATTGTAAATCGGCGTGATGGACGCGGCCGGGATGAAACTGACGTCGAGCGTGTAGAGGTTGGTCATGCTATCCAGAAAGGCGATGTTCGTCACCAGCGTGTCGTTGATCGTCAGCCAGGATACCTGCGGCATGTCTGCCAGGAAGTCAACCTGCGTCAGCGGATTGTCGCCGAGGTAAAGGACATAAATTTCGGGCATCCCATTGAGCACGTCCACATTGGTGAGTTGGTTCTCGTTGGCGTAGAGCCAGTTCAGGTTCGTAATATCGGCGGCGGGGGTGATGTTCGTGATCTGGTTATCCGAAACATCCAGGTGGAGCAAATTTTGCAACCCGGACACGAAGGTAATATCGGCGAGGTTGTTGCCGCGGACGTAGAGTTCCGTGAGACCGCCAAGAGCGGCCAGGACTTCCATGTTCGTGCAGATATTGTTGTCCGCATGCAGGGTAACGAGCGCGCCCGCCAGGTTGGTCACCGGCGAAATATCGGTGAAGTTATTATTGTTTATTTCCAGGTCCCCAATGTTCGTCAGGCCGTCCAGGAAACCCAGGTTCGTGATCCCGCAATTATCCAGCAACAAAGTTTGCAGCGCGGTCAAGCCGCTGAAGAGGTATGCGTTGGTGATCAGATTGTAGTTGAGTTCCAAGTGACTCAGGTTGGTGGCCAACTGAAGCCCTTCCACGCTGGCGATCCCTTGATCGTCCGACTTCAGGCTCGTCAGGCTGGCAAGGTCCGACTGGTAAATCGGGCCTGTCGGAATTCCAATGGCGGCGCGCACCGCCGCCTCGAGATTCGCGTTGTCGAACTGCGCGAGGACATCGACGCTCAGTTGCGCCGGGTCGCTGTAAATCTCCTCCCCGAAGTCCTGGGAAACGACCACAAAGTAACTTCCCACGTCCGCGCCGCCCACATTGGTGATCGTCAGCGTGTCGGTCAGCGTGCCGCTGACGCGGCCGTCGGGCGTGTCAGTCAGGGGAGTGTCGTCGAAATACCATTGGTAATAGATGTCCGGTGGCGTCGTCGAAGTCGCCGTCACCGTGAACACGGCTGTCTGGCCGCCGTCCAGGCTCAAATCCGAAGGCTGGCTGTTGACGATGGGGGCGGGATTTTGCGGCAGGTAAGTGAGGTTCACGCCGCGGCCAATCAGAGTATTGACAACATTCGAGGCCGGCGAGCCGCCAGCCAGATAGAGGGTGTTGCCGCTCACGTTGACCGTTTGCGCGTTGACCAAGTTGGTCAGCGGGTTGACGTTGGCGATCAGGTTGTCGTTCAAGTACAGAGCGGTAAGGTTGGTCAACCCGTCCAGCGCGTCCAGGCGGTAAATGCCGTTGCCGCTCAGGTCGAGCTGCCCCATATTGTACAGCCCGGCCAGCGGCGCGATGTTTGACACGCCATCGTCCTGATCGGAAAAATTGTTGAGGTTTGTCAAGCCGGCCAGCGGGGCCAGGTCGAACGGGGAGGAGTTGAACGGGAGCCAGAGGGTTTGCAGTTTATTGAGTCTGGCCAGCGGCGCCAGATTGGTGACGGAATTGTCGCCCAGAGGCAAATAGACCAGGTTGGTTAATCCCGCCAGGAACGAGAGGTCGGTAACCTGGCTGCCATACATCCAGAACGTCTGCAAATTGAACAGGCCCGACAGCGGCGAGAGGTCGGGGATGACATTGCCGCTGAGAATCAACTCGGTGAGATTCGTCAGGCCTTTCAGGGCTGACACGTTGGTGATCGCGTTTCCGCTCGCGTCGAGGTACGTGAGTTGGGTCAACCCGGCCAGCGGCGACACGTCGGTGATGATATTGCCGTCAACAAGGAGGGTGGTCAGGTTGGTGAAATCGGCCACCGCTGAGAGGTTGGTCAACAAATTCCCGCCAACGTCCAGGTAAGACATATTGGTTTTTCCATCCAGAGGGGACATGTCGGAAATCAAGTTGGCCGTGATTTCCAAATGCCGCAGCCGCCACATCCCGGACAGGAACGACATGTTGGTGAGGGAGTCGCTGTTGATGGCCAGCCAGTCCAGGGTCGTCAATGCCGCGAGCACATCCGCGTTGGTCGGCGAATTGTCGTCCACGTCCAGGCTCATCAAATTGGTCATTTGCAGAAACGGCGCGAAATTGCTGACGCCTCTGTCCCCATACAGGCTGATCGACTGGAGTTGATGAAAGTTCGCCAGGAAATCAATGTTTGTCACTGGGTCCAATCCAATGTCCAGGTTTGTCAGGCTCGTCAGGTTGGTGATGCCCGAAAAGTTGGTGATTTGATTCCCGTTCAATAAGAGTTCCAGCAGGTTGGAGGCATATTGCAGCCCGGCGGTGTTCTGGACGCCGGCATTGGCCGCCGGCAAATTCGTCAGCAGAAGTATTTGCGCCGTCGTGACCGGCCCTGTCGGCAGACTCAGGGCCTGGTCAACGGCCAGTTGCAGATTGGCGTCGGCGAACGGGACGTTTTGGGCCTCAAGGGGGCCTGTGGCCAGCCCAAGCCAGACAACCATGAGCAGCGCCAGACACGGCGCGCCTCTTCGAAAGGGAGCGGTTTTGTTTTTCATGCGTTGGAATCGATCAAGTCGAGGGCAACAGTATCATCTCCGCGTCCGGCAGTCAAGGAAACCCGGCCACATCGTTTCCGCAACCTACAAATGCGGACTCGACACCAACGGCCTGTCCGCTACGTTATTTCTCCCATGTCGGAAGCCATAAGTTCAGCGCGGGCGCCGTTGTCCAAGGGCGCCATATTCTTTCGCCGCCTTTTCAGTTTCGTCATTCTCTGGACGGTCGTCATTGGCGCGCTTTTTTCCGGGCACAAGGCGCTTTCCGACTGGGTGTTCCTGGCGATCATCGGGCTGCTGGCGGTTTGCGGGCTGGTGGAGTTTTACGGCATGGTGCGCAAGCTGGGCTACGCCTGCTTTGACAGGTTGGGGATATTTGGCGGCCTCCTCTTGATTGTGGCCACCTTCGTCTATATCTCCGGCGACTTCCGCCCCGCCGCCTCCCCGTCGCGGATGAACGATTTTGAGACCAGCTTCTTCATTCTCTTTGTTTTGGGGCTGTGCATCCGCCAGTTCGTCTCCCGCCGCGTCAACACCGGCATCCTGGCCATCGCCACCACGCTCCTGGGCCTGATGTACGTGCCGTGGCTTTTGAATTTCATTCAGAAGATCAATTTCTTCGGCCAGGCGGGCGTCGATGGCCATTATTACGTCCTCTATTTTGTCCTCGTCACAAAATTCAGCGATTGCGGCGCCTACGCGTTCGGCTCGCTCTTTGGCCGCCACAAAATGATCCCGCGCATCAGCCCGGGAAAAACCTGGGAAGGCTTCGGTGGCGCCATCCTGGTGTCCACTGCGGCGAGCGTCCTCTTTGCGCGCTGGGCCGGGCCGCGGCTGACGGGCATGACCCTGGCGCACTCGATTCTATTGGGGATGATCCTGAGCGTGGCGGCGGTGATTGGCGATTTGATTGAGTCGCTCTTCAAACGCGAAGCAGGCCTGAAGGATTCCGGGAGCCTGTTCCCTGGCATCGGAGGCATTCTGGACTTGCTGGACAGCCTGCTTTTCAACGCGCCGCTGATGTATCTTTATCTGCGGCATATCCTGACGTGATCATCAATAAAGAAGAGAAACGGGGCGCGGCGATGGCATTGCCGAAGGAACTCTATGGCTTCGGAGAGCGTGAGGATTTGCCCTTGTTTTTCGGCCCACTCGGCTGCGCACGCTTCTTGAATCTCTCGATTAAAACCGTGCTGCGCGCTTCCTTTTGCGCACGCTCCTCGGTTGAGGCCGATGACAAGGTCCCAACTCCGGTTTTTGAGAAAAGCGGCTCTGGTTTGTAGCGGTGATTGTTGGCCAGGACCTCATCGAGGATGTCCTCGTCGGTCAGATGCTCCAGCAAGTCCAGACGCAGTTTCATCGTTCATAAGCTTACATTTTGCCCCTTTCAGCGCAACCGCCTTCTTACCCCCTCAATTTCTTGAGGGCGGCGATGGCCGCTTCGCTTTCAGCGGCTTTCTTGCTCTTGCCCTTGCCGCGGCCCAATTCGACGCCGTTATGCGTCACCACGCATTCGAAGTCGCGGTCATGGTGCGGGCCGCTGACCCCGGCCAGTTGATACTCCGGCGCTCCCGGCGAGCCGGACTGCAATATCTCCTGCAATTCGCCCTTGGGGTTGTCCAGCGTGGGAATGGAGGTCATTTCTCCAAACGCGCGCCGGAACGAACGGAGCACGAAGGAGCGCGCCTCGTCAAAACCGCCGTCCAGAAAAACGGCCCCAATCAGCGCCTCGAAAGCATCCGCCAGCGCCGAGGCGCGGTTGCGCCCCAGGTTGGCCTCCTCGCCCCGGCTCAAGATCAAATAGTCCTGCAAGCGCAATTGCCGCGCCTGCTCCGCCAGGGTGCGGCGGTTGATCATTTGGGCGCGCGCCTTGGTCAGCGGGCCTTCGCTCACGCTGGGGAATTTCTCGTACAGCTCCCCCGTCAAAGCCAACCCGAGCACCGCGTCGCCCAGGAATTCCAGCCGCTGGTTGTGCCGCACCAACCGCCCTTGCTCATGCGCGACGGACGGATGCGTCATTGCCAGCCGCAACAGGGCGCTGTCTCGAAACTGATACTGAATCTCCGTTTGGAGTGCGTTGAAGTCCGGCACAAAAATCAATTTACAATTGGGCGCTCAGACTTTCCTCCGGCGGCGGCGCCGGCGCTTCCGCCACAGCGGGGGCGGCGGGAGGCTCGACCGCGGCGGTGGCCACTTCCGGCGGCGGATTCAGTCCGTGCGCCAGAAGTTGGGCGGTGTCGCGTTGCACGTCCTGGAGTTGATCGAGCTGCAAATTCGGATCGGCGATGGTAAAAAGATCGCCGCTTGCCGGATGTTCGTAAATGAAGACCCGGCCGTCCTCGCGGCGGATTTGCTCTTTGACTTTGAGGACTCGTTTGCGTTCGAGCATCACGGCCAGGATGAAGCAGACCGGGCCGTGCTTGGGGTCGTTCGCTTCGATCAACTTGCGCAGGAGCGATTCGGCGGATTCCTTCTGAATGGGGTCCTCCGGCGCGGCGGGCGGCGTCTGGAACACTCCCTGCCATTGCGACACAAACCCCTTGCGGTCGCTGGCCCCTTCCCGGTATTGCGTCTGCCAGCAATCGGCGCAAATGTCCAGCCGCTCATACTGCTGCTTCTCCTCGAAGAGCAGCGTGTGAAACAACTGCTTGTCCGCAAACGCTTTCGCGCAAGCCTGACAAGCGCGGGCGCGCGATTGGATATTCCACTCATTCATGAGCCGGCTCCCATTATTGCCCGCTTGCGCCCAACCGCAACGTTTTACTGGGCGGGAGAATCACTTGGCCGGATACCCCTGCCAGAGCCATAGCAAGGCGTCGGGCAGCGTCTGGCCGACGGCTCGTCTGTCCACGTGGCCGGCCGCGAGGCAATAGACATACTGATAATGATAACCTTTGGCCTTCAACGCGGCGGCCATCCGCTGGTTGGCCATCACCCAATTGTGCAACGATGCCTCGTCCCTGTCGTAACCAATGTCTTTCTCGCCCACTTGCAGCCAGACCCGCAGCGGTTTGGCCGCGCTTTGCGGGATGATATGCTCGTGATACTCCCAGGCGCCGTGCGGCGATTCCGCGTTGTTGGGCGATTGTTGGTCCACGAAGGTCCCGGAGTAGCTCAGCACCCGCCGGTACAGCTCTGGGTGAAACCACGCCATGGTAAACGCGCACGCCGCCCCGGAACTCCCTCCCATCGCCGCCCGCCCCTCCGGGTCCGCCGTAAACTTCACGTTGTAATCCCGTTCGACCCTGGGCAACACCTCTGTCTCAACGAACAGCGCGTACCACTCCGACACCGTGTCGTACTCCAAACCCCGTTCGCTCCCTTTTCCATCGCCGCCGCCCGATTGGATCATGACCGCAATCATGACCGGCAGGCGATGGTCATGGATCAAGTTGTCCAGCACGACGGGCAGCCGGTTGGTTTCGCCACGCCCATCCTGTGCCACGATGAACGGCGCGGGTGTCCCCGCCACATATTGGCTGGGCACATAAACATAAACCGTTCGCTGATACGGGCCGTTGAGCCCCGGATAAAACTTGCTCTCCTTCCCCTCCATCGTGAATTCGTGGATTATCCCCTTGGGTACTCCCACATGCCGAATGCAGTCTGGCGCGTTGGTGTAGAGCGGCCCAAGAGTGAAATCGCCGTCGGCTTTCGTCCAATCGATCCGGTCGGCGGCGGCAGTTGCCAGGACGCCGCAAATCAATGCGGCGCCGCATATCAATTTCGTGTCCATTCTCCCAGTATGCCTGCGTTTCGACGGGCTTTCAACGCCTTTAGAAAAATCTGTCTTTCCGGGTATGCTTCCCGTATCATGCCTCCGAACGCTTATGTTGAAAACAATCGGCGCCATGACCGCCATCGCTTCTTCAACGCTCATCCTGAGCGCCAATGTCAATCTGGCTCAAGCGGCCGATTCCGGCCTCTTTCCCATGCACGCGGACGTCGGTTCGCCACGCCATGCGGGATCGATGCTGTACCAAGCCGCAGCCAAAACTTACCTGATGTCCGGCGGCGGAGCTAACATGTGGTCCAAGACCGACGGCTTCCATTTTGCCTATAAGCAAATGTCCGGCGACCTGAGTTTCTCGGCCAATGTCCGATGGCCCAAGCCCGGCGGCAACCCCCATCGAAAAGCGTGTTTGATCGTCCGCCAATCCCTGGACGCCGATTCCCCGTACGTCGATGTGGCCCAGCACGGAGTCGGCTTGACGGCGCTCCAATTCCGGGAATCCAAGGGCGCCGACACGCAGGAGATTCAGTCGGGTTTCTCCGGCCCGGTCCGGGTGGGGTTGGAGAAGCGCGGCGATTACATTTCGTTTTGGATTTCAACTAACGGGGAGCAATTGCATCCTGCCGGCGGCTCCTTCAAGCTGCCGCTGACGGAACCCTTTTACGTTGGCTTGGCAGTGTCGGCCCATGACGATTCGACATTGGAGCAGGCGGAGTTTTCCAAGGTCGAACTCAAGGAACTCCCGCCGCTGCCTGCCAGCGCCAGGGGCGAGGTGCAGAGCACTCTGGAGTTCATGACCGTCGCTTCCACCGACCGCACCATCCTCTATCACACTCCCGCCAACATCCAGGCGCCCAATTGGACCAGGGACAACAACCTGATTTTCAACGGCGGCGGGAAACTCTTCAAAATCGCCATCACCAACGGCGCCCTCCCGGAACGCATCAACGTGGCGGACGTGGCGAGCATCAACAACGACCACGCCATCTCTCCCGACGGGACACAGTTGGCCATCAGCGCCGGCGGCGTGTCCAGGATTTATGTCGGCCCCATCACCGGCGGCGCCTTCAAGCTGATTACTCCTGCCGGGCCGTCGTACTTCCACGGATGGTCGCCCGATGGCAAGACGCTGACCTTCTGCGGGCAGCGCGACCGCGAGGTCGATATTTATACCATCCCGGCTGAGGGCGGCGCGGAAATGCGCCTCACCACCGCGCCGGGGCGGGACGACGGTCCGGAATACTCCTCAGACGGACAGTACATCTACTTCAATTCCGAACGCTCGGGTTTGATGCAAATCTGGCGAATGAAGACCGACGGGTCAGAGCAGACCCAGATGACGCCCGACGACGACCACAACAACTGGTTTGCCCACATCTCACCGGACGGGCGGAACATGGTGTTCCTGACCTTCAACAAAGACGTCAAGCCCAACGATCACCCGGCCAACAAGGACGTGATGCTGCGCCTCATGCCGGCCAACGGCGGCCCGATCACGACCCTGGCGAAGTTTTTTGGGGGCCAGGGAACGATCAACGTCCCCTCCTGGTCGCCCGACAGCCGCAAAATCGCCTTTGTCACCTATACCACCATCTATCCCAGGTAAGGACCTGGCTCAAGATGGCTCAAGCCCTTCCCGCGCGGCTTCCGTCGTGAAGCCGTGGAGTTTGACGATTTTGTGGCGCGATTTATGGCCGCGAACCAGTTCGATCCGATTCCGCGCGCAGTCCAGCCTTTCGGCCAGCAATTCCACGAGCGCCTGGTTGGCGGCCGCATCGACCGGCGGCGCGGTCACCTTGATTTTCAACTCCCCGCCCGCCGGCCCGACGATCTCATTGGCCGACGCGCGCGGCTGGAGTTTCACGGAGAGCAGCGCGCCGCCCGGCTGGGCGCGGAGGAAATCGGGCATTGCCATGACCGCGCCATTGTAGCCGGCGGGAAAGGATTTGTCTCTGGTTTTATGAGATGTCAAAGGCGGCGGGGTTGTGGTAGAACTGCACCATGAAATCGCTCACGGAATATCTTTGGTTCGAGGTGCCGGGCCGGCGCGGGTTTGTCAACATCACCGCAACCGTCGAGGGCCTCGTGCGCAAAAGCGGCGTGCGGGAGGGCCTTTGCCTGGTCAATGCCATGCACATCACCGCCTCGGTTTTTATCAACGACGATGAAAGCGGCCTGCACCATGATTACGAGGTCTGGCTCGAAAAGCTGGCCCCGCACGAGCCGGTGAGCCAATACCAGCATAACCGGACGGGTGAGGACAACGCCGACGCCCACCTCAAGCGCCAGATCATGGGGCGCGAGGTCGTTGTGGCGGTGACCAATGGCAAACTGGATTTCGGCCCGTGGGAGCAGATCTTCTACGGTGAATTCGACGGCCGCCGCCGCAAGCGCGTCCTGGTGAAAATCATCGGTGAATGAGCGCCATAGCCATGCGCTGCGGCGAACAAGTCCGCCGTCGCCTGGCTATGGCGCGACAATCGCTCAAAGACGTAGATTTCAACCCGGTTTCCCGGGCATTGAAGCCGCGCCGCTCCAGGATTTTCGATGCGCATCGGACGCCGCATGAGCGCATTCCACCCTCAGCCCCATCCGCCGCGCAAGGGCGCACGATAGACAAAGCTATGGGCGACCCATTAACCTGACTAAAGATCCTCCACCCGCTGCTGGATTTCACGTACGCCGCGTGTCAGCGAGAGCACCTTGCCATTCTTGAGCACAACGGCATGTTCGCCGCTTTTCGCCGGCTGCACGGCGCTGATGCGATCCAGATTCACGATGGCTGAACGATTGACACGCAAGAATCGCCTGGGGGAAAGCTTGGCTTCGAGGTTCGTGAGCGTTTCACGCAAAATATGACTGGTCGCGCCGGTGTGCAGGATCGCATAGTTGGCGGCGGCTTCGATGTAATCGACATCATTGACCTCGACAAAAGCAGTGTGTTCTCCGGATTTCACGGCCAGGCGGTTGAGGTAGGCCGGGTTGCGCTCCTGTGATGCCAGCCATTCCAGGAAACGGGGATTCATTCCCTGGGAATCTTCCCGCATGAGGTGTTGCCGCGCCCGCAGCAATGCCTCGCGGAACCGCGTTTCCCTGAACGGCTTCAACAAGTAATCCAGGGCATGTACTTCAAATGCTTCCAACGCATGCCGATCGTGAGCGGTCACAAAGATGACTGCGGACGGCCCGCGGTCTGGCGGCAACCTGCGCAACACGTCAAAGCCGCTTATTTCGGGCATCTGCACGTCAAGAAACACCAAGTCCGGCCGATCTTTCTGGATGAAGGCAATAGCATCGGCTCCATTGGCGCACTCACCCGCCACCGTCACGTCGGGTTCGTCCGCCAGCATCATTCTTATCCGGACGCGCGCCAGCAACTCGTCGTCCACAATTAATGCGCGAATATTCATGAAGGCGGTCGAGTTTGTCAATTCAATGCTTCAGTCGCGATTCGCCACGGAATAAGAATCTGAACCTCCAACCCACCCTGCGGCGGCGAGCTTAAGCTCAGCGACGAAAACTCGCCGGCAATCTCCTGCAATCGCGAGCGTGTGTTGGACAGTCCCACGCCTTCGACCAGTTTTCCCTTCACGGCCATCAGGCCATGACCGTTGTCGGTAACTTGCAATCGCAAAAAATTGCCGGCGCGCCTCGCCGAAATACGCACCAGAACCGGAGCCAACTGCTTTTCAACGCCGTGTTTGACCGCGTTCTCAAGGAGCGGCTGAAGGATCAGCACCGGCACCAGTGAGTCGAGGGCCGCAGGCTCAATGAATTTCTCCACTTGCAACCGTTCGCCGAAACGAATTCTCTCGATGGCAAGATAGTGATCCAGGTAAACGAGTTCTTCGGACAATGAGACCTCGGGGTGATCGGACGCGCCAAGTGTCAGCCGAAGGAAATCGCTCAAAGAACCGATCATTTCGTCGGCCATGCGCGGGTTCTCGTGGATGAGTGAGGCAATCGAATTAAGGGTGTTAAAGAGAAAATGCGGCTGAAGTTGCGTCTGCAAAGTTTGAAGCCGCGACTTGGTGAGTCCCGCCTCAAGCATAACCGCATGGCGCTCCCGATCCCGGGCGCGTTCATAAAAAACAAAAGCGTGGGCCACCCCCATGATGGCCCAATAAATTGGAAACTGAAAAATGGCCCGCCGAACGATCATACCAGCCAGAGGTGGCTCCGTTGGCGGGCTGTCAGGCAAGTGGGAAAGTGGCGGTCCCACACGGGAGATGCCGGCCGGCGAATGAAACGGGGGCGGCCCGGCCCAGTAACTTATGAGGCCGAACAGAACGGTAATAAGAGCAAAAGCGCCCAAATGTGCGGCCAGGCGCCACTGCCAAAGGTCTCGCTCCACCGGAAATGTGGTCGAAAACCAGACAATGCCCGGCGTGAGGAAAGCCCAAGGCAGCCACATTGAGGCGGCAAACCGCAGCGCTGGCATGAAATCTCCCTGTAGCGTGAGCCAATCTTGCAATGCCGTGGCCAGAGTGATCATCACCCAAAAGGCCGAGATCATCACCCAATAGGGTGTTGTTCGCACCGGCAAACCGTCGCCCGGTTTACAGATGGCCGCGGCTGTTAGCATCGTATGTTTCATCCGTTGAACGTCGCGCCTTCTTCAGTCGCTGGCAAGTGTACAAGGGCTTTCTTCTGTTGCCTATATGTTTCATCCCATTTATCGGGCGTTTTATCCCATTTGAATGGCGGATTGTTCCCAGTTTGTTGCACTATCAGCCTGAGGGGGGGTTGGTGCGCAAACAGGCTCCGCTTGAAAGGCATTGCCTGCACAGGTCACTCCCAAGTGAGCGGACGATGCGAACCTTGAGTGAGGAAATCGCTTGCGTTTACTGATCCCCCCTCCCTTTTCCACGGTGTCCAGACCGCCGCTCAAGTTTCGCCATCATTGTCCGATATATGGTCGGGAGTGATCTGGATCACCCGATCCGGGTGTGCAGAGCATTGCAGAAATGGCGCCAAGCGCCAACGCAGACGCAAATTGAAAGACGGCTAAACGCCGTCCGCATGTGCAAATCACTGAATGGAATCCTGCTATGACCGTATCCAACCTCTCATCTCTTGATTATTTGACCGCCGCAAGTTCGACCCAAACCAACAAGTCCAAAAAATCCAACCCCCTGAATAATGCCCTCAGTTCGTTGGAAAACGACTTGACATCCGGAAACACGTCCAACGCCGCAAGCCTTTTATCAAGCATTCTTTCCAACGCGCCGGCTTCTTCAGACGACATCAGCAGTTCCACCGGCAGCAGCGGCGGTTCAAGCGTTGGGAGCCAAATTACCAGCTATCTCCAATCCATTCAAAGCGCAGTCTCTTCCGGAGACACGTCGAAGGCCCAGAGCGTCTTATCGAATTTAAACACTTATCTCGCGGCAAATCCGCCGCCACAAGGTCCCAGTTCAGCGAATGGCTCGTCCAATTCCGAAAACCCGCTGGAGAAAGCGCTCGACGCAGTGGGAAGTGACTTGCAATCGGGTGATACGTCGGACGCCTCCACCCTGATATCGGATGTTCTTTCCGATGCGCCAAACTCCTGTTCCAGCAGCGGCAGTTCCACCGGCAGCAGCGGCAGTTCGAGCGTTGGCAGCCAAATCACCAGCTATCTCCAATCGCTCCAGAGCGCGCTTTCATCCGACAATACCACAGACGCCACAAGCATTCTGTCTGATCTAAAGGATTACCTCAACAAAAACACGCCCTTCCAAGCGTCCAATTCGGGCACGTATTCTGCGGATGGCACGCTCGCATCCACGTCCTCATCCACCGCCAGCGCCCTGAGCGCCTTGATCTAAACTCCTTCTTTGCAGATTAAAATTGTCATGAAAGTCACCCTATGAATGTTTCCTCCGTTTCCAGCAGCATTTCTTCCACCGTGTCCACTTCAAGCACGACCACGGTGGCCGAACTCGAAAAGCAACTGCAAACTGTCCAACAAGAAATTCAGAAAGAAAACCAGAGCAAAGACAGCTCCAAAACCAAACAGCAGGTCATTCAGGAATTGGAGTTGGAGGCTCAGATGATTCAAATCGAAATCCAGCAGGCGCAAGCCAAGGCTGCCAAAAAGAGCTCCGGGCATGCCGGCTCAACCCAAACCACCGCCGCGGCTTCAGACCCCAATAACGCCTATTCACAGAACAATTTGGCCGGTTCGCAGAGCGGTTCGAGCCGGTCGCTCGACAGGGTCGCATAAGACAGCGCAGGCAAGGACCTCAGGTCAATTTCATCCCATATTTCCCGTGTTCTGTCTGCTGCGGTCGATGGGAGTGAAGCCTTCCCTGTCGAGGAGCAGCGCATTGGGTTCGCATCCAAGCATTCGACATTTTGCGGTTTCAGCGTGTTCCGCCCACGCGCGAGCGTCCGCCCAATAATTTGTTCACTTCTGCAAAAGCCTGAATTGCAGTCTGTTATGATGATGTAACGATTTTGCGGTCAGAGATATTGCATAATGCAAGTGTTGTTGTATTGTGGTTGCAGTGGCTGAGGGGCGTTTGGGCGGTGAACCCGTTTAGAACACGCCATGCCCCGGTTGACGCGGCTGTTTATCCTCCTTCGCGCGGAGCGCCACGGAGGACAGGTCCGCCTTTTCGCGGAGCGCTGGCCTCGTTTCCGGCTCGCCATCCTGGCAAATGGTGGCAACATGGATTCCGGTCGCGGGCTTATCCAACCCTGGCGACGATCAAGGTAAATCAAGCCCAGTCAAGGTCTGGCGGGTTAAGTGTTTGATTATCAACAAATGTTACGGTGTGACGGCTTTTTAGAATTGAGAGGCGCTCTGGCAGGTTGATTGGCGCGCTTTTCCCGTTGCCGGGGAACCCTTCGCATGGCTATGCTGGGTGTATGCCGATCTATGAGTTTCATTGCGGGAAATGTGGGACCGACAGCGAAATCCTGGTCCGAACCAGCAAATGGAAGGGAACCGCCTGTCCAAAGTGCGGATCGAAGAAGTTGGTGAAGAAGCTCTCGGTCTTCGCTTCGGGCGGCGGCGAATCTTCGGAGCCGGCGGGATGCTCCGGCAATCCGGGTTCCTGCGGCATGTGCGGCACCGGGCGTCCCCATTCGCACTGATCAAGCCCCGTCCAAGACTTCCGCGGCGGAGACTTGCGACAAATCAGCCACGGCCCAGTCTGGCTGATGCGCGCGCAATTCCTCCAGCGGCGCGCCCCCGGTGGCGACGGCCAGGACTTTGGCCCCGATGGATCGGCCGCAACGAATGTCCAGCGGCGTGTCTCCAATGACCAGCACTTCGTCGCCGCGCAACGGCCCGCCCAAGCGCCGGCTGCCGCGTTGAAGGGCGATGGCGGCAATCTGGTCGCGCTCCTCGTGATCGTCGGCGAACGCGCCGAAGGGGAATTTCTCCCACAATTGGAACCGTTCGAGTTTGATCCGCGCGCCTTGCTGGATGTTCCCGGTCAGCAGTCCCAGAAGCGGCGGCTGGGGCCGCGCGGCCAGATCGTCGTGGAACGGGAGGACCCCGCGGCAGGCCCCGCCTTTGCAGCCAACAATAATTTCCCGCAGGCACGACACATAGGCCGCAAAAAAACGCGCGAAATTCTCCGGCGACGCCTCGATCCCCTCGTTGCGGAATATTTCGCGCACCAGCGACACATCCGTCCGTCCGCCGAACTTCACCTGCCCGGTTCCGTCCTGAATCCCAAATTCACTCGCAAGCGCCCGCGCAAACGCCTTTACCCCGGCCCCGCCCGTGTGGACAAGCGTGCCGTCGATATCAAATAAAACCAATCGGATCACCTTTCCAGATTGCGGGGAAAGCGGCCGGAATGCAATGCCCGGATTCAAGGGGCATCACTTCGTCCGAAGAGATGCCGCCCGGAATGGCGGCGGCGGCGCGAAAAAACTTCCAATTCGGCGGCGGCGGGATATAAAGCCGCCTCGAATCCGGCGCGATGAAGAACACAGTCTATTTTGACCTCGAAACCCAGAAGTCCGCGGACGAAGTCGGCGGGTGGGACAGAATCCGCGACATGCGGATGAGCATCGGCGTGACCTACAGCACCGCTCGAGGCCAATACAGGATTTACGGCGAGCAGGAGGTCAACGCGCTCATAGAGGAGTTGCGCCGGGCCGACCTGGTGGTCGGCTTCAATACGTTGCGCTTCGATTACGAGGTGCTGGCCGGCCACAACCCGTTTTTTGACGCCCAACAGGTGCCCTCGCTCGACATGCTTGCGGAGTTGGAGAAGTCCCTGCACCATCGCCTCTCCCTGGACTCGATTGCGTCAGCGACGTTGGGGGTGGAAAAGACCGCCGAAGGAACGCAGGCCCTTCGCTGGTTCCGGGAAGGCAAACTGCTGGAGATCGCCGAGTATTGCTGCTACGACGTCAAGATCACGCGCCTGGTCCACGAGTACGGGCTGGCCAACAAACAACTCCAGTACCTCAATCGCTTTGGCAAAAAACTGTCCGTGCCGGTCGCTTGGGGGGATTTGCCGCCGGCGTAAACGACGGCCGCTCCGAAGCAGGATCAACCGCGGCCTGAGGCGGACGTGGCCTCCCCTACCGGGCATATTCCCGGATTTGGCCCTGCCACCAGCGGGCCAGCGTGGCGCTTGGACGCAGCCACGCCTGCCGATGCAGCCACGGCAGTTGCTCGGCATCGCTTAATATGAGCAGCTTCTCCTGGCGCCCCAGGCGCTCCGGCCCCTCCGCCAGCAGCTTCTCGCACAACGCCCTCACCTCCGGCCGCCCCACGCCCAGGTCGGACAGCGCGCGCGCGAAAGCCGGATTCTGCCCTTTTTCCCGCAACAGCGTGACGTGCATGGCATTGACGTACGGGTCCAGAACCACGTCCGCCAGCCCGCAATCCGCGCCGCGCGGCGTCAACTGCCCGTCCGCCGCCTCAGCCGCCATTCGCGCCCGAAGCGCGGCCAGTTCCCGCGGAGGAGCGGTTTCCTCAGGCGAGAGAAAGAGCCCAGCGCGGCGCGTCTGCTCGCCCAGGCTGGTCCGGCTGGTCAATACGCTCAACGGAATGCTCACCACCATCCCGGCCATCACCGGCATAAACCACCAGAACGTCGGATGGTCCAGCCGCCAAATCGCACTGCCCCAAACCAATCCGATTACCGTGTGGCCCCAGTGCGCCCGCGCTCCCTCCAGCCAACTCGTCCCCTCCGCCGTCCGCGTCTGCGGTCCCCACGACACCCCGGCCAGGAATAGGGACTCCGCGACGTACTTCGAGTGCCACAGCATCTGCAACGGCGCGTGCAGGGCGGAGAAGGCCGTCTCCGCGATGGCGCTGACCGTGGCGTTGGTCAGCCCGCCAAAGGCCCGCCGGCGCTCCCTGTCCAATGCCAGGTCCGCCAACGCCAGCACCTTGGGCAGGAACAGCACGGCCATGCAGATTACAAAGATGAGGAACGCGTGCTCCGTGCCGCTGACCCGCAGGAACGGAGTCCAGGGCCGCACCGTGATTCGCGACAGTCCCGTCCGGCTCTCGGACCACAGCATCCAGTTGAACGTCAAGAGGAAAAACAACCACAGCGGTCCCGCCAGGTAACTCAGAATCCCCTGCGCCAGGTGCAGGCGGCTCAATCCCCTCAGCCCCTTGGCCCACACCACCATGAAATGCTGCAGGTTCCCCTGGCACCACCTCCGGTCCCTCCGCGCGGCCTCGATCATCGTCGGCGGCGCCTCCTCCCAGCTCCCCTCCAGGTCGTAGGCCAGCCACACCTCCCAGTCCGCCCTGAGCAGCAACGCCGCCTCGACGAAATCATGGCTCAATATCTGCCCTCCAAAGGGCTTCCGCCCCGGCAACTGCGGCAGGTCGCAGTGCTGCATGAACGCCTCCGTGCGGATGATCGCGTTGTGCCCCCAGTAATTCCCGAACGCCTGCGCCCAAAAATTCAGCCCCGTGATGAAGATCGGCCCGTAAAGCCGGTTGGCAAATTGCTCCATCCGCCCGAACAGCGTCCTTGCGTTCACCAGCGCCGGCACCGTTTGCACCAGCCCAACGTGCGGATGCGCCTCCATCAACTTCACCAATTCCACCACCGTCTCCCCTTTCATCACACTGTCCGCGTCAAATACAACGAAATACCGGTAACGCGCCCCCCACGTGCTTAGAAAGTCCCGGATATTCCCACACTTCTTCCCCTCGTTCGTCACCCGCCTGCGATAATAGATCCGCCCCAGAGCATCCAGGTCCCGCACCAAATCAAACCACCGTTGCTCCTCCTCCACCCATTTGTCCGCCTCCGTCGAATCGCTCAATATGTAAAAATCGAAGTTGCCCAGCCGCCCCGTCTTCTCCAGCGACTCGTACGTCGCCCGCAACCCCTCGCAGACCCGCGCCACTTCTTCGTTGTGGACGGGAAACACCAGCGCCGTGCTCACTCCCTTGATGTTTTGCCCGCGATATTCCTTCAGGCCCGTCAGCCGGCGGTCCCCGCTCAGGCGCGCCATGAACCCATACACCCCGTGCATGCACCCCACCGCGATGACCAAAAACAACACCATGAACAGGCACAACAGCACCACCCCAGCCAGCGACCAGCCCGTCCGCCACAGCAGATCGGCAAAGAGCATCGACACCAGCCCTGTCAACAGCACCGCCGAAGAGTAAAATAAAAAAACCCGCCAGCCGCGCCGCACCCGCGGCATCGGCTCGATATGCGTGCGCTGCGCCTGGCCTGTGCCGGCGCCGGCTGTCGGCGGTGTGGAAGGCATCACTGGTGGGTCAGGTAAAAGAGCAGCACCAGCAGCGCCCCGAACAATACCCAACTGGCCGCCATTTTCACGTAAGGCAACCGGCTCCATCTCGTCAGCGTCGCGATCGGCCCCAGGTCCAGCGGGCGCGGCGTCATCTTCGCCAGTTGAAAATCCGGCCCCGCCCTCAGGTACCCCTCCCGCATCGCCACCACGAATTCCTCCGGCCACGGCCCCGGACGCAGAAACTGGTCCTGCCACCGCCCGGGCATGTCCGCCAGCAACAGCGCCATCCGCCCCCGCGTCGAGAGCATCTCCGCCCCGGCCGGCGGCGCCTGCAACACCTGCGCGAACCATTCGTTCACCAGGCGGTCCATTTCCTCCACGGCCAGCTCCGTCGCCGAGCGTTGCGGCTCCGCGTCGGACCTCTCCATTGCCCGCTCCAGCACCCGGGCCACCAACTGCCCCAGCAAGACCCTGTTATTCATCCGCAAAGCGTGAAAATAGCTTTCCACCTTCGAGTAGGCCCCGTTCCATTCCTCCAGCGGCCGGCCCGCCAACTTTCCCGGCGTGTTGTTCCTGGCCGTTGCGTTCATGGCGCGGTCCAACGGTAGCTCCACGTCTCGCTAACCGTCTCCTCCCCCTTCTTGAGCGCGCACTTCACGTCCACCGGCTGTCGCGAGCCGGCCTTGGGCAACACGTTCAATATCACCCGCCACGTCTTGTCCGCCGCGTTCCAGAACACCTGCGCCTGCGTCACCATCCCGCCCTCCCCGCAACTCGCCGCCGCCGTCGGAGGGTCCTCCTCCGATGTCATTTTGGGCACATTAAAGTCGATCACAAATTGCCGCTGCGCCTGGTCCCGCGGGTCCGCTCCCACCCGCGTGGAGACCACTTGGTTGGTCGATAGCGTCATATCCGTCTCCCGCGTCCAGTAGAGCGTGTAGCCGAATCGCAGCGGCTGCAGCGGCCCCGGCTTGGCCGCCGGGTCCCAGAACGCCACCACGTTGTCCAGCCCCTCGTACTGCGTGCTCAATTCCACCAGATGCACGTCGCCTCCGCCCCAGTTCCCGTGCGGTTCCACCCACACGCTGGGGACATTCTGGTAGGCGTGGAACAAATCCTGGTAATGATTGAAATTCCGGTCCCGCTGCAACAACCCGAAACCTCTCACGTTGTTTGCCGCGAATACCTGGTGCCTCAGCGCCGTCCCGTTGACCAGCGGACGCCACACCATCTCCCCGCTTTCCTGGTGCAGCAACATCCCGTCGCTGTCGTGAACTTCCGGCCGGTAATCGTCGAACTTCCGTTCCGACGCGCTCCCGATCCAAAACATGCTCGTCACCGGCGCATAGCCGATGGTCGCCAGCGGCTTGCGCTGCGCGTCGGACGCCACAACGTTCGGACGCTCCCGGAAATACAGCACCGCCTCCACTTCCGCGACCGTCGTTGCTCCCGGTTTGATCCGGAACTCGTAGGCCCCGGCGCAACTCACGCTGTCCAGCAGCGCGTACACCAGGAGCTGCTCGTCGTCATGCTGCGGTTTGCCCAGCCACCAATCCGTGAAAATCGGAAATTCCTCCGGCCTGCCGTCTTCCCCGCAATCCAGCGCCAGCCCGCGGGCCGACATCCCGTAAACCTGACCCTGCCCCAGCAGCCGGAAATAACTCGCCCCTTGAAACGCCCCCAACTCGTCCCACTTCCCGCTCGAATTCAATTGGTTCAACACCCGAAATCCCGCATACCCGGTGTTCGCCGGGATTTCCTCCGGCAGCTTCAGCGACCGGTAATCAAAAAAATCCGGCACAAATCGCACCGGCTGCACATGTGTCAGCGTGAATTCATTCAAGTGGACCGGCTCCTGATAAAGATAGCCCAGGTGGAAAAACTCCATCCGGAACGGCAGCCCCTCCTCAGCCCACAACGCCCGGTCATGCCGGAACTCGATCTCCCGGTACTCGTCGTAAGTCATCCGGCTCAAAAACGCGGGCAAATCCGCGCGCGGCGACCTGAACGGCTTGCGCGCCCGCAACTCCGCCTTTTTCGCCACATAATCCAGCGTCACATGCGACGCCTCCAGCCTCGGCAGCGCCAAGGCCGGTCGCTTCACCGCAAAAACCGCAAAAACCGCAATTAGGCAGATTATCCTCTTCATCCAATCAACCTCCACAAGTATCAAACACCGCCAACTTTGCAAGCCAGACCCGGCGCGCCCCAAAGAGCCCCAATCCATGGCGAAGCTCCTGCCGAGCCGATTCGGCGGCAGAAGGCACCGAGCGTCGGCCTGCCGGCCTCACCTGTTCGGTGAAGGAAGCCCCCGTTTCGATAAGCACTGGGGGGCTCCTCATGGGAAGCCTATTGTCATGGGCGGGGTGGGAAGGGTAGGGGTATTTACCTTGATTTGGCTTGACGCGCCTTGACGCGCCTTGGTTTTTCCCGCCCGCAAACAAATAAGGTGCGAATAGGATGCGTCCAAGCCACCTGCCTTCGACGATTACCGAACCCCCTTTATCGTTAACTTTCCGACCGCGACTTCGCGGTGAGGGATCGAAAACGCGATAATTAAGGTGCACAAGGGTGCATAAGGGTGCATGAGAGTGTGATCTGCATTAACCCGCAATACCCGGATTTTTAAATTGCCAGAGGGTGCCAGAGGGTGCCAGAGGGTGAAATTCCAGATCACCAGCCCAACAAGGCAAAACAGTCCATCTCGCGCAAATCGTAGGCGCAGAGGAAGGGACTTAACCACGGATCTCACGGATGGACACGGATGGGAACTCTTTATCCGTGAAATCCGTGAAATCCGCGGTTATCTCCATCGCCTCACGACGGCGGGCCGGAAACGAGGCCAGCGCTCCGCGCGAAGGAGGATAAACAGCCGCGTCAACCGGGGCATGGCGTGGTCCAAACGGGTTCACCGCTCAAACGCCCCAATCCGCAGCCTTTCAAAGAACAAAACGCCCTCAGCCACTGCGATCACCATACCACAAACATTACATTATGCAAGACATTTAATCACAAAATATTTGCATCATCATAACAGCCGGCCGCAACCATTAAACCTTCGGGATTTGCCGGGACGATGTGACGGTATTTTTGAGCCTTGGGCCAGAAGGCAACTCCTATTTCGTCTTTGGTCACGTCATACCATAGTGGTCGGGAGACACAAGATGCCCGCAGCGGCACTGGCACAGCTTTGGATTTATTTGAGGCGAAAGTTTGCTTGGAACCCCAACGGATATACTTGGCAGCATAGGAATGTCCCAATGCGGCAAGCGGTTCATTGACCCAAAGGACGACCCGATCCAAATCGCTGGCGCGGATAACTGGTCGGTCCACCTGCATCAATGACGGGTCGAAGGGACTGCGGCCCTCCGGAGTTCCAGGGAGTTTCACTTCGCCGGCGAGAACAGGAGTTTGGCTTCCTTTGCAGAAAACACGCGGGTCGGAGCGTCTGTAGTTTCCAGTTCCATGTTGCTCAATTTTCGCGTGCGAAAATGGCCAGTCTGGACGCGAGGCAAATAAAGCGTCCGCTCATGATTTGACGTCCGCGCAGAACGCGACTTCGTTTTCACGCGCTTCAAGCAATTTGCTCATGCCGTTGCATTAAATCACCGCGTCTGGTTGCCAAAAGGCCATTATGAAATCAACAGAGATTATCGGTGTAACCGGCGGTTGTAAAGCGGAGTTGCCGCCATTTGGCCGACAGAAATTCTCGTCTAAAGGGAATGAGCCGCCGGTCAGTCCTCGGAATCACGCAAAGCGCTTGGGTGTGCCGGGGGAACGGGCGCAGCTCTCGCCGCGAAATATTTGGAAATGACCCCGCGGTGCATGACAAGAATCTTCACGCCGTCGGTAGGGCGGTGCTGCTGCGCCGCCCAAGAATTCAGGGCAGAGCGGCAGCTCTGCCCTACCAGGAAGGTGAAGATTTTTGTCATGCGCCCTGACCCCCCACCCGCGTTTGGATATGTTTGACGGGCGGGCTGCGCGGGCGGTATAAGGGGGCATGAAGGTTGGCGGCATCGTTTGAGGGTTTCGGCGATTTCACGGATTTTGATTGAAACTATTTCGGGCTGGCAGTGTCTAACTTCCTTATCCGAGAGGTGTCCTTTTATGCAGGATTTGAGCAGCATGCCGGGAGCGCACACGGCTGATAACGGCGTCCACCCGGCTTCGGCGGCGGTGAAGGCGAGTCTGGAAGCGGACGCCGACGCCGTGGCCGCGCTGCCGGCCGAATTCATCCAGCGCCACCGCGTTCTGCCGGTGAAAATGGGCGGCGGGGTCATCGTGATCGCCACGGCCGCTCCGGGAAATCAGCGGGTGATCCAGGACATCCGGCTCCTGACAGGGCTGGAAGTGGAGGAACAGACGGTCGATGGGGCCGAATTGCTGGAAAAGATCGCCCAATCCTGCCAGGTGACGGTCGAGCAGATGATCGACAACCTCGAGCCGGCGGCCGCCGGCGCGGCCCCGGAGAAGAGCGCGCACGACATCGAAGTGATGGCCAACGAGCCGACGGTGGTCAATCTGGTCAACCTGATTATTTCCACCGCCCTGCGCGAGCGGGCCAGCGATATTCATCTTCTGCCCTTTGAGGAAACACTGCAATTGCGCTATCGCGTTGACGGTCTATTGCAGGAGAAACCGCCACCCCCCAAGAACCTTCATGCCGCGCTGGTTTCCCGCATCAAGATCATGGCCGACATGAACATTGCCGAACGGTTCATGCCTCAGGATGGCCATATCCAGATCAACCACCGGGGCGCCCGCGTGGACATCCGGGTCGGCACGATGCCCACCATTTATGGCGAAAGCCTCGTCATGCGGCTGCTGGAGAAAAACGCGCGGCTGCTGACCCCAATGGAGCTGGGTCTGGATCAGGAACGCTCGGATATGATGGCGCGGCTTGTGGAGAAGCCCCATGGCCTTTTTCTGGCCACCGGCCCCACCGGCAGCGGCAAGACCACCACGCTTTACTCCATTCTCCAGGGCATATACGCGCCGGAAAAGAAAATTGTCACCATCGAGGACCCGGTGGAATACGAACTGGCGGGCGTGGCCCAGATTCCCGTGCGGCCGAGCCGCAATTTCACCTTTGCCAACGGCTTGCGCTCCATTCTTCGACAGGACCCCGACGTCATCATGGTGGGAGAAATCCGCGACTCGGAAACGGCGGAAATCGCCATCCGGGCCGCGCTGACCGGCCACCAGGTTTTCAGCACACTCCACACCAACGACTCCACCGGCGCTGTCACCCGTCTGGTGGACATGGGGGTCGAGACGTTTCTGATTTCCTCATCGCTTGAGGGAGTTTTGGCGCAGCGTCTGGTGCGCAGAATTTGTCCCCTCTGCAAAGTGGCGGCCCCGGTGCCCAAGATCATCAGCGACAAGCTCCATGCGATGGGCGCCCGGCGGGTGGAAGGCGTTTTTTACCAAGGCGGCGGATGCGAGGAATGCCGCGACACCGGCTACCGGGGCAGGGTCGGCATCTTTGAACTGCTGGTCATTGGCCCTGAATTGAGGGAATTGATCCTGCTAAAACGGTCCAATGCGGAAATCAAAGCGGTGGCGCAGAAGACCATGATGACGATGCACGAAGATGCCATGCTCAAAGCCTCCCAAGGCATCACAAGCCTGGAGGAAATTGTGCGCGTGTCATCCGGAGACCTCCTGGAGTGAATGCCTTCCGCTACCAGGCAACCCAGTTAAACGGCCCTCCCGTCAAAGGTCAGATACAGGCGCCGGACCGCAAGTCCGCCCTGCAAATCCTGGGCGCGCGGGGGCTTTTTCCGTCCGTCCTCGAAAGCTGCGCCCCTGCCCCGGATAGCGCGGCGCAGCCGGCGTTGGCGCCGCGGCAGCGCGCCGGGGGAATCCGCGTGGCCGGCCGGGTGTCGGGCAAGGACGTCACGGCGTTCACTCGTGAGATGGGCGCGCTTCTGAGCGCGGCGATACCCATTCCGCAGGCGCTGGACGGGCTGGGTGAGGAGGAGGAGAATCCCGCGTTGCGGGTGATCGTCCTGAAAATCGCCGATTCGGTCCGAAAAGGCGCCGCCTTCTCCGCCGCGCTGGATGAACATCCCAAACTGTTCAGCAAATTGTATATCAGCATGGTGCGGGTGGGCGAGGAGGCCGGTGTCCTGCCCAAAGTGATGACCGACCTGGCCGATCTGCTGGAGCATGATGATGAATTGCGCGGCGAAGTGGTGGCCGCGGTCGCCTACCCGGTCTTCGTCCTTTGCTTTGGCGTGGTCACGGTGGCGGTCCTGCTGACGGTGGTGATGCCCAAACTGTTCAGCATGTTGACGGAAATGGCGACCACGCTGCCTTTGCCGACGGTGATTTTGCTTCGGGCAAGCCAATTGGTCCAGGATTACTGGGTCCCGCTCTTGCTGGGATTGGCAGGGGCCGCGGCCGGCCTGCGCTGGTACTTGCGTTCTGCCAAAGGCGCGGAGAAGTGGGACGGATTCAAGCTCTCGCTTCCGGTATTAGGCGGAGTTTATCGGGCGGCGGCATTGAGCCGGTTTGCGCGGACGCTGGGCACGCTGGCCAAGAGCGGAGTCTCGCTTCTGCCAGCCTTGAAAATTGTCGAGAACACCATTGGCAATCTCGTGCTGGGAAAATTGATCGCGCAGGTGGCGGAGGAAACCCGCGGCGGCGATTCCCTGGCCGCGCCGTTGCGCAAGCTGGGCATTTTCCCAAAAACAGTTGTGCAGATGATCAGTGTGGGGGAGGAATCGGGCATGCTGCCTGAGATGCTCCTCAAAGTGGCCGACATCGAGGAACGCCACATGCGGGCGCGCACCAAGACGCTCGTTTCCCTGCTCGCGCCGGCCTTGATTCTGGTGGTCGGCGCTTTGGTCGGCTTCATGGTCATTGCGCTTCTGCTCCCGATCTTCAACATGAGTCAGGCCCTTGAGAAATAAGAACATGAAAACACGCGCGTTCAAAAAATCAGCCGGCGGATTCACCCTCGTCGAGATCATGGTCGTGGTTATCGTCATCAGCATCCTGGCCGCGACCATCATCCCTAAATTCGTCGGCACAACCCACGACGCGAAAGTCGCCACCGCCAAGGCGAACATAGCCGAGTTGGATTCCGCCCTGGAAAGGTACAATGTCCAGATGGACGCCTATCCCTCGACCGAAGAAGGCTTGAAGGCCCTGGTGGACAAACCGGCCAACGACGATGGAAAATGGCGCGGCCCCTACGTCAAGATGCTCCGTCCCGATCCGTGGGGGCAGCCTTATCAATACAAATATCCCGGCACCCATCACACCACCGGGCCTGACCTGTGGGCCAGAGACCCGGACAAGGCCAACGGCGGCGAAGGCGCGGAGATTGGAAACTGGTAAAATGCGTTGCGAGCCCGACAGCGGCGGCGGACGCAGAGGCTTCACGCTCGTGGAGATGCTGGTGGTGGTGGTCATCATCGGCATCATGAGCGTGGCGATCGTCGCCGAAATGCGCGGGACATTTCAAGACGCCCTTCTGCGCTCGACCAGCCGGGAATTGGCGGGGGCCTTCAACGTGGCCAGCAGCCGCGCCATTTCCGTCAACCGGCCTCACAGGATTAGTCTTGACAGTGTCAAGCGCCGCTACTTCCTGGAGCGCGGCGCGCGGGGCGGATCGGAATTCCACCGCGTGGCGGATGTTCCAGGCGGATCGGGAACGCTCGATTCCCGCATCTCCATCCGTTTCCTGGATGCGGAAGGAGATTCGTCCGGTGAGGCCGGCGGGGAACCGTCCGCGAACTCCGGGAACCCGGGTGTTGCTCCGTCCGCCACGCCGGAAGAGAGCGTCACTTTTTATCCGGACGGCACGGCGGACGCGCGCCGGATCGTGTTGGCTGACCGCGATGGCTTCCGCCTGGCCCTGCGCGTCAACCCCATCACCTCGCGCGTCCAGATCACGGCGATGGAACACCCATGAGCGCCCGGAGTGACAACGGCGGTTTTTCTCTGATTGAGGTCTTATGCGCCATTCTGATCATGGGCGTGGCGCTGGTCGCCCTCACGCATGGCATCACGACCGCCCTGGCATCGACCAAGGATTCCGAGGTCCAAACGACCGTCGTGACGCTGGCGGCCAGCCAGATTGAGACATTGCGGGCTGGCGCGGTTTTGACGGACGAGACCACGACGGGGGACTTTGGGGACAGCTTCCCCAAATATGCGTGGGAGCAAACCGTCGCTCCCGCCGCTCTGGATGGCCTTCATCAGGTGGATGTGGTCGTGAAGGATTCCAAGTCGGGAGCCAGCCTCTACAAACTGACCACGTTGCTTTTTGATTCGGACTATCCAGGCTCAAGCGCCAGCGACGCCAAGCTCAAGCAGATGGAACTGGACAAGGCGAAGAAGCGAAACAAGAGGGGGCAATGAGGAGAACCGTCCAAAAACGACAGAAATTGCCACGGCTCAAGCCAGGGAGGGCGCGCGGCGGGTTTACACTCATCGAGCTGACCATTAGCGCGGCGGTGGCGTCCATAATTTTGGCGGCTTCCTACCTTTGCCTCAGCGCGGGCGTGGCCGGTCAGAAGTTGATCGAGCCGCGGACGGAGGCTCTGCAAAGCGCGCGCGTCGCGCTCTCGTTGATGAGCGCGGACCTGCGCTCGGCCTGCTCGCTCAGCCCGGATTTCGACTTTGTGGGAGAGCAGCGCGCCATCGGGGAGATGGAGGCGGACAACCTGGATTTCGCCACCCACTATTACACCCCGAAGCGGCCCGGCGAGGGGGATTACTGCCAGGTCAGCTATTTCGTTGACAAAGAGCGCGGTTCCGAACGCTTCAGCCTCTTTCGCAGGCGCAATCCGCATCTGGCCCCGGACCCGCTCTCCGGCGGAAGCCGGGAGGAGATCGCGCGCGGTTTGCGCGGCCTGACGCTGGAATACTATGACGGACTGGATTGGTACGACAATTGGGGGGATGCGACCGTCAACAAAAAACTCAAATATACGACCGTCGCGGCGCCCAATCTTTCCGGATTTCCCGAAGCGGTGCGGATCACTTTGATGCTGGATGCGAATCCGGAAAAGGCGACGGACAAAACGACGGAGAAAAAGGAGCCGCCCCTGGTGTTCCAGACAGTGGTCCGGCTGGAGTTGGCGGACTCGTCCGCCGCGGGCGGAGGGTCAGGGTCTTCAGATGGTTCCAGTTCCGCGCAAGCCGGCCAAGGCGCCGGGGGAGGATGAGCTGAATGAGGCGCAAAGGTTCCATTCTGGTCGGCGTGCTCTGGTGCATGGTCCTGTTGTCCGTGCTGGTGATCGGCGTTTTGCACACGGCGCGGATGGACCTCCTGGTTGTCAAGAATTATGGCGACCGTGTGCAGGCGCATTATCTGGCGCTGGCGGGTGTCGAGCGGGCCAAGGCGCTGCTTTATCAGGACGTTGTCATGCGCCAGCAAACGGCCCGGAACCACACCGGCTCGCTTTACAATGACCCGCAGGATTTCCGGGGCGTGCCTTTGGGCCGCGGCCAATTCCAGGTCATCCGCCGCGCTCCCCAGGCGGACGGAGGGGACATCATATATGGAATCAGCGATGAAGAAAGCCGCCTCAACGTGAACGTCGCGCAACCCGCCCAACTCACCAACCTTGCCGGCATGACGCCCGCCATCGTCGCCGATATTGTCGCATGGCGGAGCGCCGCCACCCAAGACACCTCGACCCAAGACACCTCGACCCTGGGCGGAGCCAATTCGGATTACTACATGTCCCTCCAGCCGCCCTATCTGGCCCGCAACGGCCCTTTCCAAACCGTGCGCGAACTCCTCATGGTGCGCGGCGTCACACCCGATCTGCTGCTGGGAAACGACCAGAACCAGAACGGCTTCCTGGACAGCGACGAGGAACCGGCCGACCCAGGCCAGCCCGCCTCCAAGCCGCCTTCCACTCCCACCCAGGGCTGGGACGCCATTTTCACTGTCGCGGACACGGACAAGAATGTGAACGCGTCCGGCAAGGACCGAGTCAACCCGCAGACGGCTGACGAAGCCGCGCTCTCGGCGGTTCCCGGTATCACCCAGGACATCGCCAAGGCGATTGTCTCCTACCGGAGCCGCAACCAATTGCAAACTCTGGACGATCTGCTTTCTGTCACCGCGCAGAATTCAAACCAAGGCGGCGGGAACGCCGGTGGTTCGGGCAATTCGGGTCCGCCGGTGATCAGCCAGGAGCTGTTTGAGCGAATCGCCGATGACCTGACGCTGGCCAGTGGGACAGACCTGCAAGGATTGATCAACATCAACACCGCCAGCCTTGATGTTCTGATCTGTTTGCCGGGAGTCGATCGGGCCTTGGCGCAGGCGATCATCAACTATCGCGGTTCCACCGGCTATTTTGGCAACGTGGCCGCGCTCCTCAAGGTGGATGGCATGACGCGCGCCGTATTCAAGCAGGTGGTTCCGCTGGTGACGGCCCGGTCTGAAACCTTCCGCATTGTTTCCGAGGGGATCATCAATTCTTCGGGCGCGCGCCAGCGCATCGAGGCCGTTGTCCACATTGGGCGGAGCGACATTGAAACGCTGGGTTACCGGGAGGATTTATGAAAAGCGCCGATTCCATGAACGCTGAGACCCTTGTAATTGACATCGGCCAAAGCTCGCTCCAGGCCGTTTGCGGCAATGACTCCTTTGCCTTCCCCATCGAGCGCCGTGAAAACGGGCGGTTGACCGATCTCTGCCGCGAGAGACTGACCTTGAGCCTGCGCGGATTCCTCAGCAAGAAGGGCCGGGCGGCGGGCCGGCGGGCCTTCTGCGCCATCGGCGCCCGCGGCGTTTCGATGCGCCGCCTGAATCTGCCCGCCGCGTCCAAAGACGAACTGCAACGCGTTGTGCGCCTGCAAATCGAAAGCGAGTTTCCCCTTTCGCCCGACGAACTGGCCTGGGGCAGCCGGCCGGCCGGCCCGCCCATCCCCCCGGCCAACGGCGGCCCGGCCCGGCAGGATTTGCTGGTCGTGGCCGTGAAAAAGGAAGTCATCGAGGATTACGCCGGGGTTCTGACGGCCTGCGGTGTCGCCCCCCTTTTCACCCTTGCGGCGCTGGCGCGGGCCGAACTGCATCCCCCGCCGCCCGGCTCCTGCGCCGTGCTGGACATCGGGCGCGCGCAATCGGAATTGCTTTCCATTGACAACGGTGTTCCGGCCTCCGTGCGCATTCTGCCCTGGGGCGGCGAGAGCGTCACCCGCGCCATCCAGGAAAAACTGGCCCTCAGCCACGACGACGCCGAAAAGCTCAAACTGTCGCTCGACCAGCCGGGGACGGCGTTCGGCCCGCGGGGGCTATTGGCGCAAGGCGCCGCGGAAACGGCGCTGGCCGCGCTGGCCAAAGCCATCCAGCCGGCGATGCCGGGCGGGAATATTTATTTGACTGGAAAAAGCGCGCGCGATCCCCGGATGGCGCCGCTGCTGGCCGGCGCTTTGGGAGACGCTGTCACCTGCCGGAGCCTCGAACAGGCGTCCGTTGCGGGGCCTTCCGCCGCCATCGCCGGCCTGATCAAATCCATCGGGACCGGCGGCGCCTCCCCTCCCCTGATCCTCGAAGTGGCCGGAGGCAAGGGGGCGGCCAGGCCGGCTGCGCCTTCACTCTGGAGATGGGCCGCCGCCGCGGTGTTGCTGGCCCTGGGCGCCCTCTTCTTCCCTTACGCGCAAGCCATTGTGCTCCGGCCCTTTCTGGAACGGAAACTGGCCGCGCTGGAAGCGGATCGCGGCCGGCTCGCCACCATTGATCAGGAACTGGACTTTCTCAAGTTCCTCAAGCAGAGCCAGCCTCCTTACCTGGACATGATTTACCTGCTGGCCAAGTCGGCCCCGCAAGGCACGCGTCTGGATGGCCTGTCCATGGGCCGCCGCCAGGAACTCTCCATCCGGTTAAAGATGGCCGGCGCCCAGCAAGTCACCGATTTCCGCTCAAAGCTCATTGAGTCCGGCTGGTTCACTGATGTGGTGGTCGAAGAGCAGACCCCATCGCCCGACCGCCGCGTGACCGTGCGCATGACGGCGCAATTAAAACCGGCGGAAGCGCGCAAACCGCTTGCCGCGGAACCCGCCGGCAAGAAAACGGATGAATCCCACTCCGGCGTCGGCAATGCGGCATTGAGCGCGCCGCCGCCGGAGCCGGTGACAACGCCTCCCGCCCAGCCCATGGGTGCTTCCGCCGAGGCGGCGCCCGCACCGCCTCCAAACGGCCAGAACAACCCGGAGTCTCCTCCGCGCGGCGGACGGCGCGGTCGCGCGACAACCACCTCCCAGCAATGAACCACCAATTTACCCCCCGGGAAAAGCGCACCATCCGCATCGCCGCCGTCTGTGTCTTCATATACCTGGCGCTGTTTTATGGCCCGGTGGCGCGAAACTATTTCACCGCGCGGCGCCAGGCCTATGACAAGCTGGTTCAGCAGGCCAGGGACCTGCGCGACCTCATCAAGCCATACCAGGAGAAAGTCTCCACGGCCACCAACCTGATGGACCGTTTCCGCATGGACCCGATCAAGCTCAACCGATCCTCCGTGATGGCGGAGGCCAGCGCCGCCATCCAGAAGGCGGCGACGGCCGAGGGATTGGCGGTGGGGCCGATCCGCGAAACGGCGGGCCGCGTTTCCGCAAGGGAGGCAGGCTCCATCCAGTTTGAAGGCAGCGGTCCGATTGCCCCGGTAATGCGCCTGCTCCATAACCTGGACCATATCGGCTTTCCCGTTGTTGTTGACTCCATTCAAATCAGTTCCGACGCCCGCATGCCCAATGGCATCAAGATCAACCTGACCATTGTGGTCCTGGATTTTGACGCTTGGAAACCAAAGCAGGAGAACTCTCATGTTTGACCGCCTCGAACGCCCGCTAAAGATTATCTGTCTGGCCATGGCGCTGTTGCTGGCCTGGCAACTGGGCGATTGGCTCTTTCGCGGCGACCCTCTGGCGCATCTGAAAATCCCCGCGCTCCCCACGTTGCCCGGGGCGACCAACCAAACGGACAAGCTCGCGCCCAAGGACACTAATGTCGCGTTGCTCAAAACGAACGGGACTAATGGGACGAATGCGACTGTTGCGACGAATGCGACTGCTGGCTCCAACGCGGCCACTGTCACCAATCTGGTCAAAGCGACCAATCTCATCGCGAAAGCAACCAACGCCCCCGCCGCAGGCGACACGGGCCAGACCAACTCCAGTTCCAGCCCCGGCCGCGCGGGTTTGCGCGGGGCCGGCCCGCCCGGGGCATTGCCCGGTCTGCCGCCCGGCATGACGCCGGAAATGATGGCCCGGATGACGGGCGGCGGGCCGCCCGGCGAAGGCGGGGGAGGCGGCATGAAAAAAATCGAGCTTCCGCACGAAACCCAGGCCCGCGTGGATGCCATCATCAACAGCGAAGTTTTTGGGGCTATCATGAGGGTGCCCATGACTTTGAATGGCATTGCCGACCAGGTGGCGTTCATCCAGGCCACCAACGGGCAGATCGCATCGGGCAAAGTGGGTGACACTGTGGGAGGGGTCAAGCTGCTGAACATCGGCGTCAACCGCGTGCTCATCGAGGAAGACGGGGAAAAGAAGGAACTGACTTTGTTCAACGGCATTGGCGGAGAAAGCCTTATGCCCAAACCTACCAATTCGCCATCCACCAATTCCGCCTCGACTAATTCCCCATCCACCAATGCGCCGCCGAAAACGGCGTCCGCCCGGAACGCGGCGGGCAACAATGCCTCAACCAACCAGACTCTTTCATCCAAATAAAAGGAGATACAATAATGCAATCGTTAACACGCCGGCAGTTGAAATCGAAATTCACCGCATGGATGACTTCCCTCTCTCTGGCGGCAGTCCTCCTCTGGTGTGCGGCGTCCTTCATCCACGCCCAGAGCGCGGAGAAAAGCGCCGGCACCAATGCCGCGACCGCTTCGCCCGGCGCCAATTCCACCGCGTCCCCCTCCAGCGCGACCAACGCACCGTCGCGGCCCTTGACGGACACCAACTCGCCCGCGACGGCGGCGGCATCCACCAATTCGCCCGACGGCTCGACCAACGCGTCGCCGGACGGCGCGGCGGCAGAACCCAAGAAACTGCCGACCGATTTGATCCAGTTGAGCTTCCAGAACATGCAAATCGACCAGGTCCTCCAGTGGCTGGCCGAGAACACGGGCAAGAGTGTCGTCAAACATCCCGCGGCGCATTGTCAAGTAACCATTGTCGCCACCAAAAAAGTCACCCGGCAGGAAGCGGTCACGATGGTCTATCGCGCCCTGGGCATGGAAGGTTTTGCCGCGGTTGAAACCAGCGACACCATCTTCGTGGTCCCGGCGGACCAGGAGTCGAAGATGAATCTGACTCCCGAATTGATCGGGGCCGCCGACGCGGCGGTTCCCGGAGGCCACCAGCGTTTGATCAAAGTCTTTCCCCTCCTTCACGTCCCCACCGCGGAACTGACCGATAAGCTCAAGAGCGTCCTCTCGACAAACGCGGTCGTTGTATCAGACGAGCGGGCCAATCTGATGATCGTAACCGATTACAACGACAATCTGGCCGCCGCCGCCCGGCTGATCGCGGCCCTGGACGTTGCAAAAGACGAGGATGTCATTCTGCGGGCGATCAACTTGAAGCATGTCAACGCCCAGGAACTGGCCAAGCAAATCCAACCGCTTTTCCAGAAACTGACCAGCAAGCAATCCAAGGAATTCATCGAAATCTCGGCCAGCGACAACGCCAACTCCCTCATGGTTCTTTCCAGCGCCGCCAATTTCAAGCAGATTCAGGAATTCGCGGCTTCTCTTGACACCGCCGACGCCCAGGAGAAGGTGATGAGAACCTATGTGCTCAAAAACGCCGACGCCCAGGACGTGGCCAAGCAACTGCAGGACCTGGGCAAGGACCAGCAGAATGGTTCCGGCTACCCCTACTATTACTTCTCCGGCGATTCTTCCAACCAGAAGGACACCAAAAAGGTGGAGATCGTGGCCGACCGCCGCCGCAACGCCATCCTGGTGCAGTGCCCACCCGCCGCCATGGAGGGCATCGCCAAAATCATTGCCGCGCTGGATGAACCGCTCCAGGACAACAGTCTGGAGCCGAAGATTGTCCACCTGGAAAACGTCAGCGCGGGCGACATCGAGGACGTCCTCAACGAACTTTTTCTCAAAAAATCGGCGACGCGAACTTACTATGATCTCTTCTACCCCTCGGAGCAGAGCGACCGGGACGTCGGGCGGTTGTACGGCAAGGTCCGCATCACCAGCGAGGCGGCGGCCAACGCCCTCATCATCACGGCCAACTCGCAGGAGAACCTCGACGCGGTGATCGCCGTGGTGAAGGAATTGGACAAACCGTCGGCGGCGGGCGACACCACCTACCATATCAAGCTCAATTTTGGCAACTCCCAGAAGATTGCCAACCGGATCAACATCCTCTTTGCCAGAAACGGTTCCCTGGCCCTGCGGCCGGTCACTCCGCAAAATCCAAACGGCGCCCCTCAGCAAAACCAGCAGACACAGCAAGGCTCGCAGACCGCCCCTACCGCGGACGACTTCTCCCTCGAACAGGTCGTCAAGGAAGAACCCTATTATTCATGGCTCGGCGGACCGCCGGACACCGCCGGCCGAACCGGGGCGGGTTCGACCGCTGCAAGCACGGATCGTCCCGTGAGCGATTTGGTGGGACGGGTGCGCGTCGTGCCCGACGAAGCGAGCAGTTCACTGCTCGTCACGGCCAACGTCCATCTCTTTGCCCAGGTCAGCAAGATGATCCAGGAGATGGACGTTCCACCCGCGCAGGTGCTTGTCGATGCCCGGCTGGTGCAGGTATCGGCCAATTATCTGGACCAGATAGGCGTGCGCTACTCGCCCAACGGCAGCCAGGTTTTTTCCGGGGCTGACTATCAGAATTCCCTCATGCCCACCCTGGGAGCCAATTACCAGAAGGGAGTTGGCGGCAACACCCAGATCAACAACCCCATCAATGCCGGCGGCTCCAGCACCAGCGCCTCGGTCGCCCAGGCCCTGACCAGCTTGCGCTCCGGTGTGTTGGACAGCAGCATCAGCATGGATTTCCTTATCCAGTTCCTCCACGAGAAAGCCGACGCCACCGTCATTTCCGAGCCGCAAATCACCATTTCGGACAATGACATGGGCAAGCTTTTTGTCGGCCAGGCGATAGCGATCCCAACCGGCACCGTCAACGCCGCCTTGGGCGGAAGCACAACCTCCACCGTTTACAGAAATGTCGGCGTCATCGTCGAAGTCGAACCTCACATCAACGACACGGGCGACGTGCAATTGCGCATCCGCGCCGAATCCTCCACCCTTGACCCAACGCAAATCAACTCGCAGCCGGTCATTGACGCCGCCCAATTCCGCACCGAACTCACCGCCAAAGCCGGGCAGACGCTTGTCCTGGGCGGCATCATCCAAAAGCAACTCAGCGATACCACCTACAAGACCCCCATCCTGGGCAGCATCCCGGGGTTGAACTATATCTTCAGCAAACATGACAAATCCGTCAAAAACACCGAACTCCTGGTCTTCCTCCGTCCCAAAGTCGTGCGCACTCCGGAGGAAGCCCGGGAACTGCTCGATGAAGCCAACAAGAAAATGTCCCTCATCCGCGATTGGGAGAAAAAGGACGCGCTGGATAAGCCGCCCAAAAAGTGAACCGGGCCGCATTACCCCACGCGGATGACACAACCCTCGCGCGCCCGCCGCGAGGGCGCATACTGAAGAGTCCGCAGGTTAGAACACAACAAATTGGCCGCGAAAGCTCTCAAGAAGCGCAAAAGGTCGTTTGTTGGTTTGACCCCTTCTTCCAATCAGCGGTGCAAGATCACAAAAGCCGCTTCGTGGTTCGTAAGGTTCCAACCCCAAGAACTACGTAACGCCTAATCGTCTGGTGAATCCCAATGCCGATTGCATCTCCATGAGATTCTGCATGCGGGACAGTCGTGAAAAAATCGCTTGAAGCCGTTCTCTTCCTCGACCTCACGCGTAGTCACGCTGCCTTTGCATTGCGGACATCCGGCAGGACGGAAAGAAACGATCCACAAGAGTAAGGCCGCAATCCCCACAAGAATGCCAAGATAGGGAACTCCGATCCAATAGCCGATGCCAATGGGAATAGCCAGAACGGGAATGCTGCCAAATTGAACCCAATTCGCTGGTTTTGGAAATTCTTTGACACAATAGTCTCTCCATTCCTGCACCTCCCTGTGATCATTCGGAGGCCCGGTTTTCAACTTGAAAACGATTCGTTTCATATGCACACAGCAGTCAGAGGCCGACACGAGACCTGAAAGGTCAGTCCTGGAATTGTGACAGTTTTCATGTTTCATTCAATCTCACCGATCCAACTGCGGCTCACCCACCGCCGCGACACCGTCGTGCGTTCCCTCAGCCACCACGCCAACGTCACCGTCCCCCCGGCCCTCTTGGGCCTTTGTTTCGCCTCGTTGAACCCAAGCAGCCTCAAGCCTCCTTGTAATATTCTTTGACGGCTGCTTTGTCCAGTCCGGTCACATGGGTCAAACCGCTCGACAAAGGTGAAATGTACCCCCCTCCCTTTCACTCCAAACTCTCCGTTGACCCGGCTGATAAATGTCTTATGCTAACGAGACCGTGGGGAACGGCACGGTTTTCCATTGCGCGCCATGAAGATTCCTAAAAATGCTATTCGATTTATCAAACGTCGAAGCGTCAATGTTGCGGCTTTGGCCGCTGTTGCCGCCGTTTCGGTCGCGCCCATTTCCCACGGGGCGGCGGCGGGCAGGGCGGAGCACGTCGTCATCGTGGTTTGGGACGGCATGCGCCCGGACTTTGTCACCCAGCCGCACGCGCCGACGCTCTTTGAACTGGCGCGGCAGGGGACTTTTTTTGAGCGGCATCATCCTGTCTATATCAGCACGACCGAAGTCAACGGCGCCGCGATCAACACGGGAGTTTATCCGGAACATTCCGGCATCATCGCCAACACGGAGTACCGTCCACTGATTGACAGCCTCAATCCAGTCGCGATGGAGGAGCCGAAAACGGTGCGGCGCGGCGATGAGGTCAGCGGCGGTCATTACATCGCCGTGCCGACGCTTGCGGAAATCATCCAGGGCGCCGGCTATCGCACGGTTGTCATCAGTCCCAAGGGCGTGGCGCTCTTGTTCGACCGCGCGGAGGCGCGAACGTCGGCCGGCGCGAAAGACTCCGTGGATTTTGCCAGGGGCGGCGTGCTGCCTCCTTCGGCGCTGGCAACGCTTGTCGCGGCCAACGGCGGCAAGCCTTTTCCCGCCAAACAGACTGTTCCAAATGCCGCGCAAGATGAATGGGCGACCAAAGCGTTGACAGGCGGATTGTGGAAAGACGGCGTGCCGAAGCTTTCCGTGTTATGGATGAGCGATCCCGATTGGTCCCAGCACGACGGCGCGCCGGGTTCGCCCGCCGCCCTTGCCGCCGTCCAAAGCGTGGACCGGAATCTCGCCGCCGTGCTCCGGGCGCTGGACGAAAAGAAGGTCCGTGACAAGACTGACGTCTTCGTCGTTTCCGACCACGGTTTTTCGACCGTCACGCTTCACGCGGATATTGCGGAAGAACTCACCAAGGCTGGATTCCATGCCGCCAGGAAATTGAAGAAGCCGGCGGCGGGAGACGTTTTGGTGATTGGCCTGGGCGGCAGCATTTCGTTTTACGTTGTCGGCCACGACGCGGCGGTGATCAGAAAACTCACCGCGTTCCTTCAAGCTTCGGATTTCGCGGGAGTGATTTTCTCGCGCGCCGCTTTGGAGGGGACCTTTCCGCTGGAACAAGTTCGCGTCAACTCCGCCGACGCGCCCGATCTGCTCGTTTCGATGAAATGGAGCGCGGACACGAATCGATACGGCGCGCCGGGACTGTTCATCTCGGACAGCAAGAAGAAAGGCTCTCATGGTTCGTTAAGTCCTTTCGACATGCACAACACGCTCGTGGCCGCCGGGCCTGATTTCAAGACCGGTTTCCGGGATCAATTGCCCACCGGCAACGCGGACCTGGCGCCGACCATCCTTTGGATTCTGGGAATCCCCCCGCCCCAGCCAATGGACGGCAGAGTTTTATCCGAAGCCCTGACTGACACGGTGGAGCCGGGAGCCATCCCGCGGCAAACGACCATTGAAGCCTCCCATGACGGCGAGCGATTCCATTGGCGGCAACACTTGAAATTCAGCGCCGTCGGCGGCGCGATCTATTTTGACGAAGGCAACGGCCAGTCCGCCCCCTGACAAGGGCCCATCTCAGCAAACTCAGTCGCCGTTGGCGACGGGAGAAAAAAGCGCCCCGATTTCGGTGCGTGATAATCAACGACATACTAATATGCCTTCTTGACACTTGTACGGAACCCGCATCAGGCGAAATGTTAAATGTTTAAGTACGACCCCAATGGTCTTTTTTTTAAATGTTTAAGTACGACCCCAATGGTCTTTTTTCCAATGGTCTTTTTCTTGGCAGCGAAGCCCGCGCGCAAGCGTCTTCCAAACAATTTGTTCACTCCGCTTGCCATGAGCGTGTCTTGCTTTGCCTGCTTTTCAATCCCAAAGGGATTGCATCATTCAGCCCAAGGTTGGCCCGATTCCGAGAGGGCCTACCCTGGGTGGCTGCGTTTAAGTCAACAACCCTGAAAGGGTTGAATATCAAGTGAAGGTGAAGGGGTCAGTCCTGAAGGAGTCAGTCCTAGAAAAATGACACATTTGCGTTCTCATGTGGTTCAGTCTATTTTCAATAGGCGTTGCTTCAGTTGTTCCAACTTCCTTCCTGGTTTCCTACAGGTGTCAGTCCTCACTATTGACACAACTTTGCTGTTTTTGGGTAAGCCAATCATAGGAATCATAGGGGTCAATCATAGGGGTCAAACCGT
>PLGF01000028.1 GCA_003138485.1 Verrucomicrobiales bacterium | reverse complement strand
AAACCTCTTCGTTTCGTTTTTTGCTCAACCCTTTTGGTGGCGGCTTGGCCGCGCTGGGTCCGTCTGGGGTTAAAAATTTACGGTAAATTACGGTAGTTTTGTTGCGAGCGCCGGACCGTCCCGGGGCGCAGGACAGAATTCTTCGGGGGATCCCCCTGACCTTCTCCCTCCGCCGTAGCCAAGGCTTTGGCGGACAAGCCAGGGAGAACGCACAGCAGTCGGGCGGTTCTGGTGTTGCGACTCGGCGTCCGGCAAATCCAGTCGTCGGTTTTTGCGCCCCGCGGTGCGGAGAGTCCGGCGCTTATGCGGGCTTGTGCACCCTTGTGCACCATAAAAGGGGCCTGGCGCTGTCGCGGCTTGCGGTTGGCCTCGGTGGGCGATACGTTTTGAGCATGAGCAGTGTGGTCGAATTTGGCGCGGACATTGTCCGAGGCCTGCTTTAAGCGCGGCGGCATCACCCCGGTCCCCACGCTGTCATGTCCACTATTCTCGCCGCCACTGAACTGGTTGTCCGGTATAACGAGCGGACGATCCTGGACGCGGCCACGCTGGGGATCGAGGAGGGGGACCGGATAGGGTTGGTCGGACGCAACGGGTGCGGCAAGACGACGTTCCTGAAAATCCTCGCAGGGCTGCAATCTCCGGACAGCGGCGAGATCACGGCGCGGCGCGAATTGGTGGTCAGTTACCTGCCGCAGGATTTCACGCTGGAGCCGTCCCAGGACGTGCGCGAAAATGTCCGGCGGGGCGCGTCGCGGACGCTGGAATTGATAGCGGAATTTGAATCGCTCCCCGCGGAATCGAAGCGGCACGAGGAGCTGGAGCGCCGCATTGTGGCGCTGGAGGGTTGGACGCTGGATCAACGAGTCGAGGCGGCCATGTCGCATCTCAATTGCCCGCCGGGCGGCCGGCGGGTCGATTCGCTCTCCGGCGGCGAACAACGCCGGGTCGCGCTGGCGCGGGCCATAGTGTCGCGGCCCGAACTGCTCATCCTGGACGAGCCGACCAACCATTTGGACCCGGAATCGATCGAATGGGTGGCGGGTTTTCTGGAAGAGTTCCGGGGCGCGTTTCTGGTGGTGACGCACGACCGCTATTTTCTGGACCGCGTGGCGGGGCGGATCGTGGAGTTGTGCGACGGGAAGTTTTTCGGACACGCCGGGAACTACACGGATTACCTTCTTGACAGGGCGGAGCGGAAGGCGGCCGACGCGACCATCGAGCACAAGCGCCAGATGTTTCTGAAAAAGGAGCTGGCGTGGGTCAAGATGGGGGCGCGCGCGCAGCGGAGCAAACAGAAGAACCGTTTTGAGCGTTACTACGATACCGCCGCGCAGGAAGCGGCGCCCGTCGATGAGGACATGGAATTGGTCATACCCCCGCCGCCGCCGCTGGGCAACCGCGTGGTGGAGTTGGCGAATCTGGGGATGGAGCTTGGAGGTCGCCGCCTGTTCGGCGGGTTCAACTTCGAATTTGAAAACGGACGCCGCGTGGGCGTCTGCGGTCGAAACGGCCTGGGCAAGACAACCCTGCTCAAACTCATCGTCGGCGGGCTGGCGCCAACGGAGGGAACGGTCAAGACCGGCCAGCTAACGCGGTTCAATTACGTGGACCAGGGGCGGCTGCAATTGAATGACGAACGCACGGTTTTGGAGGAGGCGGCCGACGGGACGGAGTGGGTGCAGTGGGGCGCGGCCCGGATTCCCTTGCGCAGCTACCTCAAGCGCTTCCTCTTCGCGGACGAACGCATCGCCACACAAGTCAAGCATCTCTCCGGCGGCGAGCGCAGCCGCCTCATGCTGGCGCGCATTTTGAAGTGCGGCGGCAACTTCCTCATTCTGGACGAGCCTACCAACGATCTTGACCTGCCGACCTTGCGCGTCCTGGAAGAGGCGCTGCTGGCTTTTCCGGGCGTCGTCTGCGTCGTCAGCCATGACCGTTATTTCCTCAACCGCGTTTGCACGGACATCCTGGCGTTCGAGGGCGGCGGCGCCATCCATCACAGCGTCGGGGACTACGATTATTACCTGGAGAAAAAGCGGAAGGCGGCGGAAACGGGCGCACACTTGACAGAGCCGGCGGCGCCGAAGAAAGGCGCGGCAAGCTCGTCCCGCGACTCCGGGGCGCCGGCCAAGCCGGCCAGGCCGGGCAAACTCAGCTTCAAGGAGGCGCGCGAACTGGAGGGAATCGAGCCGCGGATACTTGGCCTGGAGGCGGAGATCGCGCGGATTGAAGGCTTGTTTGCGTCGCCCGATTTTCATCGCGCGCACGCGACCCAAACCAACGAATTGCTGGCGGAACTGGCCGCCGCCAGGGAAAAGCTTCCGCCGCTCTATGCCCGATGGGAGGAGTTGGAGGCGATCAAGGCCTCGAAATAGTTTCCGCTGTCAATTTCCGGGGAGAAAGATGAAGCAGGCGGCGGCGACGATGCAGGCAAAGGCGGCGAGGTGATTCCACCTGATCGAAGCTCCAAGGTAATAGACGGAAAAAACGGCGAAGATTGAGAGCGTGATGATTTCCTGGGCGACCTTAAGCTGGGCGGGCGAGTAAACGTTGCTGCCCCAGCGGTTGGCAGGCACTTGCAGAACGTACTCGAAGAAGGCGATCCCCCAACTGGCCAATATCACCAGCCAGAGCGGCCGGTCCTTGAACTTCAAGTGGCCATACCAGGCGAAGGTCATAAATGCGTTCGAGAACGTCAACAGTATAAAAGGAAGCGCGCGCGACTGGGTGAGGTTCATGATGAATTGAGGGGTTCAGAGGCGGACGGGGATGTTCCGGCTGGCCAGATATTTCTTGACCTCGCCCACGGTGAATTGGCCGAAGTGAAAAATGCTGGCAGCCAGGACGGCGTCGGCTTTGCCTTCCAAAAGGACGGCGGCCATGTGTTCGAGCGTGCCCGCCCCGCCGCTGGCCACCACCGGCACGCCCACCGATTCGCTGATGCGCCGGGTGATTTCCAAGTCGAATCCCGCCTTGGTGCCGTCGGCGTCGATGCTGTTCAAGACAATCTCGCCCGCTCCCAGCGCGACGGCTTTTTTGGCCCATTCGACGGCGTCCAAACCGGTCGCCTTGCGGCCCCCGTGCGAAAAAACCGCCCAGCGGCCGGGCGCGACTTTTTTGGCGTCGATGGAGACGACGATGCATTGGCTGCCGAATTTCTCCGCGCCCTGGCTGATGAGGGCGGGCGTGGCGAGGGCGGAGGAGTTGATGCTCGTTTTGTCGGCCCCGGCGCGGAGCAGGGCGTGCATGTCCTGGACGGAGCGGATGCCGCCGCCGACGGTCAGGGGCATGAAACATTCGTCGGCCGCGCGCTCGATGACGTCGATCATGGTGGCGCGGCCGTGGGCGGTGGCTGTGATGTCGAAAAAGACCATTTCATCGGCGCCCTGTTCATTGTAGCGGAGGGCCAGGGCGACGGGGTCGCCGACGTTGCGCAGTTCGCCAGCCTCGGCTTTGCCGAATTGCACGCCGCGGGTGACATGGCCGTCATGGACGTCCAGACACGGGATGACACGTTTTGCCAGCATATCGATGACCGGGTCAAGGTAGCAGGATGCCGGAAAAGGAAAAGGAGGAACGGCGGGCTGGGTCAGCGCGATCCCTCAGCGCGCAGGGTGACGATGGTGGCGCCGCGGCCGCCGAAAGTGGCGCTGGCAAAGGAGAACCGTGCAACATCGGGCCGCCTGGAAAGAAGGGCATGAACAGAGCGTTGCAGTTGGCCGGTCCCTTTGCCGTGAATGATCCGCACTTCCAATATGCCGCGCGCGCGGCATTCGTCCAGATACGCCGGCACCAGGCTTCCTATTTGCCTTGGATCGAAGGTGTGCAGGTCCAGGACGCCGTCAATGGGCAGCGGCACGGGAGGCGGTTCTGGGTCAGGCGTGGGCAATGATAGGGGCGCCCTCCGGCTTGGGCGGGCTGGTGCTGGCGCGGACGATGATTTCGACAGGCAGGCGCTTGGATTCCGGGCGCTCGCCATGGCGGAGTTTCTGGAGGATGTCCATGGCGGCGGCGCCGAGACGGAGCTTGGGCTGGCGGATGGTCGTGAGGGGAACGCGAAAGTGTTCGCTCATGGCGATGTTGCCGAAACCCGCCAGGGAGAGGTCATCGGGGATTCTGACGCCCTGGTTGAGCAGGACGCTGGCGGCGCCCATGGCGACCAAGTCATTGGCCGCCTGGAGGGCGGTCATGGAGACGGATTCGTGGAGGGCCTGCAAGGCGGCTTTTTCGCCCTCTTCGATGGTGGCGCCGGCGCTGAAGACCAGGCGGTCGTCGGGTTCGATCTGGGCTTCGCGCAGGGCGCGGCGATAGCCTTCGAGGCGCTCCTGCGCCCAAGGCGCGGCGCTGGGGCCGGAGAGAAAAACGATGCGCTTGTGGCCCAATTCCAACAGGTGCCGCGTAATCAAGTAGCTGCCGGTGACGTCATCAGTCTCCACATTGGAGAACTGGGCGCAGAAAGGAGCGCGGTGGCCCAGGATCACGGTGGGGGTCTGGCGTTGGAGTAATTCCTCGTAGATTGGGGCGGAGGGCGCCAGCCGGTAAACCGGCATGATAAGAAGTCCATCCACGCGCCGGGAGAGCAGCCGGCGGATGGAGGCTTCCTCGCGTTCAGGAATATTCAGCGTGTGGGCCAGTATGAGGTCGTAGCCCCATTCGTGCGCGCCTTCTTCAATGGCCGAGAGGGTGCGCACGTACATCGGATTGGTGACCGAGGGAAGGACCACGCCCAGCAGCTTGGTCGTGCGGCTGCGCAATCCTTGGGCCATGGAATCGGGCACGTAACCCATCTGCTGGGCCAGCAGCTTGATGCGGGTCTTGGTTTGCGCCGATAAATCGGTCGCGCCCCGCAACGCCTTCGAGACGGTCATGACCGATACTCCCGCCTGTGCCGCGATGTCTTTTAAGCGAACCATGATCGTGTATTATTCAGGGTTGTTTGGCGGCGGAGTCAAACCGACGACCCGCTCCACCGCAGTTTCTGCCGGATCGTCTCGAAAAACGAGCTGCCGCCCAGGTGCAACAACCGCACCCGCCGCCGGCTGCGCCGAATCGTCACCGCGTCACCCGCTGTCAGATTGGCCACCAGTTGCCCGTCCGCCGACACTATCGTGTCCGTTTCCCGGCTGACCAGCTCCACCCGGACGACCGATTTCAAGCTGATAATGACCGGGCGGTTGGACAGGGCATGAGCGCAAATCGGCGTAATGGCCAGGACATCGGCTCCGGGACTAATGATCGGCCCGCCCGCCGAAAGGGAGTAGGCCGTCGAACCTGTCGCGGAACTGACGATGAGGCCGTCGCCGCGATAGCGGGTCAAAGGATTATTGTTGACCGAAACGTCCAGCTCAATGAGGCGCGACACGGCGCCGTGACTGATGACAATGTCGTTGAGAGCGGACATGCGGATGGGTTTGTCCCGGCAGCGTCCGGTGGCTTCGAGCAGCGGCCGGGATTCGATGACAAAATCGGCGCGCCAGAGTTTCCCCAGAGATTGGGATAGATTGGTGGAGGAAACAGCGGTGAGAAAGCCGAGCCGCCCGACGTTGATGCCCAGAATGGGTGTATCCGCGCCGTCGATTTCGCGCACCACTCGCAGCATCGTGCCGTCGCCGCCGAAGACCAGCAGCAAGTCAACCTGCGCGGCCAAGGCGGCCGGGCCGGCAAAGACGCCGCACTTCAAACCGGCCATGCGGGCTGTTTCGGTATCGGCGGACAGAGCGCGCCCGGAGGCGGCAATCAGGCCCGCGGCGGCCAGGACGACAGCGCGGCTGGAGGGTTTCTCGAAATTGGCGATCAAACCGATCCGCGGCAGATTTTCAGGTTTCTTTTTCAAGCAGAACCAGGAATTCCTTGTTGCCGGCCGGACCGAGGAGGGGCGACGCAGTCTGTCCCATCCAGCGGAGGCCGGCTGTCTCGGTGGCAAATGTTTTCAGTTCGTTCAAGACGCGAGCGTGAATGGCCGGGTCGAGGATGACGCCCTTTCCGCGGCCGGCTTCGGCTTTGCCGGCCTCGAATTGGGGCTTCACCAACGCGAGGATTTTACCCGAATCGCCCAGCAATGCAACGGCAGGCGGAAGGATTTTTTGGAGCGAGATGAACGAACAATCCGCCACAATCAGGTCCGCCCCGGCAAAGCCGGCCGCGAACGCGGAGCGGGTCAGAAAGCGGGCGTTGATCTTTTCCATGACGACCACCCGCGCGTCCTGGCGCAGTTTCCAAGCCAATTGGCCGCGTCCGACATCGACGGCATAGACGCGGGCGGCGCCGTGTTGCAAGAGGCAATCGGTGAAGCCGCCGGTCGAAGCGCCCAGGTCAACGGCGGTGATGCCCGCGACCGCCAGTCCGAAGTGGCTCAACCCGTGTTCGAGTTTGGCGCCGCCGCGGCTCACGTAGCGTTGGACAGCGGCCAGGGCCAACTGGTCAGCGGGGGCGACCGGGTCGCTGGGCTTGCGGGCCAACTGTCCGCCCACGCGAACCTGGCCGGCGAGGATGGCGCGTTTGGCCGTCTCACGGCTGGGGCAGAGGCCGCGCTGGACGAGGGCCTGGTCGAGCCGCGGGAGTGGCACGGCGCTAGACCCTGAGCGACGCGCGCCGCTGCGCCTCGCGGAAGGTGGTCAGGAACATTTCATTCTCCGTCACCGTCTTGCGCACCAATTCCTCCAGGACGGGGAATTCGGTGTAATTGATGACGCAATGCACGCTGAGCGAGAAGGCCTGGAGGGCGTTGAGCGTCTCGACCGAGCCGCCGAGCAAAAAGATGACCGCGTGACGCCGCTGGCTCATGGGAAGGTTTTGCACCCAGCGCAGCGTGGGGTTGTCGAGCAAATTGCCGCCCGCGAATGTTTCCTCGATGATGACGACCTGGTAGTTGACCTGGTTGTAGCGCAGGTCGAACTCCTCGTAGGTATCCACCGCATGGACTTTGTAACCCATTCCGGTCAGCGTGGTTTTGGCTCCCGTCGTCGCGTCGGGCGTGCTGATGGCCAGCAAGGCGGGCTGGTCCTGCGGGCCGATGATCTCAAAGTCTTCCATGAATTATTTTAATTTGAGGGTGGCGGGGAATTTGGGAAGCGGGCCGCGCTTGGCGGGCTCGTCGCGCATTTTCAAATCGGTGCTGGTGAGGCGTTCGCCGCGGGCCTTTTTGATGGTGTCGATGCCGCGGGCCACGACGCCGCGCTTGCTGCAATAGAGCAGAGCGGTTTCCTCGGTGATCAGGTTCTGCTCGTAGGCCTCCAGGCAGGTCTGGTCGAAGTTGCGCCAGCCAAACGTGTAGTTCGACTCGATGATTTCGTAGAAACTCTTCCCCTCGTTTTCGCCATGCACAATGCTGTCCTTGGTGCGCAGATTGGACCCCATGACTTCCAGGAGCACATGCCTTCCGCCGCCCACGCGCGGCACCAGGCGCTGGCTGATGACCCACCGCAACGTGTCCGCAAGGCGGATGCGAATCTGTTCCTGCTCTTCAGGCTCGAACATGCCCAGGATGCGGTTGACCGTCTGGCCCGCGTCGATGGTGTGCAAGGTGCTCAACACCAGATGGCCCGTCTCCGCCGCGCTCATGCCGATTTCGACTGTTTCCCGGTCGCGCATTTCACCCACCAGGACAACCTTCGGCGCCTGGCGCAACGCGGCCCTCAACCCGGTCGAGAAGGTGGTGAAGTCATTGCCCATTTCCCGTTGATTGAAGGTGGATTTTTTGTGTGGATGCACGAACTCGACGGGGTCTTCGAGGGTGATGACGTGGACGGATTTATTGACATTGATCTCGTTGAGAATGGCCGCCAGCGTGGTCGATTTGCCCGAACCGGTGGCGCCGGTCACCAGCACCAAGCCGGTCTTTTCCGCGCAGAGCTGCAAAAAAATCTCCGGCATCTTCAAATCCGCCAGCGACGGAATTTCCGTGTTCAGCTTGCGCATCACAACCGAGAACCTTCCGCGCTGGCTGAAAATGTTCACGCGGAAGCGCAGACGGTCCGCGACGCTGTAGGAAGAGTCGCACGAGCCGTTGCGGACCAAATCCTCCGTCAGGCGCGGATTACCGTTGATGAGGTTCAGGGCGACCATCTCGGTCTGGTAAGGCGTCAGGCTGTCAATGGGCGGGTTGCACCCCACCGCCACCAACTCCCCGTTCTGCTCCACCTGCAGGGGGCGGTCCACCGTAAAGTTCAAGTCCGACACCTCGCTGCGCCTGCGGATGACCGTCTCGGTTTGGCGGTCCAGGCCCAGCATGATGCAGAGGATGTAGTCAAGTTCGCTGCGACGCATAAGTTATCGGTGTTGGGGCGTTACATTTCGTCTTCTTCCGGCGGATGAGCAAGAAAGGGCCGGAATTTCTTTTTGTCGATGCACTTGTCATACGCTTCGTCCGGGGAAATCCGCTTGAGTTTGAGATGGTCCATGATCGAGTCGTCCAGCGGCGTGTTGCCGAACTTCTTGCCGACCTGGATCATGCCCGGAATCTGGTGGGTCTTGCCCTCGCGAACCAGGTTGGCGACCGCCGTGTTGAAAATCAATATCTCCAGCGCCGCGATGCGCCCCTTGCGGTCCACCCGCTTGAAGAGGTTCTGCGCCACAACCCCTTTGAGCGATTCCGACAACGTCGCCCGCACCTTGTTCTGCTGGTCGGCGGGGAAAACGTCGATGATGCGGTCCACAGTCTTGGCGGCGCTTTGCGTGTGAAGCGTTCCGAAGACCAGATGCCCCGTGCTTGCCGCCGTGAGCGCCAGTTCAATCGTTTCCAAATCGCGCAATTCCCCCACCAGAATGATGTCGGGGTCCTCGCGCAGCGCCCCGCGCAGGGCGGAGGCAAAGGACTTGGTGTGAATGCCCACCTCCCGGTGATTGACCAGGCAGTTCTTGCTCTCATGCACGAACTCGATCGGGTCTTCCACCGTGATGATATGGTCCCGGCGGTTCTTGTTCGCGAAGTCCACCATCGTTGCCAGGGTTGTGGACTTGCCCGAACCGGTCGGCCCCGTCACCACCACCAGGCCCTTGTGCAACATGGCGAACTTCTTGAGCACCGCGGGCAGGGGCGCGTCGAGTTTCTCGAAGTCTTCAAACGAGAGGACCTTGGTGGGAATCTGGCGGAACACGGCCGCGATGCCGTACTTCTGCGTGAAGAAATTGGCGCGGAACCGCGACACGCCCGCGATTTCGTAGCCAAAATCCACGTCGCCCGTTTCCTCGAACGTCTTGATCTTGTACTCGGGCGCGATCTCGTAGAGCATCACTTTTAACTGGTCGTCCTCCAAGGGCGGGTAATCCACGCGGGTCAACTCGCCGTTGATGCGCAATATGGGCGGGTTCCCGGATGAGAGGTGCAGGTCCGAGGCTTTTTGCTCGAACATTAAGTTGAAAAGAGCGTCTATTCTCGCCATAAAAAGATTGATGCCGCCTGCTCCGTCAGTTGTATCATGTGCAATGGAAAGTGCAAGCCCATGAATGCGCTTGCCCGCCTTCTGCGCCGCGAAATCAAGCAATCCGGGCCGATTTCCTTCGCCCGCTTCATGGATTTGGCCCTCTATTCTCCGGGCTTGGGCTATTATGAACGCCCCCGCCTTCCGGGCCGTTCCGGCGATTTCTTCACCAGCGTCAGTGTCGGCCCCCTCTTTGGCCAATTGCTCGCCTTCCAATTTGCCCTGTGGTTCGACGCCCGCTTGCCAGACGGCCCTGTCCAGATCGTCGAAACGGGCGCGCATGACGGACGCCTGGCCGCCGATATTCTGACCTGGATTGGCCGCCGGCGCCCTGATTTGCTGGCCCGCTTGCGCTATTGGCTGGTCGATCCCTCCCCGGCGCGGCGCGTCTGGCAGGAAAAGACGTTGCGCCCCTGGGGCCGGCGAATCGGATGGGCGCGACAGATTTCGGACATGGGCGGGGGCCAAGTCTCCGGCGTCATCTTTTCCAATGAATTCCTTGACTCCCTGCCGGTCCATCGCCTGGCCTGGGACGCCGCGGGCCGCGTCTGGCGGGAATGGCAGGTGGCCGTCCAAGGAGAATCATTTGTCTGGCGTTTGGGCGCGACGGCGTCGGTCGCCGGCCTGCCGCCGGTCCCCGGCGAATTGGCGGCGGTGTTGCCGGACGGATTCGTGATCGAGGCATCCCCGTTGGCGGCGGCTTGGTGGAGCGAGGCCGCCGCCGTCCTGCGGCGCGGAAAACTTCTGGCGATTGATTACGGCCCGGGCGGGGAAGCGTGGTTTCGCCCGGAGAAGCCCCAAGGCACCTTGCGGGCCTTTGCCCGGCACCAAGTCTGCGCCGATCTTCTGGCCCGGCCCGGCGGCCAGGACCTGACGGCGGACGTGAATTTCTCCTCGTTGGAAGAGGCGGGGCGGAAGGCGGGGCTGCGCACGGAGGGTCGGTGGCGGCAGGCGCAATTCCTGACGCATATCCTGGCCCAAACGCGCGTCCGCCCCGAAACGTTCGAGCCGTGGAGCAGCAAGAGCGCGCGGGAATTTCAGACGTTGACCCACCCCGAACACCTCGGCGAGCGCTTTCAGGTCCTGCTCCAGTCCCGTTGATTTTCGGATATTTGGAGTCAATCTTCAAAGTCTGCCTTGACTGGGCTTGACTTCAGAGCCGGAAACAGGCCAGCCGGAACGCAAGGCGGACTTGCAGCCGCGACACCCGGGCCATGGCGTGGTTCAAGCGGGTTCACCGCTCAGACGCCCCGATCCAGTGCTTGCAAGCTCGCTTGTGCCGCGAAAAACTTCAGCCCCCCCGCCTTTTTGGGTGCACAAGGGTGCATAAGCCTGCATAAGCGCCGGAATCTCCGCGCCGCGGGGCGCAAAAACAGAGCGCAACTGACAAACCGCTCCAGCGTCCACAATGTCACCCCGCAACCTCGCTTGCGCCGCACAAAACCACCGCAATTTACCGCAAATTGGCGCAAATTGGCGCAAATTACCGCAATGGCGAAATGTTGCAATTCGCTGGGATTCTGGCAGGCCAGGCGGGCCGGACGCGGGAATTTCAACCGTAATTTACCGTAATTTACCGTAAATTTTTAACCTCAGATGTGACCCAGCGCGGCCAAGCCGCAATCAAAAGGGTTTTGAACAAAAAACGAAACGAAGAGGTTT
>PLGF01000187.1:9223-9480 GCA_003138485.1 Verrucomicrobiales bacterium | reverse complement strand
AAAGTCCCGTCCGTCGAGTTAGGCTGTTCACGACCGAACACGACCTCAACAGCGTCGCGGCGAGGCGGGGTTGGAAGCTGAGGGAGATGAACAGGCGGGCCGTAATGAAAATGAACCACATCTAATGAGCCTCGATAAACTTAGAACCGGATGAAGCGCTACAGCCAAAATCGGTTCCGCCGCCGGCTCTGGCGCAAACACGCCTGCTGGCACAACCTCTGGACGCACTACCAAACGGAACAACTGCACGCACGCTA
>PLGF01000187.1:0-9211 GCA_003138485.1 Verrucomicrobiales bacterium | reverse complement strand
TCGGTCATTGGCCTTGTGCCTTTCAATCCGACCTCTCCTGCCTACTCTACTAAATCAAGGCAAACACCCCTCCCCCCCATCCCCGACTCGGAGCGGAGTGCAGGCGGACGTGGTTGAATTCCTTCCTCTGCGGCTCTCTGCGCCTCTGCGCGAGATGGGCTGTTTTGCCTTGCTGGGCTGGTGTTCCGGGGTTTCACCCTCTGGCAAGCTCTGGCAAGTTATCAAACCGGGGTTTTGGCTGGCTGTTCGCACCTGTTCGCGGCTTAAATCGATGGCGGTGAGGGTTTCCCGGATTGGGAGGGTGGAGTGTTCGTTGGTTAAAAATTTGCGGTAAATTACGGTAGTTTTGTTGCGGCGTGAAGCGATCTTCTGAGCGCGGGCCGCCCCCCGCGGAGGCCACTATTCCTCTGAGGGGGGGTTCTCCCATTCGGGATAGACCTCGGCTTTGACCTGGCCGCGGCGGATCAATTCCTGAAGGTCGCGGATGATGGTGCGGCGCGCCACCCCAAATTGGCGGGCCAAGGCGGAGATGTTCGGGCGCTCGCGGGAGCCGCCGATGATCTCCCGGATGCGGTTCTGGCGGCTGAGGCGGTCGGTGGAGCGGCTCAAAATGTCCAGGGCGTCCACGCGCTTGGAGCGCTCAAGGGCCTCGAATTGCCGGACCGCCTCGCTTTGGCCGCACTCGGTCAGGGCGACTTCCACGGTTTTCTGAAGCTCGTAAATGTCCACCGGCTTGGGCAGGCAAAAATGGGCGCGGCGCGGGCCTTGCAAGGCCCGCAGTTGCTGATGCACTTCAAGCGCTCCAGAAACGATGATGATTGGCACGAAGGGCAGAAGTTCCTTGAACTGGGTAAGAAAATCCAGGCCCAGCTCGCCATCAGCCAGGACGTGGTCGAGGATCAGCAAATCCGGCGGTTGCCGGGCGATGGAGGCCAGCGCTTCGCTGCCCGTCTTGACGCGGGCCAGCGTATATTTGACCAGGGCCTCCTCATAAATCTCAAATTGCAGATCGTCGTCTTCGATAATCAGGATGCTGGACGTTTTCATAACTCAGGCGGTGGGGCGGGTTGAACCCTCGGAATAGAGCGGCAGGTACATGCTGAAGACGCTGCCTTGGCCGACCGTGGATTCCAGGGCCAAACCCGCATTCATTTTACTGGCCAATTCATAAACAATGGAAAGGCCCAACCCGGTTCCGCGTCGGGTGGACAACGCTTTGGTGGTGAAGAACGGGTCGAACACGCGCGCCATGTGCGCCGGCGGTATGCCGCACCCGAAATCGCGAACGGCCACTGTCACATAGCCCGCCGCCGCGCCCGGTTGGAGGGCCATTTGGGCTGGCAGCGCGCTGGCGCGAGCCGTGGTGATGACCACGCGCTTGCGTCCCTCCATGGCTTCGCTCGCGTTGAAGATGAAATTGAGCAATATCTGCTGGATGAGACTTTGGGAGGCGCGAATCCGGGGCAAAGAGGGGGCGCGATCAAATTGCAGCTCCACATCGCGCAAGAAGCGGTCTCCCAGAAGCTTGATGGTGTTGTCCACGACTTCATTGATGTCGCAGGCTTCGAGCATCTCATCGGACCCGCGAGTGAATCCCAGCATGGCCTGCACCACCGCCGAGCCTTGGTCCACGACGGTCTTGATGCGGTCGGCCCGCGTGCGGATTTTGGCGGGGTTGTCGAGATTGCCTTCGATGATTTGGGCGGAGCCTTTGATGATGGAGAGGATGTTGTTGAAGTCATGGGCGATGCCGGCGGCCAGAGTGCCAAGGGCGCGCATTTTCTGGCTCTGCAACAACTCCTGGTTGGCCGCCTCCAATTGCCGGGTCCGTTCAGCGACCTGCTTTTCAACCTGCGCGTAGCTCAGAACCAGGGCCCGATGGCGCCGATAGGCCAGATTGGCGAAGAACCCCGCTGCCGCCGCCCCCGCCAAGGCTATCAATATGAGGCGGCTTTCTGTGTACCACGGCAGGACTATGGCAAAATCCAGTTTGGCCGGGTTCGGATCGATGTTTCCCGCCCGGTTCATCGCGCGCACCTGGAAATAATGCCGGCCCGGCGACAATTCATTGAACGACACTGTGCCAGTGTCGTTGAAGGGCGACCATTCCCCCGTGTCCAGCCGATAAGAAAAAAGCAAACGACGGCTGGAAGTGATGTTCCATCTGTCCCGCCCGCCAAATTTCACAACGATCATCCCATTCTCTGGAATGTTCCTTTCCCTCTCGCTCATTGGCGCGATGAACGTCCGGGGCGGCTCGGTGTCAGCCTCTGGATGAAAAACCTCCACGCTGTTGCTCGCCGCGGCCCAAATGCTTCCATGCGGGTCTTCGCAGAGCGCGCGAATGGCCCCGCCCCCCAGCCCTTCCTCCACGCCGTTCTCGATCCAATCGCCCTTGAAGAAATGCGTGATGCCGGTGTCGCCGCCTACCCAGACGCCGCCGTCGCGCGCCCCCAAAATCGCGCTCAGATGATAAAACCCGGCTCGGACCAAGAGCCAGTTCTTGCCGTCAAAACTCCAAATGGCCTTTGGGGAGGCGCACCAAATCTGGCCCGCTGGTAATTCGATCACATGGCAGACACCCTCCGGCACGCCGCCACCCGCAGGCGTAAAAACCGTCCACCGGCCATGCAGCCATGCCACGCCAAAATCGCCTCCCAACCAGAGGTCGCCGGACTGGGTCTCGAGAAAGCAGTAAAGGTTGGCGGCGGCGGCCGGCTGCGGCACAGTAAAGGGAAGCGTCTGGAAATTGGTCCCGTCGAAGGTTGCCAGACGGTTGCGCTGGTTGGAGTTCTTATCCGGCAGGGTCGAGTAGCACACCCGGCCGTCTCTCAACAGGCCGATTGGTTTCAACAGCGTTCCCCCTTGGCTGGACTTTATCACCGCCATGTTCTCTGGATCCATGTCGAAGCGGGGGTTTTGCCCCACCGTCGCCGTCCACTGCCCGGCCGCGGCTAGGGCGCGCATGGCGCCGGTGTTTCTTTCCTCCTGCGGCGCCGCCCGCCAGAGCCCCGGTGTAAACCGGACCAAACCGGCGGAAGTCGCCAGCCAGAACGTCCCCCGCCAATCAATGGCGACATCGTAGTACTGGCGAGGGGACAATTCCGCCGCGACCGCGAAGTCCGTTCCGTCGCCGTGGAAGAGATGGTTGGCAGAGCAAGCCCAATACGAGTGTTCGGGGCCGCGCCACGCGAAAGTAAGATGCGCCGCTCCGAAAGCTTGAGCTTGCCATTGTTCCCCATCGAAGCGAACCACGCGGCTTTGGCCGTCCTCCGATGATTCCGCCACCAGCGTCACACCATTCTCGTCCGGCTGCGGATGCTCCAAATGGCGGAGATGCAGAGATTCTGGCGGGATGAACTCGCGCCATTGGCTGGAAGGGGTCACGCTCCGCTTGGTGCCGGAGAGGCGAGCCATGCCGCGCTCGCCAATCACCCACAGCTCATCCTCCACTCCGACGGTCATGCCGGAGAACCTGCCAATCTTCCCGTCTGTCGCGCCGCGCAGTGTCTGGACGCGGAAGTGGTCCGCCTCTTTGGCGTTGCATTCGATCAGCCTGTCGGGCAACAGGCAAAGAACCACATTGAGACGGATTGGGCAGAGCGGGATTTGGTTTGCCGACGGCGTGGCGGCCAGATCCGCCAGTGGATAGAGTGTCCACTTGTCGTCTCTCATACACCATAGTCCCTGAGCCGACGGGGTCCAAAGCTGGCCTGATGGGCTTTGATAAATCCGCGCGGCGCCCTCCGGCAGCGGAAGCGATTTCGCCTCGTACCCGTCGAAAATGCAGGCGCGAAAAGGGGCGGAACTGACCGCCATGATCGCACCACTCTCCGCAACGGTCACGGACCTGAACGAGGAGGCGGGAAATCCTTCCGCCTCGTTGTAATCCCGCCAGGGCGCCGCCGCCTGGCAGTGACCTTGCGCCAGCACAACGAAAATGAAGGCCGCTGACAAAACGCATCGCCTCAGCATCGAACGGCGCATATCGTGGGCATTATCCGACTTGGTTCCGCCCGGCGCAATCAAAACCCGCGCCGCCGTTGACAAAAACGAGTTGATAACGGGCCGGCAAACCAAATAGAATCCGGCTTCATGCACGACGCCCCCCCCGCCAGCGCCGCTGAGGATGGACCGGATGATGGCGCCGGGGCGGATTGGTCGGCGCCCCAGCGGTTCGCCCTGGTCCTGGCGGTGATGATTTTCATTCCGTTTTGGAATGTGCTATTGGGATTCGAGACGTTCGGCCTGAGAGATTTCGGGGTTTACAGCCTGCCAACGGCCTATTTTCAGCGCGAATGTTTTTGGCGAGGCGAATTGCCGCTCTGGAACCCGTTCAATTGCTGCGGCATCCCGTTCCTGGCCCAGTTTAACACGCTGGCCCTGTATCCGCCCTCCCTGATTTACCTGGTGATGCCGCTGACTTGGGCAATGCCGCTGTTCTGTTTGCTGCACCTCTTCCTGGGCGGGCTGGGAATGTATTTCCTGGCGTCGCGCTGGACAGGGTCGCGCGCCGGCGGGGCGCTGGCAGGGGTGGCCTTTGCCTTCAACGGCGTGACGCTCAATGTGCTGATGTGGCCCAGCCATATCGCGACGCTGGCGTGGATGCCTTGGGTGATCCTGCTGGTGGAGGAGGCTTGGCGGACGGGCGGGCGAAAGATCATCCTCGCCGCGCTGGCCGCGGGCCTGCAAGTGTTGAGCGGCGGACCGGAAACGATATTGTTTACGTGGCTGATTCTGCTGGCCATCGTCGTGGTCGAATGTTGCCGGGAACCAGCGCGAAGCTGGACGACGGCGCGGCGGTTCGCGGCGGCGGGCTTTCTGGCACTGGGGTTGGCGGCGGCGCAATTGCTCCCATTCGTTGATTTCGCGCTGCATTGCAGCCGCAAGAGCAACTTCGCCGGTTCGGAATGGTCCATGCCGCCCTGGGGCTGGGGAAACTTCCTGGTCCCGCTGTTCCAGACCTCGCGATGGCAGCAAATCGCCGTCCAGCGCGATCAATACTGGACCTCCTCCTACTATGCGGGCATTGGGGTCCTTTTCCTGGCGGCGGTGGCCCTGTGGCGGCGCCGTCATTGGCGCGTCTGGTTGCTCGGCGGCTTTCTTTTGGCCAGCCTCGTGCTGGCCTTGGGGAATAACGGGTTTGTCTTCGGACCCCTCAAACGGCTGCTGCCCTTCCTGGGCCTGTTCCGTTACCCCGTCAAGTTTGTCATTCTCACTCTGGCCACCATGCCCTTGCTGGCGGCTTACGCTGTGGCCTATTTTGAAGATGCGCCTGCGGATGGGAGGCGGCGCTGGAGCGCCGAGATTCTCCTGGGCGGCCTCCTGCTGGTCTTGATCGGGATCATCCTGTGGGTGGCGCGTTTTTGGCCGGTCGAAAACACTTCCTGGCCCGCCACAGCGGCCAACGCCCTTTGGCGGACGGCATTCCTGGCGTTGACTGTGGTTGCGGTGGTTTTTTTCCGCCGCCGGCCGCAGGCGCGGACGTGGAGCGTCGTGTTGCTGCTGGCGGTTTGCTGGGGGGACTTGACGACGCACATGCCGTGGCAGAATCCCACGCTGGACCCCGCCATGTATCAACCCGGCTTTGGCCGCGCTCCCGCACAGCTGACGCCTCTGCCCGACACCGCGCATTCGCGCCTGATGATGTCCCCGTTCTCGGCGCGGCAGCTCTATTACAAGCCCGCATCGGATCTGAAAACCAATTACGTGCTGGATCGCATCGTGTTTTTGGCCGATTGCAATTTGCTGGACGACCTGCCCAAGGTGGACGGTTTCTTCTCCCTGGCCCTGCGCGAGACCGACCGTGTGCTGTGGCTGTTGGACCCCGGCACTGGTCAACAATTGGACAGGCTGGAAGATGTCCTGTCCGTTTCCCATACAATTGCCCCAGGCAAAGTTTTTGATTGGGTGCCGCGAACCAACTATATTCCCATTGTCAGCGCCGGACAGGAACCGCTATTTGCCGATGACCAGGCGGCTTTTGACGCCCTGGCCAATATTCAGATTGATTTCCGGCAGCGGACCTTTCTTCCGCTGGAAGCCAAAGCCGTCGTCAAGGCTTGCCGCCAGCCTGGAGCGCGAATTCTCGCCACGGACTTCTCGCATCCAACCAGGGAAAGCATCGAAATGACCACCCCCGGCCCGGCCTTGGTTGTCCTCTCCCAGGCTTACTACCACAATTGGACGGCGTCGGTGGACGGGGTGGCTGTGCCATTGTGGCGCGCCAACTACGCCTTCCAAGCCATCGAAGTCCCGCCGGGAAGGCACAACATACTGCTGGCCTACAAAGACAGGGCGCTCTTGCTGGGAGGCATCCTGTCTTCGCTTTCGGCGCTGGCCTGCGTTGGCGGATGGTTGTTCCTGTCCGCCGCCGGCCGGACACCACCCAACTATGCGAAACTTTCGGCGGGATGAGAAATGGGAGGGAAGAATCCCGGTTGCGCGCCGACATGGAAACGAATATAGTTTGGTGTGCTCTATGCTATACTTAGTGTCTTCACGGCTTTGCAAGAGGCAATTCGTGAACGTTTAGCGCATTATTATATAACCGCCTTTTGCATGGTTCACGGCCGTATGGACAGAAAGGCAGTGTTATGCAGACCATGAAACAGGGGTGCAAGGGGTTTACATTGGTCGAGATCATGATTGTTGTGGCGATTATCGGGTTGTTGGCGGCCATTGCCATCCCCAACCTGGTTCGTTCGCGCGTTACGACTCAGACCAATACTTGTATCGACAACCTCCGCATGATTGACGGAGCAAAACAGCAGTGGGCCTTGGAGCACGGCGCGGTAGCAACGACGATACCGCAGCCGACGGACCTCCAGCCCTATCTCGGCAGAGGAACCGGCATGCTGCCGTTTTGCCCGATCGATTCCCAGGAATCCTTCGCCACCAGCTACAATATCCTTGATTGTCAAACGCCGCCCGTTTGCTTGATCTTGTCATCGACTCACGTGCTGCCGTAAACGGCTGAACCCGCTTAGGGCGCGCGAAGGGCCATGTGCCACGTTGCAACAAGCAGCGCGACGACCGCCGTGCTGGCGGCCAGGTTGGCCGCCCCGCCCTGCAGCGTCTCCGCCCGCGCGTGTCCCAGCGCCCACCCGCACAACAACCCGCACACAAAACCGCCCACGTGCGCCACGATGTCCGACTCCGGGCTGAACCCGATCAGCACCAGGATCAGCACTCCGGCGGCCAGCGACCGCAGCCAGAAGTGGGAAGCGCTCCGGCAAGCCCGCCAAAAGGCGAATGACTGCGCCGTGATCAACCCCAGCGCCCCCATCACCATCCCGGACGCCCCCAACCCCTCGTGCGGTTGCGGATACAGCGCCAGACCCGCCACGTTCCCGGCCGCTCCGGCCAGAAACGACGCCAGCAATCCCACCCCCGCCCCGTAACGGGCCATCGCCAAACCAAGCAGGACGAACCCCGTCGTCACGTTGGCCATCAGATGAGGCATATTCTCGTGCAAACTCACCGCCGTAAACAGCCGCCACCATTGGCCCGCCGCCACCGCCCCGCTGTCCATGATCCCCAGTTGCCTGGCCGCCGGAAAACGCGTCGTGCTCCAGTAATAAATCGCCGCCATCACAACCGCCCACCCCGCGCTGCCCCAATGGAAAACCACCCCGGCCGCCGGCAACGGCTGCTGCCAATGCCAGCCGCGGTTCTCCGCCTGATACTGCCGCAAACAGGCCCGCGCCCGCTCATAATCCCGCGCCCCCACAACCACCTCCCACCCTTCCTCCGACTGGCCCAGAATGGCCTCAATCCCCTGGCTGGCCAGCACCAAACCCCAATCCATCACCTGCCGGCGCGACCGCGCGGGAATGCCAATGCGATCAACTTCCATAATCCGGTCCGGCCGCGATAGCCGACACTATGTGGGCGGCGGCCATGAATCCAAATGTGCCGGTGACAAAGCTGGCAGCTCCATAGCCGTGGTCGCAACCGCGGGGCGCCTCCGCCTCGCAACCGGCGGGAAACACCGGCGGCTCCGGCGAAAACACGCAGGGCACCCCGAATGGCGCCTTGGGATCGCGCGGGAAACCATGCTCCTCGCGCAATTTCTTCCGCACCCGTTGCAGCAACGGATCGTGCGCCGTTTGCGCCAGGTCCCCCATCCGCACCGCCGCCGGGTCCTTGCGCCCTCCGGCGCCCCCCGCCGCCACAATGCGAATTTCCGCTTGGCGGCACCGCGCGATGAGCAGGCATTTGTTGGCCACCTGGTCGATGGCGTCAAAGACCCAGTCGAAACGGACGCTGAGAATGTCCGCCGCCGTCGTTTCGTTGAAAAACTCCCGCACCGGGCGAGTTTCGCAGGCCGGGTTAATCGCCTGGATGCGCTCGGCCATCACCTCCGCCTTGGGCCGGCCGATCGCGCCGTCCAGGGCTGGCAACTGCCGGTTCACATTGCTCACGCACACATCATCCAGATCCACCAACGTGATCCGGCCCACGCCGCTGCGCGCCAGCGCCTCCGCCGCCCACGAACCGACCCCGCCCAAACCCGCCACGCACACGCTGGCCTGGCGCAGCCGCCGCAATCCATCCGCCGAATAAAGCCGCTCAATCCCGCCAAACCGTTCCTCGAAATCATTCATGCACCCCGTCAATTTACGGCAAGCCCATCCGCTGGCAACTCCCGGAATCGGCCCCCGGCCCGGTGCCCCGCGCTCCCGGCCGATCATCCTGCCCAAAAATGCAGCCCCCAAATCGCCCAAACCCCTGGAATTTTAACTTGCCAGAGCCTGCCAGATCTCGCCACTTCCCTCGCGGAACCGCCGCCGGCAGCCGCCGCGTGCAATTACAAAAACCACATTTTCAACCGCAATTTGGTGCAAGTTAGTGCAATTTAGTGCAAAAAACAACAAGCGCGGCCGCCCAATCCACAGCCCCGTTTTTATCCGTAATTTCCGTAACTGGCGAACCCCGCTCAGCAGGGGAAACCCTCACCGCCGTCAATTTAAGGTGCGAATAGGTGCGAATAGCCGGTCAAGACCTCAGGCGAAGACATTCAACCACGGATTTCACTGATTTCACGGATAAAGAACTCCAAATCCGTGTCGTCGATCCGTGGTTCAGTCATTTTCTCCAGCACGCCGCGGGCCGGAAACGGGTCCGGCGCTCCGCGCATCAAGCCGGGGGCCTCCCCGGCCCCCCAAAAGCCGCAACAAAACCACCGTAATTTGGCGTAATTTACCGT
>PLGF01000149.1 GCA_003138485.1 Verrucomicrobiales bacterium | reverse complement strand
CCCATTTTGGCAGTTTCAGCGGCAACCACTTCATTTAAACCGCCCTAATCCGGGGCCGAAGCCCCCTCGAAAACCCGCCCCGCCGTCAATTCAAGCCGTAAACAGGCGTAATTTACCGTAATTTCCGTAACCAGCGAACGGTTCGCCTTCCTAATCCGGGAAACCCTTACCGCCGTGAATTTAAGGTGCGAATAGGTGCGAATAGCCGGCCAAAACCCCGGATTTCTTAAATTGCCAGAGCTTGCCAGAGGGTGAAAGTCCGGCTCACCAGTGCAAGACAAAACAGCCTGTCTCGCGCAGAGGCGCAGAGGCGCAGAGGAAGGAATTCAACCATGACCGCCCGCGCTCCGCGCACGAAGCCGGGGATGGGGGTGGGGGGGAGGGGGATGCCTTGATTTACCTTGATTGCCACCATTGCCAGGATGGCGGGCCGGAAACGGGGCCAGCGCTCCGCGCAAAGCGGACTTGTCGCGCCGTAGCGCATAGCGCGAAGGCGGATAAACAGCCGTGACAACCGGAGCGTGACGTGGTTCAAACCCCGATCCGCAGCCTTTCAAAGAACAAACCGCCCTCAGCCACTTTCCGCACAATACCACATAACTTACATTATGCAAAACATTTGAACACAGAATATTTACATCAACATGATAGGTTGGAATTCAGGCTTTTGCCCGCGGAACACCGGTAATTAAACCCAAGATCGGGAGGGGCAAGCGCCCGCGAAGCCCTGACCCTTAAGGTTGAAGGGCCTTTGTGCCGATGTTAAATTGTTGGGTTGAGCATGAAATGTGGAATCAAAATTGCTTCCACTTGATTTATGAGAGTGATTCAGGCCAATTGCCGAGTCCAGTTTACCGCGGATGACGTTGAATTCATCCAGACGGTCCTGGGACGCACCAAAGGCGACGCGGCGTCGCTGGTGGCACTTTTGGCGGACCCGGAATCCCGCGATTTGATTCTTGATGACGAGGCGCTCTTTCGCGCCTTGCTCGAACAACGCGGGTGTCTGCGGGTCTCCCCGCACCTCTACTTCTACGTTCTGGTGCGGCACGTCTTGCGCCGGTCCGGGTTGGATGACCGGAACGTCGCGGACTACGTGGCGGAATTGCTGAGCGAATACTCGCGGCTGGAACGCACCCAATGCGTCGTTCCCGGCCAGCCTTCCCGCCTGCAATACTTCTTTGAAATGCTCACCGCCCTGCAAACGGCCGATGATCACACCGCCTTCTGCATCCGAGCGCACATTGGCAATCATTCCTTGTTCCTGTCGGGTGTTTTCCCGGAGCATCTCCGCCATCGCGCCGAACGCCGCGGAGCGCCCGGTCTGAGTTACTATCAACAAATGGGAAGCGCCAGTTTCCGGGCGGCCAGCACGCACCGCCTGGCGGCCCGGTATGAGCTGGCGTCTGTGTTTGACACGCTGGCAGAGCGTTTCGAGCCCGCGCGCCTGGCGCTCAACGACCTGTCCGAACGGGTGCTTTCCATTGGCGACCCAGACTTGCCGCACTTTCTCAAGGGCTGAGGTCCACCGGCAGGCCCCATTGGCGCAAGGCGGCAATGGATTGTTCGGGCGTTTGGTGCAGCAATGTCCGCCAGCCGCGGGCCAGTCCAGCCGCCACGTTTTCCGCCCGGTCGTCCAGATACACAATGTCCTGGCCGCTCCGGCCCGCCATGCGCTCGACCACCGCGTAAATCTTCGGGTCGGGCTTCATCGCGCCCTGCTCGAATGACAAGACCGAGCCGTCGAAATTGGCGCAGAAGGGGAACTTGGCGCGAATGTGGCGCATGGCGATGCTGTTGGTGTTGGAAAAGATATAGGTGGGGACCTTGTTTGCCCGGAGGGTGGCCTGCATGGCGGTCATCGGTTTGATCTCCGAAAAGATGTCCGCGAACGTCCCGCAAAAATCAGCCAGATTGCCCGAAAAGCCGCACTCTGCGCAAACTTCGCCGTAGAACTGCTCCCCGGTCAACAGCCCTGTTTCCAAACGAAAGAGCAACGGCGAATGATCCAGCAACTCACGAACCTGCGCCGGGGTGAACCGGCTCTGGCGGGCTATCTTGGCGGCGGAAATCCTGTAATCGAAATCCACCAGGACTTTCCCCAGGTCAAATACCACGGCGGGCTGCTCTTTCATGGGGCGTAAATCCTCACGGGGCCAATTCGCGCCGGCCCTCCAGGGCCAGGCTCAGTGTCACTTCGTCGGCAAACTCCAGACCGGCCCCGGCGGGAAGACCGTGCGCGATGCGGGAGATTTTCGGCCCTTTTCCAGCCAGGCGTTTGCCCAGGTAAAAACTGGTGGCATCCCCCTCCACGTCGGTGCTCAGCGCCACGATGACTTCTTGCACGCCGGCCAGGCGCGATTCCAGCTCCGCGATGCGCAGGTCTTCCGGTTCAACTCCGTTGAGAGGGGAAATCTTGCCGCCCAGGACATGGTATCTGCCGCGGAAACTGCCCGCTTTTTCCAGCGCGAAAACATCCAGGGGCCGTTCCACGACGCACAGGATGGCGCCGTCGCGGCGCGGATCGGCGCAGATCGCGCAGGTGTCACCTTCGGTCAGCGCCCCGCAAATTTTGCAGGCGCTGATGCGTTCCCGCGCCTGGACAATGGCCTGGGCCAGTTGCCGGACGCCGTCGGCGTCGCTTTGGGCCAGGTGCAGAGCCAGGCGCTCGGCCGAACGGGGGCCGATCCCCGGCAGGCGTCCCAGCGCTTCGCTCAACCGCGTGATGGCTTCAGGCAGCGGCACGGGTTTACATCATGCCCGGCAGGCTGAAGCCTTGCGTCGCCTTGGCCATTTCCTCAGACGAAATCCGCTTGGCTTCCGCGAGGGCGGAATTGACCGCCGTCGCGATCATATCTTCGAGCAACTGGACGTCGGCGGGGTTGACGGCCTGGGGGTTGATCTTGACTGAGGCGATGGAGCCGTCGCACTTGGCGACGACTTTGACGGCGCCGCCGCCGCTGGCGCCTTCCACGGTGCGAACGGCCAGTTGAGCCTGAATTTGTTCCATCTGTTGCTGCATGCGCGCGGCTTGCTTGACGAGTTTTCCGATGCTGGACATAGAGTGGTGGTGTTGGGGGTTTAGGAGCGCACTTCGATGATTTGGCCTTTGAAAACTTCCAGCGCCTTCCGGATCAGCGGGTCGTTCTTGAAATCCACTTTGGACGATGCGGCGGGTTCCGGCGCCGCGGCGGCTCTTTCCGGCGGGGCGAGCGCTGGCGGCGGCTGGGGCGCGGTGGCGATTTCCCGCGGCGGCGCCTCGGCCTGGATGAACCTGGCCTGCGCGCGCGGGTAACCTAATTCTTCCAGCTTGGTCCTCAACAGCGCGTGATTTTTGGGGTTATCGACCAACTGCAAATGCTCGGCGAATTCGGGATCGAATCCAATCGTCAATACGTTTTTTTCAAACGACACGGGATGCGCCTCGACAAAATACGCGCGGACAAACGGGCTGGCCCGGCCCACCGCATCGACCAGCCTGGCCCAAAGGTCGCCCAGGCCGGCTTCGCCAGACGGCGGCGCGGCCGTCCTCGGCGCGGCGGCGGGCGGGACGGCTTTGGCCACGGACGCGGGTGCGACGGCTTTGGCCGCAGGGGCGGGAGCAGACGCAGGCGCTGCGGTCCGTTGCGTGCCCGCAGCCTCGGCGCGCAATTGCCGGACCTGCTTTAGAACGGTGTCAATGCTCACGGCGTTGCGAGCTTCGATCATCTTCAACAAAGTCACTTCGACCAGGATCTTCTTCGAGGCGCTGTCGCGCAAGCGCCCCTCGCAATCGGTCAGCACGTCGAGCATCCGCGTCAAGGCGTCGCCGTGGAGGCGGCTGGATTGCTCTTTGAGCGCGACGCCTTCGGCTTCGGAGGCTTCAAGGAGTTTCAAGTCGCCGCCCGACACCTGGTAAATGAGCAAATTGCGGATGTGGCCGAGCAACTCCGACACAAGGCGCGCGATGTCCTTGCCCTGCCGCGCAAGTTCGTTCAATTCCCGCAGAGCCTTGTCCGCCTCCCCGGCCAGCAGGGCGTCGCCCAGCGCCAGTATCTGGCTGCGCGCCGCCAGCCCAAACATCGACAACACATCGGCCTCGGCGATTTCCGCGCCGCAGAAACTGATCAACTGGTCGAGCGTCGATTCCGCGTCGCGCATCCCGCCATCGGCCCCGCGCGCGATGGCGTGTAGGGCCGCCTCGTCGATGCGCACGTTCTCCAGTTTGGCAATGCCGGCCAGATGGCTGACGATGAGGGCGGAGGGGATGCGCCGCAGATCAAATCGCTGGCAGCGCGAGAGGATCGTCGGCAGCATCTTCTCCGCCTCGGTTGTGGCGAACATGAATTTGACGTGCGCGGGCGGTTCCTCCAGCGTTTTGAGCAGCGCGTTGAAGGCCTCCTTGGTGAGCATGTGGACTTCGTCGATGATATAAATCTTGAAGCGGGACGAGGCTGGGGCGTACTTGACCGTCTCGCGCAACTCGCGCACTTCGTCAATTCCCCGGTTGCTGGCGCCGTCGATTTCCATTACGTCCATCGAGCGGCCCTCGGTGATCTCCCTGGCATGAGGATCATCGTCGGGAAAATCGACCGCCGGGCCATCGGCGCAATTGAGGCACTTGGCGAAAATGCGGGCGATGGTCGTCTTGCCCGTCCCGCGGGGGCCGACAAACAGGTAGGCGTGCGCGATGCGCTTCTGGGCGATGGCGTTGGAGAGCGTCTGCGTGACGTGCTCTTGTCCGACGACATCGGCGAAACGTTGCGGCCGGTATTTGCGCGCTATGACTTGGTACGACATTTCAATTCAAAACAAAGGAATGCCAGGGTTACCACGGCGGATGCGGAGCAAACTGCCGCTGCTGCATTCCTGCCCTCACGGGGTTCGTAAGTCCACATTCCATGGGCCCTGGCAAATCCAAGCCGCACCATAATGCCTGCAAGCGTGCCGGGCAAGGATTGTTTGGGGTGCTTCCTTCAGGGGGGCGCATCTCCTTTTGAAACAGGCCCGACTCGGCATCGCTCAGAAACTTCCAAGTACTCAGTTGCATGTCCTTGATTATCAATGCCTTCAAGCTCGCCTGGCCCGCGAAAGACCTCCAGCCCCCGCGCATTTTATCATGCACAAGGGTGCATAAGCCTGCATAAACCGCCCAAATCCCCGCGCCGCGAAGCGGAAAAGCACACGACTGGATTTGCCGGACGCCCGCTCGCAACACCAGCACCGCGCGCCTGCTGTTCTCCTCTCCTTGGGGGAGAGGATTAAGGTGAGGGCGAGCCCCGCTGAATTCGATCCCGTGTCCGCGGCGCCTCCGCGCCCGCAAAC
>PLGF01000128.1 GCA_003138485.1 Verrucomicrobiales bacterium | reverse complement strand
GGGTTCCGGGTCGTCCTTGCCCCAGGTCAGCCGTGAGCGGTAACGGAACAGCGTAGCAGTCGAGGCGGAGCGAAGGATGAGCGGAGCCTGACTGCGGAGCGGGTGCGGGAATTGGGAAGTGCGAGCGAAAAGGAAAAGAGAAGGCCGCGCAGCGGTCGCGATTTTTTGTGGAAAACAGCTCGGCCAATATAAGGCGAGAATGCAACTAAAACTGTTTGTATTGCCAGTGAAGAACCTGAACGCCGCCGAAGCGGAGATGAACGCGTTTCTGCGTTCGCACCGGATGCTGGCGGTAAAGAAGGAATTTGTGGACGACGGTGAGAATTCGTTCTGGACGTTTTGCGTGGAATATCTGGAGTCCGCGCCGGGCGGCAACGGCGGCGCTGGATTGAGCGGCCGGCCGAAGGTGGATTACAAGGAGGTGCTCAAGCCGGAGGAATTCGAGGTGTTCAGCCGGTTGCGTGAGTGGCGCAAGGGCGTTGCGGAGAAGGAGGGGGTGCCGGTCTATACGGTGCTGACCAATGAGCAACTGGCGCAAATGGTCCAGAGAAAGGTGAGCAGCAAGGCGGCCTTGAAGGAAATCGAAGGCGTGGGCGAGGCCCGCGTGGAGAAATACGGCGCGGCGGTGCTTGAGCGGATGGTTTTCAACCCTCTTCCCGGATGAAACGACACGGACAACTGATGGCGAAGATCGCGGACGCGGAAAACCTGCGGCTGGCGTTCTGGAAAGCCGCCAAGGGCAAGCGCGGGAAGGCGGATTGCGTCGCGTTCCGCGAGCGGCTGGATGAGAACTTGGCGGCGCTGCGAGCGGAACTGTTGGAGGGCGATGTGCCGGTGGGAAACTATCACTACTTTACGGTGCATGATCCCAAGGAACGGCTGATTTGCGCGGCGACCTTCCGCGAACGGGTCTTGCATCACGCGGTGATGAACGTCTGCGAGCCGGTGCTGGAACGCGCGGCGGTGTTTGACAGCTACGCATGCCGCAAGGGCAAGGGGCGGTTGCTGGCGGTGGAGCGCGCTCAGGGTTATGCCCGGACGCACGGCTGGTGTCTGAAGATGGACATCCGCAAGTATTTCGATTCCATTGACCACGAAAGGCTGCGGGCGTTGCTGGGCCGGAAGTTCAAAGACCCGATGCTGCTGGGCCTGGTTGACCGCATTCTGGCCAGTTACCAGACCACGCCTGGACGCGGGCTGCCGATTGGCAACCTTACCTCCCAACACTTTGCGAACTTTTACCTGGCGCCGCTGGACCGGTTTCTCAAGGAAGAACTGAGGCGCGGGGCGTATGTGCGCTACATGGATGACTTCGTGGTTTGGGGCGGGAGCGGACGCGAATTGCGCGAGGTCTGGGAGCGGGTCCGGTCGTTCCTGACGGCGGAATTGAAACTGGAACTGAAAGCCAACACGGCCATCAACCGGACGGCTTGCGGGATGGATTTCCTGGGCTACCGCTTGTTCCCCGGCACGGTGCGGCTGGCACGGCGGAGCAAGGTGCGGTTTGCGCGGAAGTTCCGGCGTTACGAGGCGGCGCACCGGTGCGGCCGGTGGAGCGAGCTGATGTTGCAACAGCGGATGACGGCGCTGCTGGCTTTCGTGATGCCGGCGGAGAGCGGGGCGTTTCGGCGGCACGTCATGGAACGTTTTGGGGTGGCGGCCAGAAGGCTCGAACCGCGTGATTCGCGGCGGCAGTTGGAACAACAACGGCAGGAACTGCCGGTCAGCGAACCGCAACAACAACAACCCGGCCAACAGGAACAACAACATAGGGTTCCGGGTCGTCCTTGCCCCAGCTCAATCGTTGCGCCAGCGGGCGCATCGGCTGACCCGGCGGCCATCCTGTCCGGCGCAAGTGAGTTTTGGCCGGCAAATAGAGTCAGCGAACCGCCCGGTGCGAGTAGGCCGGCGGAGCTTTCCGAAAGCTCCGGGCGGAATCCTTTTTCGGAAACAACAAATTGAAAACGATATGAAAGCCAACTGGTCAACCATCGGCGGACTTATTTTGAGCGCGGCATTACTGCTTCCGGCGGCGCGGGCGGACACGGGCTATGGCGATTCGCCGGTGTTCGCGGTGAACTTGCTGGGACAGACCGGCGGGTTGTCAATAGGCGGAACGGTGCTGGACGGAAACACCGGTAACGGGTTGATGGGCGCGCTGGTGCAACTGGGTACCAGCTCCACCATGTCCGGCAGCGGGGGCGATTACAGCTTCTCCTCAGTGGCGGCGGGCGATTACACGCTTACCGGCAGCATGTCCGGCTACAGCGATGCCAGCTATTCGGTAACGGTCGGCGCGGGGGGGGCGTTGTCGCGCTTGATCACGCTGCTGCCCGCCAGCGCCCCCGGATCGTTGCCGAGCGTGACGAGCGTGAAATCGAAGTATTCTGATTCCAGTTATTATCTGGATGGCGTGCTGTTCAGCGTGTCATTCACCGCTAATGTGGATTGGGCGGGACATCCGGCGGGCACGGTGCAGTTCATCACGCCGCGCAATACCTACACGGTAACTGCCAGCGGTTCGGCGGTGCCGCAAACGCTGGGGATGGGATCGGATTTCGGACCAGGCGGACATTTGCAGGTGGTGGCCGTGAGCAGTGACGGGGCAAAGTCTGCGGCGAAGCTGGCAGGCTTTACGGTGATGCCGAATCCGTTGGCCGGGCCGCTGGCCTTGACATTGACAGCGGTGGATGAGGGCGGCGACTTTTATTACGAATCCATTTTCAACACCACGGTTTTCGATGAGGCGTCACAGGCCATTCCCGGAGACATTCCCGTTTTTGGCAATACTGCGATGGCCATGCAATACCTGGCTGATATTGATTTCAGAGTAAGCAGCGCCGGGGCAGCGAACGTCACGCTGAAGGATGAGAACAGTTTGCCGGAAGCTGATTTCGGCGGGGTTTCGTTGTCTTTGTCCCAAGTGTCGTTGAGCGGTGGCTGGAAATACAATCCGGGCGCCGGCCAATGGCAATACAACAACGCTTCTGTCGGAATAGGCGGGGATGCGTCGGGCGAACAAACTTGGCCGTTTGTGGCCGTGGTTGGGGGGGTGCCAGTGCCGATGTTTGTCAAGGTGAACGCTGACATTTCGGCTGATGCAACTTTGCAACTTGTACAGCCTTCGCCTTTGAGTATGAGCGGGGAACTCGATGCAGATCCGAGCCTGCGTGGCTCGCTTGGGGTCGGAATCAATGATTTTGCCTCAGCGGCAGCTTGGGTGCAGGGCGGCTCCAAAATGGATTTGCAGTGGCCGCAACAGCCGACAATAAAGAATTCTTCGCTGAATGTGAGCGCTGGAGTAACAGTGTATTTCCTCGGCTTCGAAAAGGATTTTACCGGCTACACATGGCAATGGCCTCAGAGCGGAAGTTCGTCAATTAGGGAGTTTGCGCTGTCTCCAAATTCCAAGACCGGGCCAACCCCGCTCGGGCGCGGGTATCTGAATTATCCGGCGTCCGGCGTCTTTGCGCCCGGCATTGCAAGACCAATGGCATTTGGAACCGGCAGCGGCGGCGCCAACCCTGAAATCCTGATGAGTCCGGTGATTCCCTTTGGTGACCCGAACTGCTCGGCGAGTGGCACAAATCTTTATTTGGTGTTTTTGGAGGACAACACCAATCGCGCGTCCATGAACCGCACGATGGCGATGTTTTCAACTTTCAACGGAACGCTCTGGAGCATGCCCATCGCCCTGGCCGACGACGGCACTGCGGATTTTCATCCGCGAATTTTGACGTTCGCCGATGGCTCGGCAGTGGCGACATGGGAGAATGAGGGTAAATTGCAACCTGATACCGCCACCGTGGGTGACATGGAAACGAACCTCGAAATCTCGGTTGCCTGGTTAAATCCGAATACGGGCACATGGCTTTCCGTGGAGCAAATCAGCACCAACGATTACCTGGACCGTAGCCCGAAGCTGGCGGGTCCCGGCACGAACAATGTTTTGCTGACATGGATTGCGAATCCGGCGAATGACGTGAATGGCAGCAGCACTGCACCGAATCAGATTTGGTTTGCGAAGTGGAACGGCAGCGCGTGGAGCGCGCCGCAACTGGCGGCGATCGTATCGCATGCCCTGGTGAAATATGATCTCGCCTACGACGGCACCAACGCCAATCTGGTGATGAGCCTGGATACGGTGGACAACTCCACGAATGCAAACGGGCACGAGTTGTTTCGCCTGGCTTACCAAAACGGAACGTGGGGAACGCTGACCCAATTGACATCCGATCAACTGCCGGACGACAACCCGCAGATGTCGTTCGACCTGCAAGGCAACACGGTGCTGACATGGCTCAAAGGGGCGGAGTTGAGCAGCGTCTTGAATTTCAACATGACGAATCGCTCGGTGGTGCTTACGAACGAGTATTCCAGCGATTTGGCTGACTTCAAATTAGCCGGCAGCAGCGACGGAAAGCTGGCATTACTGTGGTCCGAACCGTCGGAGAATGATGCCGACCTGTTCGTGATGTTTTACGATCCCATTTTCCAGACCTGGGGTTCGCCGAGGCAGTTAACGCATGACCCGCAGACCGAGCGCAGCACGACGGCGGCATTTTACGGCACGAACGAAGTCATCGCCGTCTATAACCGTTCCATGGTTTCCTCCACCAACTCGGTGGACACCACGCTCACCGACCTGGCGGCTTATTATTACACGCTCGGGGAAGACTTGGCTTTGGACGGGACCCAGTTCAACGCCAATCCAGCCAATCCGACGCCGGGTTCAACGGCAACTCTGAGCGTCGAGGTCTTGAATCTTGGGGACAAGGTGGAAACAAATGTCGTTGTGGCGTTTTATCTGAACGCGGCGCAACCGGCTTCGCAGATTGGCCGGGCAACGCTGACCAACGCGATTCCCCCACAAGGCTCGAACCTTGTGACCTTCAACTGGCAGGTGCCTTCCATCAACATCCCGGTGACGGTGTTTGCCGTGGTTGATCCCGACCAGGTTGTTCCGGACGTTAACCGCTCAAATAATCTGGCCCAAATCACCCTTGTGGAGCCGAACACGGAAGTCCAGTCAATGACTTGGTCCCGCGTCACTTCCAATCTTCTGGCTGTGACGGTGAGTGTGGTGAATGACGGAGCGATCAGCAACGGCCCAACCACAATTTCATTGAACGAAGATTCCGTGACAGGACCGAATCTGTTCAGCCAGGCCATCGCGGCGCTGGCGCCGGGCCAGTCCAAGGATGTCACTTTTCTTTGGAATACGGCCGGCTTGGCGGACAATTTGAATGTTTATACAGTTTTGAGTGGTTTGGGGATTTCCAACAATTTCAGCGCGGTCAACACCACCGGCGCGCTGACGATCAGCCAAGTTCCATCGCCGTGGATTCACACTTTCAAATACCTAACGGCGGGCGGTTTTCAAATTGAGTTTTATGGCACGGTTGGCCACGCAGGCAGCCTGCTGGCTTCAACGAACCTTGTGAATTGGACACCCGTTTTGAGTTTTACCTGCACAAACGCGCCGATGTCTGTGGTTGACCCCGGAGCGGAGTCTCATGGCTGGCAGTTCTACCGCATTGCGCAATGAAACGGCCCCATCCCGTCGTAGTCGCAGCCTGGATATTTCACACTTCCGGATCCGGAGCGCCGGGTTGCACTCGGCTTTCCCCAAAAAATCCCGCCGAAAGCCGGCTGCAAGCCGGCGCTCCGCCATCGTAAACCTCCGGCCCAAGTTTTTTGACCCGCACCCGCAGCCGTCACGGCGGTTGAGCAGTCATCCGGCATCGGGAAAGAATTATGAGCAAAGAACTTGCAGAAATAGCAGTTGGAGATTTTGTCTTGCGCTGGTTCGGAGGAATTCCAAAACCGATGCGGTTGAAGGTGACCGAGGTGACAGCAGATCGCATTATTTGCGGCGCTTGGCAGTTTGATCGCCAGACCGGGGCGGAGATCGACGAGGATCTCGGCTGGGGCCCTGGGGGTGTTACCGGTTCATTTCTTGAACCTGAAACAGGCACGGACCCGGAAGAGGACTTTCGGTCTGCCGCCTTGCAACGGCTGGCAGCACTTTTGGACGCTGGGAAAATACAGCGGAACCGAGGAGAGAGCATTGCCGAAGCCCTGCGGCGGAGATTGAACGGGATGACGGAGGAGCAAGTGAGCCGAATGCTC
>PLGF01000019.1 GCA_003138485.1 Verrucomicrobiales bacterium | reverse complement strand
GAGGCGACCGCCGCCGCCGAAGCGATGCACCTCTGCCAGAACGCCCGGCCCGGACGGCGCGCTTTTTTTGTGTCGCAATTGTGCCATCCGCAAACGATTGAAGTGGTGCGGACGCGGGCGTTGCCGCTGGGTGTGGAAGTGATCGTGGGGGACCACCGGAGTTTCAAGTTCGACGAGTCGGTTTTCGGCGCTCTGGTTCAATACCCTGCGACGGACGGCGCGATCTTTGATTACGAGCCTTTCGCCCAACAAGCGCACGCCGCCGGCGCGCTGCTGGCGGTGGCGGCGGATTTGNNCCGCCGGGCGAGTTCGGGGCCGACGTGGCGCTGGGGAGTTCGCAACGGTTTGGCGTGCCGCTGGGATACGGCGGGCCGCACGCGGCGTTTTTCGCCACGAGCGAGGCGTGGAAGCGTCTGCTGCCGGGCCGGCTGGTCGGCGTGTCGAAGGACGCCGCGGGCAACCGCGCCTTCCGGCTGGCGCTGCAAACGCGCGAGCAGCACATCCGCCGCGAAAAGGCGACCAGCAATGTCTGCACGGCCCAGGCGCTGCTGGCCGGCATCGCTTCGATGTTCGCCGTTTATCACGGGCCGGAGGGGTTGCTGGCCATCGCCCGGCGCGTGCGTTTGTTGACAGCGGCAGTCGCCGGGGGCCTCAGGCAGGCGGGATTGCCGCCGGCGGCGGACGCGCCGGTTTTTGACACGCTGAAAATCGACGTGGGCGACCGGCGGGCTGAAATTCTCAGGGAAGCCGAGGCGCGCCGGATGAATTTCCGGCTGTTCGACGCGCAACACATCGGCATCTCGCTGGACGAGACGACGACCGAAAAGGACGCGGCCGACATCCTGGCCGTTTTCAACGGAGGCAAGCCGCCGGCGCTTTCGGTGGGGGAACTGGCGGAGAAAGCGGCGCCGGAGTATGCGGCGCCCCTGGCGCGGGCGGGCGGTTTTTTGCGGCAGGCGGTGTTCAACGGCTGCCACACGGAAACGGAGATGACGCGGTATTTGAAGCGGCTTGAAGGGCGTGATATATCATTGACAACGTCGATGATCCCGCTCGGCTCCTGCACGATGAAGCTCAACGGAACGGCGGAGATGCTGCCGGTCACATGGCCGGAGTTTGCGCGGATACACCCGTTCGCGCCGCTTTCGCAGACGCGCGGCTATCAAACCCTTTTCCGGCAACTGGAGGAATGGCTTGTGGAAATCACCGGCCTGGCCGGCTGCTCGCTCCAGCCCAATTCCGGCGCGCAGGGGGAGTACGCCGGGCTGCTTGTCATTCAGAAATACCACCAGACGCGCGGCCAGGCGCATCGCCGCGTCTGCCTGATCCCGGCTTCCGCGCACGGCACCAACCCCGCCAGCGCGGCGATGGCCGGTTTCCAGATTGTGCCCGTGGTCTGCGACGCCGGCGGGAACATCGATCTGGCCGACCTGCGCGCCAAAGCCGAAGCCCACAAAGACGACCTGGCCGCCTTGATGGTGACTTATCCCTCGACGCACGGGGTTTTCGAGGAAGGCATCCGCGAGCTATGCCGCCTGGTCCACGACAACGGCGGGCTGGTCTATATGGATGGCGCGAACATGAACGCGCAAGTCGGGCTTTGCCGTCCGGGCGACATCGGAGCGGACGTTTGTCATCTGAATTTGCACAAGACATTTTGCATTCCGCACGGCGGCGGCGGGCCGGGGATGGGACCGATCTGCGTGGCGGAACACCTGGTGGAATTCCTGCCCGGCCATCCGGTGGTGAACCTCGGGGGGGAAGACCCGGTGGGCGCGGTTTCGGCGGCGCCGTGGGGCAGCGCGAACATTCTGGTCGTGCCGTGGGTCTATATCGCGCTCATGGGCGGCACTGGACTGGCGGAGGCGACGGGCATGGCGATCCTCAACGCGAATTACATCGCGCGCCGCCTGGAGCCTTATTTCCCGGTGCTCTTCAAGGGCCGGAGCGGCTTTGTCGCCCACGAGTGCATCGTCGATTTGCGGCAATTCAAATCGGTGACGGTCGAGGACGTGGCCAAGCGGCTGATGGATTACGGCTTCCACGCGCCGACGGTGTCATTCCCGGTGGCGGGAACGCTGATGATCGAGCCGACGGAGAGCGAAACGGCCGGGGAACTGGACCGGTTCTGCGACGCGCTGGTGGCGATTCACGGGGAGATTGAGGAGATCGAAACGGGCAAAGTTTCACCAACCAACAATCTGCTCAAAAACGCGCCGCACACCGCTCTGGATCTGGCGCGCGAACCGTGGGACCGCCCCTACACCCGCGAGCGCGCCGCCTTCCCCGCCCCGTGGACCCGCGAGCACAAATTCTGGCCCGGCGCGGGCCGGATCGACAACGTCTGGGGTGATCGGAACCTGGTCTGCACGTGCGGGTGATTGAGCCAATTCATCCGGCTTTCCGGTCTTTGAACCGCATGTAAAAAAGGGCTCCCAGCCCCAGCAACAGCACCACGGAGACTCCCCACGCGCCGCTGGCGCTGTGCTGCGGGAACAACGTCAAGGCCAAAGCCGCCATCGCGGGTCCGGTGCCGCTGCCCAAGCCAATGGCGGCCTCGTGGATGCCGCCATGTTCGCCCTTGGTGTCGCCAACGTCCATTGAGTAGAAAAGAGAGGAATAATAAATCAACCCCACCGCGGCCCCCAGGATCACTTCGGCAACGACCAGGACCCGCCAATCAAGCGTCACAAGCATCGCGCCAAAGGAAACCATCAGGGCCGCGTAAGCCCAGGCCAGGAATCGAAACCGGTAATGCCATCCCGGCCAGAGCCGCAATCCGACAAACGCCAGTGCCCGCGAGAAGAACCATATCGAAAACATGAACCCCGCCACCTTGGGCGAAAAATTCAGCCGCCGGGCCAGGGTCGGCGTCATCGCAATGATCGTGATTATGGCCAGGTAAGCCATCGGATTGGCCAGCAGGGACATTCTCAGGAATGTCTTGGGCGAAACCGGCGAACGGTAACCTTCCGAAGCCGGATGCAACAAGGGATGCGCGTCCGCCGGCGCAGCGGGCGGCTCGCGGCGGGCGGCCCGTTCCAGCCAGATCACCAGGATGAACTCCACCAGCAAGAGGCCGGCCGGAAGGAAGAACATGCTCTTTGGCCCCCAATGCTCCAGCAAATCGCCCTCGAAAAAATAGGCCACCGCGCTGGAGGTTGCCCAGACGAAATTGTAAATGCCCAGCAAACCCTGGAGGCGCGCGGGCGGTTCGCCTTCACTGACCAGGGCTTCCAAAGCCGGCCAGGTCAGGCACATGCCCGCCTGGCCCAAGAGCACCAAGCCAAGCGTCAGCTTCAGGGAAGTTGTCAGGCTGCACGCCAGGAACGCCGCCATCATCATCGCCACGCCAAGTTTGACAGCGGCGAAATAACCGAACCGTTGCGCGAAGCGTCCGGCCAGGTAGGCGCCGCAGGCATAGGAGTAACCCAGGCAGCCCGCCAGGATCAGGTTCTCCAGCGCCCCAAACTTGAATTGCGCCTGCGTGTAGAAGTAGAGATAGTAAAAAAACAGCGTCGTCGAGACGGCGTTAAGCCCCTCGAGCACATAAACCGCTGATTTCAGGTTCCGCGATGTTATGCCCCGGTGAAGGGGCGGAGATTGCGACATGTTGATTCTTTGTCCTTCGACCTTCCCGAAAGTGCCCGCTGCCCGCGGTTCTGTCCAGCGCGCACAAAGCGCTTTTAAGACGGCCCCGACGGTGCTACTGTGACGGGGAAAGGGTTCACTGCCGCTTGTTGTTCAGTCGCTTTAGAAAAATAGGCCTGGCCGTCGGACACGCCCAGCGCTACCGCGCCATTGTCGGCGTCTTCCTGCGCTATGGCTACGAAGATTTGGCCCAACGGCTGCCGTTGCCAAGGATGCCCTTTCGCAAAATGGGCAAGGCGGGGGAAGATGTCGCCCAACTGCCCGCGCCGCTGCGCCTGCGCCGCGCCTTCGAGGAACTTGGCCCCGTTTTTGTCAAGCTTGGCCAACTCCTCTCCACCCGCACCCACCTGTTGCCGCCGGCCTTCATCGCCGAACTGGCCAAATTGCACGATCAAGTGCCCCCCGTTCCTTTTGACCAGGTCCTGGCCGTGCTCCAATCCGAATTGAAACGTCCCCACACGGACTTCTTTCTTTCCATTGAGCAGACCCCCATCGGCTCCGCTTCCATGGCGCAAGTCCATCGCGCCGTGCGGCTCAACGGCGAAAAATGCGTCATCAAAGTCCAGCGGCCGGGCGTGGAAAAAACCGTCCGGTTGGACTTGGGGATCATGGCCCAACTGGCCACCCTCCTGGAAAAACACGCCGAGGACTGGCAGGTCCATCGCCCGACGGCGATCGTGGCCGAATTCTCCCGGCAAATGGAGCAGGAGCTGGATTTTGGGGCCGAAGCCGCACACCTGGAACGGTTCGGCCATCAATTCGCGGACGAACCGACGATTTATGTTCCGCGGATTTTCTCTGAGACTTCCACCCGCCGCGTGCTGACGATGGAACAGATCGACGCCGTCAAGGCCTCCAACTTCGAGGGCCTGGACGCCGCAGGGCTGGACCGCCACGAGATTGCCACGCGCATCACCGATTTGGTGATGAAACAGATATTTGTCCACGGCTTCTTCCACGCCGACCCGCATCCAGGCAACATCCACGTCCTGCCGGGCAACCGGATCTGTTTCCTGGATTTCGGCATGATGGGCTTCCTGGACCGGCGGACGCGCGAGACCTTCGCCTCCTTCGTCATCGGCATTTCCGAGCGCAACGAATCGGCCACCGCAGGCGCGCTGCTGAAGCTGGCCCATGCCGACCTGGACCCGCCCCAGCAGGGATTCGAGGCGGACGTGGCGGAATTCATCCACCGCAATTTCTACCGGCCCATCGGGGAGATGGTGTTCGGGCGGCTGGTCAGCCAGTTGTTCTATTTGACGGCGCGCTACAACCTGACCATCCCGCCCGACCTGTCCGTCATGCTCAAGGCGCTGGCCCTGGTGGAGAACCTGGTCACCCGGCTCGAACCGGGGCACGACATCCTGGCCCAAGCGCGTCCCTTCATGCTGCAAGTGCGGCTGCGGCAAATGGCGCCGCGCCGCCTCCTGCGGCAATGGGCGCAATTCGGCGGGGAGATGAGCAGCCTCTTGCGCGACCTGCCGCTGGAGACGCGGCAGTTGATGGCGCAAATCAAAGAGGGGCGCGCCCGGTTTGTCATCCGGCATCACGGCCTGGATTCATTGCTCAACACCCTCGAACGCGTCGTCAACCGCCTGGCCTTCTCCCTGGTCCTGTCCGCCCTCATCATCGCTTCCGCCGTGATCGTCCACGCCCGCGTGCCCCCGCTCTGGCATGACATGTCGGTCCTGGGCGTCCTGGGCTACCTGTTGGCGGGCCTGATGGGTTTCTGGCTCCTGCTCGCCATGCTGCGCCACGGCAAAATGTAAAACGCAAAGTCACAGGGGGGTTTTCTTTGCGCGCGCGCGCCGGCGGGCTTCCCTAAACACTGAGGCAAGAGAGAGGCCCCCTGGCAAGGCGTTTAACGCGACAATCCCGGAAAGCATGCCGGGAACGATTCCAGCCGTTTTCATTGTATCCACGCCAGTAAGATAAAGCCCGGGAATGGGCGTCCTCACTCTTGTCCAGTTGCCGGTCCCGCGTTTGAGCCGTCCGGGAAACCCCGTCAATCCATAGATGGCGCCCCCGTGATGCCCGGTGAAGTGCTCGGTCGTGATCGGCGTGGAAAGTTCCCGCTCCGCGACAAGCGAAGAAAAACCGGGCAGGCGCGACTCCACCAGTCGCAGCAGCCCGTCGGCAATTCGCTCTTTGAATTGACTGTATTCCTCATCTCGATGCAACCAGGGTTGGCCGCGCCAGCGCGCAAATTGATCATAGTCGGCGAACGTAATGATCTCCGCGGTGTGCGCCACAGCCAGTGGGTCGCGCAGGGAAGGGAACGAAACGTAAGCCTGCTCGGGGGCGCCTTGTTCGAGCGCCGCGCCCCGCCGCGCAAAGGATGCGTCGTGGTCCCTATGCTGATATATCCAGACGTTGCCGCCCTGAATCCCAATCGAGCGCGGATCGGCCGAGAATCCAACATGGAGACAAGCGTGCGCCGTCGGCGGATGCTGTTGCACAAACTGACGAAGCTCGTCGCGAAAGGGAACAGGATGCGATTGCGGCACCAGTCGCAGAAAAGTCGCCGCGGCTCCCGCGTCGGAGACGACCACCGGCGCGCGATATTCCTCGGTGATTGTCCCGGGCGCCGCGACGCGGACGCCTGTGGCGCGGTCATTTTCAATGATGATTTCAGTGACGTCGCGCCGGAGCAGGATCTGCCCGCCGGCCTCCTCAACAATTTTCCGCACACTCCCGGCAATGCCACCCGCTCCGCCGACCGGGTAATAGGCCCCATTCAGGTAATGATGCGCAATGGTGGCATGAACCGGAAAAGCGCTCGCAGCCGGCGGCAATCCGTAGTCGCCCCACTGCGAAGCCAAAACCGCCCGCAGCATCGGATCCCCGAATCGGCCTTCCAGATAATCCTTGGTCGTCGCGGAGAGATGCCGGCCCGTCCAAAGCCGGCCCGCGGTCATCAAAACGCGCAGCCAACCTTGGGTGTTCGTTTCAAGCGCGGTGAAGTTCATCGCCCGGGCCGCCCGGCTCAGATCTTTAAAGTAAGCGCGGATGGCCGCTCGTTCAGCGGGAAAGCGTTCAATCAAGTCCGCGGCATACCGTTGCGGATCGCCATACACATCAAACTCAAAGCCCGGATAGGAAAACCGTTCGAACGGTTCGGGCAGGCGCGCCCACTCCACCTGCGAACGTGTCACCAAGTCAAACATCTGTCGAATGATTGAATCCTTGTCCATCTCTCCGACGTAATGCAGGCCGACGTCCCAATGATACTTGCCGCGGCTGAATTGATGGGTGAAACCGCCGGGTTGAAAATGCCGTTCCAGCACCAACACCCGTTTGCGCTGCAACTGTGCCAGCAAGCTCGCGATCGTAAGACCGCCGATCCCGGAACCGATGACGATGACGTCTGGCGCGGCCAATGGAGTTCCAGGGTTCATTTACGCCGCCTCTGATGTGGCATGACCGCATCCTGCCGCACCCTCATCCGCGTCGCAAGCCCGATACATGTACCCCTTCAGAACGAAGAAAAAGTCCTTCGCCGGGAGTTGCCCGGCCATGCCGAATACTGCCTGCGCACGCGCTTCCGCCTGATCCCGTTCGTCTGGTGAACGGGCGCCGGAACCCACAGACGCGCTTCTTCAGCCGGATACGCGAACTGCCCCTTCCGCCGTGGGCAAAAAATGCGGAGACTTTCTTTACTCTCGCAATAACCGAACAGGCCCTTGTATTAATAGAAAACGGTCATGAGGAATCGGGGCACGAAGGCAGGCTGTCCTTGTGAGTAGCAGTTCAGCTTGTATCCCAATAGGACGGTTTGGGGCCAAACTGTTCAACAACGCAGCGAGGTCGAGCGGCAGAGGGTCCCGCATAAGCGCATATTATTGATTGTTGTCCCGGCGTAGCAGGTTTGCCAAGGAACCGGCCTCCAGTGCAAGGTCATGAGTGTTTGCTTTTGGATTCACGCGCTTCCCACCCCGCCTATAATGTCGCACAAGAGAGAATATGGTCTGATCAACTCCCCAGCCCTAGTTCTGCTCTCCCTTGGTGCCCGCTTGGGGCTTTTTTGCGAGGCACTCTGCCGGGGTATGGACGGCGACTTCGGGGAACTTCCTGACTATCCCTTTGTCGAACGTGGCCACGTCGCAGCCTTCGGAGCGGGCGAAGGCGCAGAGAAGCGCGTCGCCAAAATCGCTATTCTTCACACGATAAAACTGGAGGGCTTCCACAACCCAGCGGCTGTCCGGCGTGTTCACGTTTGGAAGGGTCAACAGGGAAATCAACCTCGGCGCTATGGCGGCGGCATCAAGGTCGTAAAGGCGTTCCAGCACATAGACCGTCTCCTGAATCGTTGAGGTTGGAATCACCAGCTTGACCTTGCCGGATTGCGCCGCCCGGAAAAGATCGGCGGCGGCAGCGGACTGGGTTTTCTCATCGCCAGTCAGGTAGCGGACCACCACGCTGGCATCAATCGCAATGGACGCAGCCATTTACAGGTCCTCCTCCAATCCCGCCGCGCCGGCTTTCGCGATGCCCTTTGTCCCCGCGGCATTCATCTCGTCAACGGAATGCCCGCGCCTGCCCTTCCCCAGCGAGCCGGCCAGGGCGTCCGCGTCTTCGACGAGTTCCAAGATCAGCCTTCCGCCCTCGACAATCTGGTTGACGCGATGGCCGGGCCGCAATCCGAGCGCCCGAATCGCTTCCGCCGAAATCGTCGTTTGAAACGCCTTTGAAATCTTTGTTTGCGTCATAAACAACATAATACTCTGAAAACCTTTGAAATCAAGCACCAACCTGTTGTTTTTGGCCAACAAATGCAACTAAAGGGTTGGCAACCGGGAAGGCCGCGTATAGTCTGCGCGAAATAGATTATTTGATTGCATTGAAATTTATGAGCACCAAGAGAACAAGCCGTCACCGTGAAGATTTGACCGACGCGCCCGATTGGCTGCGCCAGAAGAAATGCCCCAACCGGGACAAGTATCTGGCCGGCAAACGCATCATGCCCAAGGGCATCACCGGCAAGGAGAAGTTCCCCGACCTCATGGATGATTGCTTCCTGGCCTACAATTCGGCGCGCCTGCGCGAGGTGTGCCGCTTGTACACGGAGCGGATGCTCCAACCGGATGTGACGCTGGGGATGAGCTTGTCGGGCGCGTTGACGCCCGCCGGCCTGGGCTGTTCCTCCATCGTGCCGCTGATCAAAGCCGGATTCGTGGACTGGATCGTGAGCACCGGAGCCATCCTCTACCACGATCTGCATTTCGCCCTCAATTTCCCCGTCCACGTTGGCAGCCATCTCTTTAATGACACCGATTTGCGCACCAACGACATCGTGCGCGTTTATGACGTGCTCATCGGCTACAGCGACTGCCTGATGGCGACGGACGAAATCCTGCGCAACATTCTCATCCAGCCTGAATTTCAGAGGGAAATGGGCACGGCTGAATTGCATTATTTGATTGGCCGCTACGCCGCCGAATGGGAACGCAAGGCCGGGCTGAAGGATGTTTCGGTGATGGCGGCCGCCTACCGGGCCGGCGTCCCCTGCTACACCTCCTCGCCCGGCGATTCGACCATCGGCATGAACGTCGCCGGAGTCGAACTGCGCGGCAACAAGCTGCGGATGAATCCCGCCATTGATGTCAATGAAACGACCGCCATCGTCCTGGGCGCCAAGCGGGCCGGCGGCAAGAGCGGCGTCATGCTCATGGGCGGCGGAAGCCCCAAGAACTTCATGCTCCAAACCGAGCCGCAGATTCAGGAAGTCCTGCGGATGAGGGAGTACGGCCAGGATTATTTCTTCCAGATCACCGACGCCCGCCCGGACACCGGGGGCCTTTCGGGCGCGACGCCCAGCGAGGCGGTCAGTTGGGGGAAGGTGGACCCGGACCGTTTGCCGGACGCGGTGGTCTGCTACACGGACACGAGCATCGCGCTGCCGATCATCACGCATTACGCGCTGGCGCGGCACGCCAAACGCCCGCTCAAGCGCCTCTATGACAAGCGGCCCCAGTTGGTCAAGTCTTTGACCAAGGAGTATTTCGCCCACAACAAGGTGAAGATGCTCGACGGGTCCGAGCCGGTGATTTAGGAGAATGACGCGCAAGCAATTAAAGGAGATCGCCCGCAAAGAGGGCACGCCCGTTGTGGTGATCGATCACAACGTCGTTCGCGCCAACTACAAGGCTTTCCACCGGCACATGCCCCGCGTTCAGGCCTATTACGCCGTCAAGGCCAACCCGGAGCCGGCCATCGTCCGCAGCCTCTACAAGATCGGGGCCAGCTTTGATGTGGCGTCGCTGGCGGAATTCAGGCTGGTGTACGAGAACATCAAGGACCTCCCCGCCCGCGAACAGCAGGATTTCATCTGGGACAAAATCATCTACGCCAATCCGACCAAGCCCCGCGAAACGCTCGAGGCGCTGGACCAATACAAGCCGCTGGTCACCTACGACAACCTCAACGAGTTGAAGAAGATCAAACGCTTCGCGCCCCACGCCGGCGTCGTGCTGCGCCTGCGCGTGCCCAACACCGGCTCGGTCGTCGAGCTGTCGTCCAAATTTGGCGCGGACCCCAGCGAGGCGGTGACGCTGATACAGGCCGCCTTCGACCTTGGCTTGGTGGTGGAGGGGTTGAGCTTCCATGTGGGCAGCCAGTGCATGAACTTCGAGAACTTCGTCCAGGCCCTGAACATCTCGGCCAGCGTGATGCAGGAGGCCGAGGCGCGGGGCCACAAGATCAAAATTCTGGACATCGGCGGCGGCTTCCCCGCCCCTTATCATCGCGACGTCGAATCCATTGAAGTCCTGGCCCGGAAAATCAACGCGGAGATCGAGCGCCTCTTTTCCAAGGAAACCGACATCATAGCCGAACCGGGCCGGTTCGTCGTCGCTTCGGCGGCGACCTCCATTGCCAAAGTCATCGGCAAAGCTCGGCGGGACGGCAAGACCTGCTATTACATAGACGACGGGGTTTACCACACCTTCTCCGGCATCATCTTCGATCATTGCCAGTATCACCTCAAAGCCTTCAAGCGCGGCCAGCCGGAAATCTGCGCCGTATTCGGCCAGACCTGCGACGCGCTGGACACGATCTCACTGTCGGAGGATTTGCCCGAACTGCAATTGGACGACCTGGTCTATTGCGAAGCCATCGGCGCCTACAGCAACGCCTCCGCCACCTGGTTCAACGGCTTCGCCCCCGCCAAAGTGGTTCAAGTCAACGAGTAGCGAGGGGCCGAGTGCGGCACATTCATCTTTCGTTTGGTCAGCAGAATTTGTGGGTTAATTCATTAGGTTCG